>JAPHTA010000368.1 GCA_026196475.1 Sedimenticola sp.
CCGATGGCCAGGGTACCGGCCAGGAACGGATTGAGATCCACCGTCACTTCGTAGCCCATGCGCTGCGCCAGATCCTGGATCAGTGTCGGGATTCCGAAGTAGACCAGCAACAGCAGGATCAGCTCGGGAATACCCCGCACCACGGTGGTGTAGGTATCGGCCAGCAGGTTGGCGGTACGGCTTCGGGCCAGCTTGGCCCAGGCCCCGAGCAGCCCCAGCAGTATGGCCAGCAACATTGAGCTGAGGCCCACCGCCAGGGTCATCCAGAAACCGTCCAGCAGCAGCCCGCCATAACCTTGCAAGTCAAACATCCGCTCGCCCTGTCAACTTGCCACGTAAACGGGACTGAACCGAAACAGCAGATCAATCACCGTAGACATCGAACTCGAAGTACCTGGCGTTGATGCGGGCATAGGTGCCGTCCTCGCGGATCTGTCGGATCGCCTGGTTCAGCTTTTCCAGCAACTCGGTATCCTCTTTCCGTACCGCGATCCCGATTCCCTCGCCCAGGTACTGCTTGTCAGTGAAGGCAGGGCCCACGAACTCGGCAGGCTGTCCGCTTTCACTCTTCAGGAACTCGCCCAGCACGAAGGAATCGGCCAGAAGCAGATCGACCCGCCCGGAGAGCAGGTCCAGGTTGGCCTCGTCCTGGGTACCGTAGGCTCTCACCTCGACGATATCCCCGAAGCGGCCACGCAGGAAATTCTCCGCCACGGTGGAGCTCTGGACACCAACGATCTTGCCTTCCAGCGCCTCTTCGCTGATCTCGAAATCGGTGCCCCTGGCACGGGCGAACCTGACCGGCGTGGTGTAGTACTTGTTGGTGAACGCAACCTTCTCCTTGCGCTCCTCGGTAATCGACATGGAGGCGATGATGGTATCGAACTTCTTCGCCAGCAGGGCCGGAATAATGCCGTCCCAGTCAGAGGTGACCCACTCGCACTCCGCCTTCATTGCTTCACAGAGCGCCTTTCCGATCTCCACGTCGAACCCGGCCAGCTCACCGTTCTTATCGATCAGGTTGAACGGAGGGTAGGCGCCCTCGGTACCCATTCGGACTTTGAGGGTTTCAGCCCCGGTCACGCCGACGAAAGAGAGAAACAGGCTGAATAGCATGACGTGTAAAGTGAACTTTTTCATGATCATTCCTTTTCAGGTTGTGGTGCGAATCGATATTCCGTTTTGGATCGGTGTCCTGTCAGAAATTACTGGCGAGAAACTGCCGGCAGCGCTCTGATCCCGGATTTCCGAACACCTGGTCCGGGGTTCCCTGCTCCTCGATCTCACCCTGGTGCAGAAACAGGACCTTCGACGAGACCTCCCTGGCGAACCCCATCTCGTGGGTCACCACCAGCATGGTGCGTCCCTCCTCCGCCAGCTGGCGCATCACCCGCAACACCTCCCCCACCATCTCCGGATCGAGAGCGGAGGTGGGCTCGTCAAACAGCATCACCTCCGGTTCAACAGCCAGGGCCCGGGCGATGGCCGCCCGCTGCTGCTGGCCACCGGAGAGCTGGGCCGGGTACTGGTCGATCTTGTCGCCGATACCCACCTTGTCGAGCATCGCGATGGCCCGCTCCCGGGCCTCCCGTTTCGGCACCTTGAGCACGTGTACCGGTGCCTCCATCACGTTCTCCAGAACGCTCATGTGGCTCCAGAGGTTGAAGCTCTGGAACACCATGCCGAGCCGGGATCGAATCCGGTCCACCTGCTTCGGATCGGCCGGAACCGGCTCCCCGCGGCGGTTTCGGGACATTCGGATCAGTTCACCATGCAGGGTGACCGCACCGGAGTCGGGTGTCTCCAGCAGATTGATACAGCGTAGAAGGGTGCTCTTTCCGGAGCCACTGGAGCCGATCAGGGAGATCACATCACCCTCGTTGGCCGTGAGAGAGACCCCCTTGAGGACTTCGAGGTTGCCGAAACGCTTGTAGAGATTGTCGACCACCATCACGGGGCCGTTGTTGCCAGCGTTTTCTGAAGACATCGAGCGGGTCCGGAATTATTGTTAATCGTGATCCGATTTTCGGAGGCCGGAAGCGTGGCGCCTGCCCTGTGTAAAATCCGGCGGCTATCTGGGCGGATTATAGAACAAAGCCACGGCAAACTGTAGAATCGTTGCCTTTGTAATCATTCCGGCGACGCCCGCTCCACCCCACGAGAATCATCCTGATGAAAGTATCCACCTGGCGGGCCGACGGCCTGTTGCTGGTCACCGCCATTATCTGGGGTCTGGCCTTTGTCGCCCAGCGGGCCGGCATGGATCACATCGGCCCCTTTGTCTTCAATAGCGCCCGCTTTGCACTGGGCACACTCTCCCTGCTGCCCCTGCTCTGGTGGCACAGAAGGGCACCATCCCAACCGATTGGGCAACTCGCCATGGGCAGCCTGGCAGCCGGTGTTCTGTTGTTCTCCGGTTCCTCCCTGCAGCAGATGGGACTGGTCTACACCACCGCCGGCAACGCCGGCTTCATCACCGGGCTGTACATCGTGCTGGTACCCATTATCGCTCTGCTGTGGCGGCACAAAACCGGCATCAACACCTGGGTCGGCGCACTGCTGGCCCTGGTCGGGCTTTTCATGCTCAGCATCACCGACCAGCTGACACTGGCCTACGGTGATCTGCTGGAACTGATCGGGGCCTTCTTCTGGGCCGGCCACGTGCTGCTGATCGGCTGGCTATGCCGTCGTCTCGATGTCCTGCGCCTCGCCTTCGGCCAGTTCCTGGTCTGCACCCTGCTCAGTTCCCTGGTCGCCCTGCTGTTGGAATCCTTCGATACCCGCGCGATCGGCCAGGTCTGGTTACCGATCGGATACGCCGGTCTCCTTTCCGTCGGAGTCGCCTACACCCTGCAGGTGGTGGCGCAGCGCCAGGCACCCGCCGCCCACGCAGCGATCATCCTCAGCCTGGAGTCGGTGTTCGCCGCCCTCGGTGGCTGGCTGCTGCTGGACGAATCCCTGGGCCCCAGGGGCCTGGCCGGATGCGCCCTGATGCTCGCCGGCATGCTGGTTTCCCAGTTGCCGGCGATACGCAGAAAGCCGCGTAACAACGAGTCATAGGAGGCCCGCCCCGAACAGTGCCGGCGGTAGGATAGGTGGAGCAAAGCGCAACCCATCAACATGACCGGGATAGATGATGGGTTACGTCGTGCCGACTCCACCCATCCTACAACTCTGCGCACTTCGATTACGATTTTTCCGTAGA
>JAPHTA010000031.1 GCA_026196475.1 Sedimenticola sp.
CCAAGGGTGCTGGCGAGCAGCAGGCCGGCGGTAATTTTCTTGAACAGTTTTTTCATTTTCATCAGTGGACTCCGTGTAGGGTGTTTCAGGTTAGGCAAGAGCGAGACGGCGATCGGACGGCAGTACCCGGGACGGTATGTTCTGCACCTCGGTCACCGGCTGGTCACTACCGTACAGCGCCCGGATCTGGGTCTCGTTCAGTGCATTGATCTGGTCGTCGAAGACGATCTCGCCCTGGCGCAGGGCGACCGCGCGCCGGCAGTACTGCTGCGCGTAGTCCACCTGGTGCAGGGTGACGACCACGGTGATGCCGTCCCGCTGGTTGATATCGCGCAGGGTCTGCATCACCCGGCGGGACGATTCCGGATCCAGGGAGGCGATCGGCTCATCGGCCAGGATAACCCGCGCCTGCTGCATCAGGGCGCGGGCAATGGCCACCCGCTGCTGCTGACCGCCAGAGAGCTCGGTGGCGCGTTTCAGGGCAAACTCGCGCAGGCCCACCCGCTCCAGCGCATCCAGGGCGGCCCGTTTCTCCGATTCGGTGAACCAGCCGAGCAGACCCCGCCGGGACGGGACCCGGCTAAGACCGCCGATCAGCACGTTCTTCATCACCGAGAGACGGCCGACCAGGTTGAACTGCTGGAAGACGTGGCCAATCTGGGCACGGGATTGGCGGATATCCCGCTCCAGACGACCCTGTCGCTGGATCGAGCGTCCCAGCACCCTCACGTCGCCCTGGCTGTTACGGTCGGCCAGGGTCAGACCCGAGAGGTGGCGCATCAGGGTCGACTTGCCGGATCCGGAGGGACCGATCAGGGCTACCATGTCGCCCGGCTCGATGATCAGGTCGATCCCCTTGAGCACCGGGCTCGCATCACGCTCTCGGGAAAAGGTCTTGGTAACACCGGTCAGGGCAATGGCGGTCATGTCGCTCTCCTCGTTCAATTGCCGGGAGATGCTAAAGACCCTCTGTGACAGGCCGGTTATCTAGACATGTCGATCCAGTGAAGCTTTTTTGATGGAAATGTTATTGCAGTCGCTCAAGTCTGCTCCCAGGACGGCGAACCGGAAATCTTCTGCGCCAGAAAATCGATGAAGGCCCGTACCTTGGGCGACAGGTGGCGGCGATGCGGATAGACCGCGTAGATCGACAGTTCCAGGGTACGGTAATCGCTCAATACCGCCTGCAACCGATTTTCCCGCAGGTCATCGCCGACGATGAAGGTGGGAATCAGGGTCAGCCCCACGTCACGCAGCAGCGCCTCGCGCAAGGCCAGGCTGTTGTTCATCTGCAGCGAGCCACCCACCTGGACCCGGCTCACCTCACCCTGCCGGGAGACAAAGTGCCACTCGTCCGGCGTTGTCTGGTAGCGGAAGGTGATGGCGTTGTGCCGCTGCAGATCTTGCGGCTTCTGGGGCGTGCCGTGGCGTTCCAGGTAGGCTGACGTGGCACAGACCACATGCCTGCAGGGGGCGAGACGGCGGGCGATCAGGGAGGACTCCGGCAACTCGGCGATACGGATAGCCAGGTCGAAGCCCTCCTCCACCAGGTTGACCTGTCGATCATCCAGGTTCATCTCCACCGACAGGTCGGGATAACGGGCCAGGAATTCAGGCAGTGCCGGGGCGATGTGCAGGATACCGAAGGACATTGGCGAATTGATCCGCAGCTTGCCTCGTGGTGCCTCCTGCAGGCGCGACACCTCCGCTTCCGCCTCTTCGATCTCCAGCAATCCGCGCTGGCTGCGCTGGAAAAAGATATGGCCGGTCTCGGTCAGGCTCAACCTGCGCGTGGTGCGATTGAGCAGGCGCGCCCCGAGGCGCTCCTCCAGGCGGGTGATGTACTTGCTGACCACCGAGCGTGAAATGCCCAACCGCTCGGCGGCGGCGGTGAAACTGCCGCTCTCCACCACCTGGACGAATACCGCGATATCATTCAGCGCTTCCATACACTCCCCCCCTTATTTGTATATATTCATAAACAATCTTATTCCATCCAGGCCGATTATCAATTCACCACAGGGATATAGAGTATGCCTGCCCCCCAGAAGTACCCGAGGGCAGACAGACCCAAACGGAACGACGCCGCCCGGGAGCGGCCTGGAGAGAAACGATGCAGACATACACACAGCTCGACACGAACCGCACCGGCTCAGCCCCCGTTGTGATCCGCTCACTGGCTCATATCGGAATCCGGATTCGGAACTTCGACCGCGCCATCACCTTCTATCGCCAGCTCGGCTTCCACGTCACACGCGACGACCCGCGGGAGCGTGTCGTGGTCCTCAAGCACGAAAGCGGCCTGGAGCTGAACCTGCTCGACTCGGTGAGTGGGGACGGCAGTCGGAACAACGTGCTGATGGATCACCCGCGACGCCACCCCGGCTACACCCACATCGCCCTGCGGGTTGCCGATGTGCAGCGGGCCCGGGAACAGCTGGTGCGACTGGGCATCCCCCTCACCGAGGGACCGGTCACCTTCGGAGACGGCAGTACCTCGATCTTCTTCCGCGATCCGGACCGCAACGTGATTGAACTGGCACAGGCAGATGGTGGAGTGCACCGCTCCCGGCTACAGGGAGTGACGGAACAATGAAACCGCTACTCCTGCTGCTGTTCACCGGCCTGCTCTCCGGCACCCTGTACAGCGCCGGCAAACTGACCGACCCGGAAGTCGTGGCCCCGCTCACCCTGCTGCTGTGGCAGGTGGCGGGCGGAAGCCTGGTGCTCTGCCTGGTATTGCTACTACGCGGCCAACGCATGAGGTGGGATCGCCGGTACCGGCACTACTACCTGGTCGGAGGTCTGCTCGGGGTGAGCATCCCCTACGCCCTCGCCTACCTGGTGGTCAGCCGGGTACCGGTGGGCCTGGTCGGTATCTATACCGCGCTATCCCCGCTGCTGACCTACGGGATCTCCCGCCTGCTCGGACACGAGCCGGGCAGCTGGCGGCGCTGGAGCGGGCTGGTGCTGGGACTGGTCGGGGTATTGATGATCATGCTGCCACGGGGTGGTGGAGCAACCGCCGAATGGCACTACCTGTTGCTCGGGCTCGGCATCCCGCTGTCACTCGCCCTGAGCAACATCTACCGCAGTCGTGCATGGCCAGAGGGCAGCCAACCGCTGCCCCTGGCTGCCGGCATGCTCAGCATACAGGGGTTGTGGCTGATTCCCCTGACCCTGCTGCTGGGACAGTTCCAGCTCCCCTCCCTGGATCCGGGACAGGATGCCAGTATCGGCATTCCGCTGGCCCTGGTTGCCGGCGTCTCCTATCTCAGTACCTTCGCACTGCTGCGCCTGAGTGGCCCGGTCTACCTGAGCCAGCTGGGGTACGTGATCACCACCGTGACCGTGACCATCGGCATCCTGTTCTTCAACGAGCAGTACGGGACCGGCGACTGGTTGGCGATCGGCTTGATCTTCAGTGGCATTCTGCTGACCGGCCGACGTCCTGTCTGGAGATCGCAGGGGAGCCGGATTGCAGACCTGCGAGGCAGCAGGCTGAACAGGCAACGGGCTACCAACGCTACCTGAAGGCACCCCGAAACGAAACAGCGCCCCGTACAGGGGCGCTGTTCGTTTCCGATTTGTGTTTTTCAACCAACAGGAATTCAACTGGCGAAAGAGATCTCCGCCATGTAGTCACCCACCTCCACCACGTCTCCCTCCTGCAGCTGCACACCCCCCTTGGAGTCGATCTCCTCGTTGTTGATGCGGGGAAAAGTGGAGCCGCCGATGTGCAGCAGGTAAAAGCCCTGGGGACGACGGGCGATCACCGCCACGTTCTCTCCCGGCTTGCCGATGGTAAACAGGGAGCGGTCGATCTTCTCCGTGCTGCCCTTGTTGGGACCGCGGAAGAAGCGCAGGGTAGCCACCTTCGGCTGCAGCTTCCGGGTCGGTGCAGTGGCCTTATGGGCGCGCGCCGCGGCGACTGCCTCGGGCTGGATAACCACGGTCTTGTCCAGGTCGTCCTCCGCCTCTTCCGCCTCCTGCACCAGGCCGATCACGAAGCTGCCGATGACCAGTCGGTCACCCGCCTTCAGTACGTGCTTGGTAATATTCCGGCCGTTCAGGCTGGTACCATTGGTGCTGCCAAGGTCCTCGACATAAAGATCGGTATAGATGCGCTGGATCCGGGCATGCTGACGGCTGACCGAGGGATCGTTCAGTTGCAGATCGGATTCCGAGTCACGCCCGATAGTAACGCGCTGTTGATCGATCACAAACTCGTCCACCCGGGCGTCATCTTTCTTTATAACCAGCTTTTCCATTGTTGCTCCCGGCCTTCAGGCTTCGGCCGTTTCGAGGTCATGACTGAGGGCACGCCAGTGCCAATGAAACATTATCCAGGCCACCGCTTTCAAGTGCCGCTGTCAACAGGCGGTCAGCGGCCATTTCGAGCTCATCCGGTGATTCGAGCAGAATCCGTTCCATCTCCCTGTCGGTCAGCATGTTGCTGAGGCCATCCGAGCAGGCCAGGTAGAGATCGCCGGCAACCAGCTCGCTGCAACCGAGTTCCACCTCCACCGTATCCGCAATCCCCAATCCGCGGAACAGTACATTGTTCTTGACCCCGGCATCCAGTGCCTCCTGAATGCTGGCAAACATGCCCTCATCCACCAGCGCCTGGACCATCGAGTGATCCCGGGTCATCTGCTGAAGACAGCCATTCCGCAGTCGATACAAGCGGGAATCTCCGACATGGCCAAAGTGCACCTGCCGGTCACCGAACAGTGCCACTACCACCGTGGTTGCCATGCCCTTGTAGTCGGGGTTCTCTTCAACCGCACAGAGTATCGCCTCGTTGGCGTCCTCGACCACGCTCTCCAGCACCTCATCCGAGAACACCACGCTGTCCCCATTATAGAGCGGCAACAGGCTGGTGGTAATGGTCTCAACCGCCAGCTGGCTCGCCACCTCGCCGGCGTTGTAGCCGCCCATGCCGTCGGCCAGCACAACCAGCCCGTGTTGATCGAGCACCGCTACGCTGTCCTCGTTGACTTCCCGTACCCGTCCCCGGTCGCTGCGGGCCACGGCGGTCATGGGCATTATCTTCATATACACTCAGTGCCGACCCTCACCTTGAGGTCACGTGCCAAACTTGCCGGATGATGCTCTCTCCATGGGCAGCTTAGCGGCAGAATCCTTGCTGATCTTGAATCATCCGGCAGCAGGAGCGGATTTTCTGTAAACGGCCGCACAGTTTCGGGAAAACCCTCATTCAACCTGCTGCAGACTCTCCATTCTGTCAAGCACCTCGAGCAGCCGTTCCGCCGATACGTAACCCGGCAGCATATCGCCGTTGTCCAGAACCAGTACCGGGGCTCCGGACACCCCCAGGCGCCTGGCCAGCTCCAGGTGTCGCGCGACCGGATTTTCGCAGGGCGACGACTCCACCACCTCACCCGCCATGGCCCGCTCCAGAGCCTGCCTGCGGTCCGGAGCGCACCACACCGCCACCGCCTTGTCATAGGAGATACTGTCGTTTCCCGCCCGGGGGAAGAAGAGGTAACGCACCCGGATACCGCGGCGGGTGTAGTCCCTGATCTCACGCTGCAGTTTTCGGCTGTAGGCGCTGTCGATATCGGTGAACACCGACAGGGTGTGGCGGGTTTCGTCATCCGCTTCGAAGATCAGCATCTGCTGTTCGCCGATGGCATCGATCGCCGCCACGGTCACCTGGTTGAGACGGGGAACGGTCAGGTTCTTCTGCTGCTCCAGGTCGGTGATCTCGCCCTCGATCATGTAGCGACCGTCACCGGTAACGTAGACCAGGCGCGATCCCACCACCACCTCGTAGAGACCCTCCACCGGGGTGGGCCGGATGCTGTCCGGCGTCAGTCCCGGCAGCAGCACCTCGAGGCTCTGACGTACCCGCTCTATCTCCATCTGTGCCTGCACCCCCACTGCAGACAGCGACCCGATGCAGATCAGCAGTACCAGCAGCACGGCGCGGGGGCGTGGCAGACGATTCACCGCTCAGTCCCGGAAGTTGATGTACTGCAGGGGCAACTCGAAGTCGGCCTGCTTGAGCAGGCTGATCACCTGCTGCAGATCGTCCCGCTTCTTGCCGGTAACCCTCACCTGGTCGCCCTGTACCTGGGCCTGCACCTTCAGCTTACCGGCCTTGATCATCTTGACCATCTTGCGCGCGCTGTCGGCCTCGATGCCCTGCCGGATCAGCACCCGCTGGGTGGCGGCATTGAGCGTGGTTTCCGGCTCCTGCACATCCATGCAGGCAAGATCCACCTTCCGCTTGACCATCTTCTGGCGCAGGATGTCCATCATCTGGTTGAGCTGGAACTCCTGGTCCGCCTTCATCAGGATCTCGTTCTCTTTCAGTTCAAAGCTGCACTTCGTGCCCTTGAAATCGAAGCGCGTCGCGATCTCCCGCCTGGCCTGGTCGACCGCGTTGCGGACCTCCTGGATATCCACTTCCGAGACAATATCGAATGACGGCACGGTGACGACTCCTCCTGTTGCAATGACTTGCTGCCGGGCAAGGCTACCACATGTAACCGTTTCAGGCCCTGGGATGGTGTTGCTGGTGCATCTGCTTGAGCCGCTCCCGCGCCACGTGGGTGTAGATCTGGGTGGTGGAGAGGTCGCTGTGACCGAGCAGCATCTGCACCACCCGCAGGTCGGCGCCATGATTCAGCAGGTGGGTGGCAAAGGCGTGTCGCAAGGTGTGCGGTGACAGGTGTCGGGTAATGCCGGCGGCGACCGCATGTTTCCGGATCCGGTACCAGAACGCCTGGCGGGTCATAGCCGCGCCCCGCCGGGTGGGGAACAGATCATCGCTGAGCCGCCCGCCGAGCAGCTCAAAGCGGGCCGAACGGATGAACCGGGACAACCACTCCACCGCCTCGTCACCCAGCGGCACCAGCCGCTCCTTGCCCCCCTTGCCAACCACCCGCACCACCCCCTGGTTGAGGCTGAGCTGGGAGAACTGGAGCGTCACCAGCTCCGACACCCGTAACCCGGTGGCGTAGAGCAGCTCCAGCATCGCACGGTCCCGGAACCCCTCCGGTCGCCCGGTGTCCGGTGCCGCCAGCAGCGCCTCCACCTCCTGCTCGGTCAGCGATTTGGGCAGCGGCCGACCCAGCTTGGGGGCCTCGATCAGGGACGAGGGATCAAACCCGACCCAGCCTTCTCGCAGGGCGTGCTGAAAGAACTGACGCATGCAGGAGAGAGTACGGGCACTGGAGCGGGCCTTGCTTCCGGACCTGGCTCGCGACGCCAGGTACTCCAGCAGGTCCTCGCGGCTGGCCTCCAGTAGGAGCTTGCCGCGCTGCGCCTGCAACCACTCGGACAGCTTCGCCAGGTCCGACTGGTAGGCCGACAGGGTGTTGCGACTCAGCCCCCGCTCCATCCACAGCGCATCGGCAAAGCGTTCAATGGTTGCTGTATCGTCCGCGGGTTTCATCACTCCTCGACCGGGTTGCAGTGCGTCGGCGCCTCGGGGCCGCTGTCGCGATGGCCGCACCATCATACACCGGCGCAGGCTGCGATGACCAAGCAGCAGGCAGGGTCTGGCCCAACGTTGCACCGTTCCGCAGAAATGGGGGATCATAGCGCTTGTTCCGGACCACAGATGACTCCACACATGAGATTTGAAGGACCTGCTCCCGACAACAGCCAGCCTCC
>JAPHTA010000008.1 GCA_026196475.1 Sedimenticola sp.
CTTCCCTGCCGCTCCGCCCGCCAACTCCAGCACCCGAAATCAGGCCACTTCATCGCCGAACGAGCGGCGCATTATACGCACTCGGTACGCCGACGCAAGTCCTAAAACCCGGGACCCAACCGGACCAGACGGAATACCCCCGTTTCCCTATTTATACCAGCGTAACCCGGGCAAAACGGCGCTTGCCGACCTGGTAGATATTACTCTCTCCAGCCCGGAAGCTGAGCTCCCGATCCTCCACCTTTTCACCGTTGATCTTTACCGCACCCTGTTTGAGCATACGCAGGGCCTCGGAGGTGCTGGCCACCAGGCCCGCCTCCTTCAGCAGGTTGGCGATCTGCATGCCGTCACCGGCTGGCAGCTCCTTTT
The DNA here is from genome assembly GCA_026196475.1 of Sedimenticola sp. Classification (GTDB taxonomy): domain Bacteria; phylum Pseudomonadota; class Gammaproteobacteria; order Chromatiales; family Chromatiaceae; genus Sedimenticola. The sequence continues at coordinate 370 of JAPHTA010000008.1, forward strand.
CCGGCATATCGTCCGGCATCACCCCCTTGCGGAAGCGCGCCACGAAATTCTCATGCGCCTTGGTGGCCGCAGCGGGATCATGGAAGCGACCCACCAGTTCTTCCGCCAACTGCACCTTCACGTCCCTGGGATTCGCCCCCTCCCCTACATCGCGCTGCAGCGCCTCGATCTCGCTCATCGCCCGGAAACTGAGCAGCTCGAAATAGCGCCACATCAACTCGTCCGAAATCGACATCAGCTTACCAAACATCTCGTCCGGTGCGTCGGTAATACCGATATAGTTGCCCAGTGATTTGGACATCTTCTGCACCCCGTCGAGCCCCTCCAGGATCGGCATGGTCAGGGCCACCTGGGGCTCCTGGCCATAGGCCTCCTGCAGCTGGCGGCCGACCAGCAGGTTGAACTTCTGATCGGTCCCTCCCAGCTCCACATCCGCCCGCATCGCCACCGAGTCATAACCCTGGACCAGCGGATAGAGAAATTCATGGATGGAGATGGACTGCCCACCCTTGTAGCGCTTGTTGAAATCGTCACGCTCCAGCATCCGGGCCACCGTGTGTTTGGCAGCCAGCTGGATCATGTCGGCGGCACTCATCCCCCCCATCCAGGAGGAGTTGAACAGAACAGTAGTCTTCTCCGGGTCCAGTATCTTGAACACCTGGTGCTCGTAGGTCTTGGCATTCTCCAGGATCTCATCCCGGGTAAGCGGCGGCCGGGTGGCGCTCTTGCCTGTCGGATCACCAATCATCGCGGTGAAGTCGCCGATCAGGAACTGTACCTCGTGCCCCAACTCCTGGAACTGGCGCAGCTTGTTGATCAGAACAGTATGCCCGAGATGCAGATCCGGGGCCGTGGGGTCAAACCCGGCCTTGACCCGGAGCGGCTCCCCCTTCTGCAACTTTTTTACCAGCGCTTCTTCCAGCAGAATCTCATCCGCACCGCGCTTGATGAGCTCCATTGACTCTGCGATTGACGCCATGACCCACCTCAGGGAAAACAAGAATATGTCGGGGCGCACAATTTACAGGATGGGGCAGGAAAAAGTAACCGTTTACCTATATATTGTGTCTAACTTGGCCGGAATCCCCCTGCCAAATTGGTGGGTGGTTGATTTTTTCCCGAAAAAGCTGGGAATCCTGGCCGTTCTGACTAATAATTACCTGAGTTTTCCGGGAATTAGCGTGCTGATATGAGAAACGACTATAAATCGCATAATGACCTGTTCGGAAAGAAGGGCCAGAACAGGCATTCGCGCCTGGGTCTTCTGGCGATCGCCGGACTGGCCCTTTCTGCCACCGCAATCTATGCCGCCCTCGGCCCGGGCAACAACAATACCCAAGCGGAAACCACCCAGGTCACACTGCCGGCCAGTGGCGAATCCGCAGCCGGCACAGAACCGGAAGCCGCCACCCCGGGAGTCCGAAAGGTCGCCCTGCCCCTGCCTTCAATAACCGGCCCGACGGAGCAGCCCCCGAAAACGGCGCCCCTCCCTGCAGCGGAAATCACCGCGAAACCGACCGACTTCAACCTGCCTCCGCTGCGACCGGCGCTGCGCATGGAAGACGAAGCCCCGGAGCAGGAGGGTAACGATAATGCGCAGGACACCGAACAGCTCGTCGCCCTCGATAAAGACACAGATTTCAGCGATACCGCGCCGTCCTCCACTGGAACTGGAAACACGAAACCCGTTACAGTCAGCGAACTGGATTCACCTGCCGAGCAGGGCCGGTGGCTTGAAGAGCAGGTGAAACAGGGCGACTCCCTGGCCCGCATCTTTTCCCGGCTCGATCTCTCCGCCAACCTGCTGCACCGGATCGTCAACAGCAGCCCGGAGGCAAAAGGACTGGCCAGCATTCGCCCGGGAGAAAAAATCCGGGTCCGCCTGGATCCGGAGGGTGATCTACTGGAGCTGGTACACCAGCAGAGCAGGATTCGCAGCCTGCAGATTCTGCCTGACGGAGAGGGATTCAACGCAAAGATCCTGGATCGCAACCTGGAGACCCGTATTGCCAGGGCCTCCGGAACCATAACCAGCTCTCTCTACCTGAGTGCGCAACGGGCCGGACTGTCAGACACCCTGACAATGGAACTGGCCAATATTTTTGGCTGGGACATCGATTTCGCCCTGGAGATCCGGGCCGGCGACCAGTTCAGCCTGATTTACGAGGAGGAGTACCTGGATGGCGAGAAGTTCCGCAACGGCGCCATCCTGGCTGCGGAGTTCATCAACCAGGGCAAGATCTTCCGTGCAATCCGCTTCGAGGACGAAGAGGGCTATGCCAGCTATTACTCACCGGAGGGGGAGAGCATGCGCAAGGCATTTCTCCGCGCTCCGGTCGATTTCCGCCGTATCTCATCCCGATTCACCAAAGCGCGTTATCATCCGGTATTGGGCAAGAAACGTCCGCATCGCGGGGTCGATTACGCAGCGGCTATCGGGACGCCGATCAAGGCCTCCGGTGACGGCCGGGTAATCTTCCGTGGCACCAAGGGCGGTTACGGCCGCACCATCATGATCCGCCACGGCAGCCAGTACACCACCCTGTATGCACACATGTCGAAATTCCGCGGCGCGGTTCGCCAGGGCAGCCGGGTACGCCAGGGCCAGGTGATCGGCTACGTGGGAAAAAGCGGCCTGGCAACAGGCCCCCACCTCCACTACGAATTCCGGGTCAACGGGGTACACAGGAACCCCCTGACCATCAAGCTGCCCGCAGCCGAACCGTTGAATGAAAAATACCGCGCCAGGTTTGCGGAACTGAGCGCCCCCCTGCTCAGCCAGCTGGACCTGATCTCCAAAACCATGGTGGCTGATGCCCGGTAAAGGCAGGGGCGGCCCGGAGCAGCTCTTTGTCGGACTGATGTCCGGCACCAGTATGGATGGAATTGACGCGGTTCTTGTCGATTTCGGACAATCGCGACCGTCCCAGCTGGGACACCTTCACGCCCCATGGCCCGACCCCATCAGGGACCGGCTCAAGGCACTGGCACAACCCGGCGACAACGAAATCGAGCGCCTGGGCATCGCTGACGGCCTGGTTGCCGATCAGTTCGCCGAAACCGTGACCCGCCTTCTCAAACAGGCAGGCATCGGGTCCGGTCGCGTTCGTGCCATCGGATCACACGGACAGACCATCAGGCACCACCCTGACACAACCCCCTCCTTTACCCTGCAGATCGGTGACCCCAACCGAATTGCCGAACGCACCGGCATTACCGTAGTAGCAGACTTCAGGCGACGGGACATGGCTGCAGGTGGCGAGGGCGCTCCACTCGCGCCCGCCTTCCACGCCGCTGTTTTCCGGGACACTTCAGAGGAGCGGGCGGTACTCAATCTGGGCGGCATCGCCAACATCACGATCCTCCCTTGCGACCCCTCAGCACCGATTACCGGCTTCGATAGCGGCCCCGCCAACACGCTGATGGATGGATGGATCATGCGCTGCCGAAAACTACCCTTGGACAACAAGGGCGAATGGGCAGCCAGCGGAAACGTTATCCCGCAACTGCTGGAATCGCTGCTGGGAGACCCCTATTTCGACCGGCTACCTCCCAAAAGTACAGGCCCGGAGCACTTTAACCTGAAGTGGATGGAGCAACACCTGGCGGATCCCGGGGTACTGAAACCGGCCGACATCCAGGCCACCCTGTGTGCCCTGACCAGCGAATCAATCAGATTGGCACTGCAGACGCACGCGCCCGAATGCCAACATCTGATCTGCTGTGGCGGTGGAACCCGCAACCGGACCCTGATGCATCTGCTAAAAAAGGCGCTCAAAAATGTGGCGGTAAAAAGCTCCTCCAGCCTGGGGATCGATCCCGACCGGATTGAAGCCATGGCCTTCGCCTGGCTCGCCCGGCAGACACTGGATGGCGCTCCGGGAAACCTCCCGGAGGTCACGGGCGCCCACCATCCCGCTATACTCGGTGGCATCTACCAGGCCTGAACAGCACCCGTTGCAACGCCCTTGATTGATATCAAAGCGGTCTGGCCTGAACGGGTTAAGCTACTCCATCCTCTTGTCTTGAAAAGGAAAAACCCTACAGATCATGCTGAAAGTCCATTCTGAACCCGAAAAGCCCGAACTCAAACCCCAGGGCCCGGTATTTCTGGCCCTCGGCTTTCGCCCCTTCTTCCTCGCCGCCGCGATCTCCTCCCTGGTGTTCATGGTGATCTGGCTTGGCGCCTGGTCCGGGGCCTACCCGCTACCCGACTACTACGGCAGTATTGGCTGGCATACGCATGAGATGCTGTTCGGCTACACCGTGGCCATCATTGCCGGATTCCTGCTCACTGCGGTCAGGAACTGGACCGGTATTACACCGCCAACCGGCAACCTTCTGGGCCTGCTTTTTCTGCTCTGGGTGGCCGGGAGGATCGTCCCTTTCCTTTCAGCCGTGATACCGGCCCCGGTAGTTGCGCTGATCGACCTCGCCTTCCTCCCGGCGGTGGCCATGGGTATACAACCGGCCCTGTGGAAAGGTGAGCAGAAGATCAACCGCATCTTTGTACCGCTGCTACTGGTGATGGCGGTCGCCAACCTCTATGTTCACCTGCAGGCCCTGGGACTGACCCTGACTGCAACCCGCGGGACCGACAGCATGCTCTATCTGGTGGCGTTCCTGATCACGCTACTGGGTGGCCGGGTCATCCCGTTTTTCACCGAGGCCGTTATCCCCAACCATCACTCCCGGCGCATTGGCCATGTCGAGACCGCCACCGTCGCCCTGCTCGGCGGCCTGGTAGCAACCCAGCTGATCTACCCCGCATTCTGGCTCAGTGGCATCCTGGCCTTCGCCATCGCGATGACCCAGGCGATCCGGGTCGCCGGATGGTATAACCGGAAGATCTGGAGCATCCCCATTCTCTGGGTGCTGTTCAGCGGAATGTTCTGGATGGTGATAGGCTTCACCCTGGCCGGGCTAGCCTACTTCGGCCTGGTGGGACTGAACCTGGCCAAGCACGCTATCACGGTCGGCGGCATCGGCGCGCTCACCTACGGCATGATGGCCCGGGTGGCACTGGGACATACCGGCCGGCCTATCGACTCCAGCCGACTGATCAACGGCAGCTTTATCCTGCTCAACCTGGCCACCCTGGTCCGGGTCTTCGCCCCGATCCTGCTGCCCCAGCAGTACACTCTCTGGGTTCACCTCTCGGGCGGACTGTGGATTGCCAGCTTCCTGCTCTTTACCATCATCTACCTGCCGATCCTGACCCGTCCTCGGGTGGACGGCAAGCCGGGGTAAAATAAAGCCCCTGCAGGTCTGACCTGCGGGGGCTTTCCACGGCTACCGCCAGATATCCCTAAAACGGAATATCGTCGTCGAATCCATCATCCGGCATGGGCGCAGACCGGGGTTCGCCGCCACCCGATGAATCCTGTTGACGCGGGGCGTCGTACGAGGCACTGGAACCACCTCCGCCGCGACTGTCCAGCATCTGCATCTGATCTGCCACGATCTCGGTCGTGTAACGATCCTGGCCGCTTTGGTCCTGCCACTTGCGCGTCTGGAGCTTGCCTTCCACGTAGAGCTTCGAGCCCTTTTTTACATACTCACCCACAATCTCCGCCAGTCGCCGAAAAAAAACGATCCGGTGCCACTCCGTGCGCTCCTGGGTCTCACCGCTGTTCTTGTCCTTCCAGGACTCCGATGTCGCCAGAGTCACGTTGGCCACGGCGTTGCCATTGGGCATATACCGCACATCCGGATCCTTCCCGACATTTCCTATCAAGATTACCTTGTTGACGCCTTTGGCCATATCTCCTCCGATTGACTGATGATTTGTTGCTCCCTGGCCATTCGGCCTGCATTCGATTTTACGTCTCTGCGACGGAGAATTCATCCAGAATCGCGAAATCCACGGAACCGCTGTCGACCTTGAGATAGGCTACCCCCTCCTCGGCCATCACCACCGCCTCTCCAACCCCGTCGATCCGGGACAGACGGGCCTCGAGGTCGGCCGCCTGTTGCGCACTCTGCATCCCGACATTGAGCAGATAACTGCTGAGGTAACTGGGCGGGGACATTCGATAGGCAAGCAGAAACCAGAGCACGGCCGCTGTCGCCCCGCCCAGGTAGACACCACCAAGACCGAATCGCGCATACACCGCACCGCCGACCACCCCCCCGAGGAAGGCACCAATAAACTGGGAGGTCGAGTAGACTCCCATAGCCGTCCCCTTACTCTCCACCGGCGCCATTTTTGAAATCAGCGAGGGCAGGGAGGCCTCCAGGAGATTGAATGCCACGAAGAAGAGCAACAGCGCCAGCGTAAATCCGACCAGCGATTCCTGTAGCAGCAGAAAAGCCACCTGGGCCAGGCCGATGGCGACGATGGCCGAGAGAAAGACCAGCCTCATCTTGCGACGCTTTTCCGCTATTACGATAAAGGGCACCATCAGCGCCATGGCCAGCAAGACGACCGGAAGATAGACCATCCAGTGCCTTTCGACCGCCACCCCGGTAATGTCCCGTAGCGTCAGCGGCACGGCGATAAACACGGCTGTCAGCATCATGTGCAGCAGCAGGATACCCCCATCCAGGCGCACCAGATCGGGGTTGGCAAGCACCCGCCCGAACTGGCCGGTGACAACCCCGGTGTCGCGGTGTGCCGCGAGCCGGGTTGGATTTGGAACCAGAAACAGGGTTACCCCGATACCCAGCAGAGCCAGTATCGCGGTCAGCCAGAAAATACCCGGCACCCCGATCCAGATACTCAACAGCGGGCCGAGAACCAGTGACACGGCAAAAGCAAAACCGATGCTCAGGCCTATCACCGCCATCGCCTTGGTCCGGTTCTGTTCACGGGTCAGGTCTGCAGCCAGAGCCATGACCGCCGCAGCGATCGCGCCGCTACCCTGCAGGGCACGGCCGGCTATCACCCACCAGATAGAATCCGCGCTGGCAGCAACCACGCTACCGACGGCAAATACCAGAAGCCCGAAAACGATGATCGGCTTGCGACCGATGCGATCGGAGAGCATTCCAAACGGCACCTGCAGCATGGCCTGGGTAAGGCCGTAGGCCCCGATGGCGACACCGATCAGGGCGGGAGTCACGTCTTCCAGTTGTTCGGCATAGATTGCAAACACCGGAAGTATCAGGAACAACCCGAGCATTCTCAGAGAGAAGATCCCGGCCAGAGACAGCGCCGCACGAATCTCGACCGGGTTCAGCTTGTGGATATGTGTATTGCTCTTGTTCAACTCGACCAACTGTTTACTGGATGCTGCCGGGATGCACGCTGCACCGTCCGGTCCGTCGACTGAGTGGGGTACCGGAGGCCGCCTGCCCCTTTTTCACAACGGTTGCACGCTTGGCCCGAAAGCGCAAGACAGCGTATAGTATCAGGTTCGCCAATTCGCTGGTACGTAGATGGACACAATACACATTCGTGGGGCCCGCACCCATAATCTGAAGAATATCGACCTGGATCTGCCAAGGGACAAGCTGATCGTCATCACCGGCCTGTCCGGTTCAGGCAAGTCATCACTTGCCTTCGATACGATCTATGCCGAGGGCCAGCGGCGATACGTGGAATCCCTGTCAGCCTATGCGCGCCAGTTCCTGTCGATGATGGAGAAGCCCGATATCGATCATATCGAGGGACTCTCACCGGCAATCTCGATCGAGCAGAAAACCACGTCGCACAACCCTCGCTCCACGGTGGGCACGATCACCGAGATCTACGACTACCTGCGCCTGCTGTTTGCCCGGGCCGGAACCCCGCGCTGCCCGCAGCACGATGTCACTTTGGAGGCCCAGACCATCAACCAGATGGTAGACCAGGTAATGGCACTTCCCGAGGGTACCAGGTTGATGCTACTGGCACCGGTGGTCTCCGATCGCAAGGGAGAGCACCACAAGCTTCTAAGAGAACTCAATGCCCAGGGCTTTATTCGGGCCCGGATCGACGGCGAACTGTATGAGCTGGACCAGCCCCCGACCCTGGAGCTGCACCGAAAGCACACCATCGAGGCCGTGGTGGACCGGTTCAAGGTGCGGGACGATCTGGCCTTGCGCCTGGCCGAGTCGTTCGAGACCGCGCTCTCCCTCTCCGGAGGCATGGTAAGAATTGCGCCCATGCAGGCCGGGGAGATGGATGAACTGGTATTCTCGGCCAACTTCGCCTGCCCCCACTGCGGGTACAGCCTGTCGGAACTGGAGCCGCGTCTCTTCTCGTTCAATAATCCGGTGGGCGCATGCCCGACCTGCGACGGCCTCGGCATCGAGCAATTTTTCGATCCCGAGCGGGTCGTGGCCCATCCGCATCTCAGCCTGGCTGCCGGTGCGGTAAGGGGTTGGGATCGAAGAAATGCCTACTACTTCCAGCTGATCAGCGCCCTTGGCAAGCACTATGGCTTCGACGTGGAGACCCACTGGCAGGATCTGCCCGACAACATTCGACAGGTGATCCTTTTCGGCAGCGGAAAGGAGTCGATCAAGTTCACCTATTTCAATGAACGGGGCCGGAGCAGTAGCAACACCCACCCCTTCGAGGGCATCATCCGCAACATGCAGCGCCGTTACCGGGAGACTGAATCCACGGCGGTGCGGGAGGAGTTGTCACGCTACATCTCTACCCACCCCTGCCCGGATTGTGCCGGGACCCGCCTCAACGAGGCGGCCAGGCATGTGTTTGTCGACGGACACAACCTGCCTGCCATCACGACCCTGCCCATCGGAAACTGCCTGAGCTTTTTCCAGCAGCTGCATCTCCCGGGAAAAAAGGGGGAGATCGCACAAAAAGTGATAAAGGAGATCGACCAGCGCCTTCAGTTCCTGGTCAACGTAGGCCTGGACTACCTGACCCTGGACCGCAGTGCCGAGACACTCTCCGGTGGCGAGGCACAGCGCATACGCCTGGCCAGCCAGATTGGCGCCGGCCTGGTCGGGGTGATGTATATTCTCGATGAACCCTCCATCGGACTGCACCAGCGGGACAACGACCGGCTGCTGCAGACGCTTTACTATCTGCGGGACCTGGGGAATACCGTGATCGTGGTGGAGCATGACGAGGAAGCCATTCGATCCGCCGACCATATAGTCGATATAGGCCCGGGGGCCGGTGTCCATGGCGGCAGGATAATCGCACAGGGCAAGGCTGATGAGATCGCCAGCCAGCCCGACTCCCTTACCGGGCAGTATCTTTCAGGCAAACAGCAGATAGAGCTGCCGGGCGCCCGACACCCCGTAGACGAGGAGAGGATGCTGCGCATCGAGGGAGCCAGCGGAAACAACCTGAAGCAGGTGGACCTGGCCATTCCCGCGGGATTGCTTACCTGCATCACCGGCGTATCCGGATCCGGCAAATCAACCCTGATCAATGACACGCTCTACCCACTGGCGGCAAAAACACTCAACCGGGCCAACCTGGACCCGGCACCCCACACCGGTATCAGCGGACTCGAACTGTTTGACAAGGTGGTGGATATCGACCAGAGCCCGATCGGCCGCACTCCCCGCTCCAATCCCGCCACCTATACCGGAATCTTCACCCCCATCCGCGAACTGTTTTCCGGGACCCACGAATCCCGCTCTCGAGGCTATTCACCGGGCCGCTTCAGCTTCAACGTCAAAGGCGGGCGCTGCGAAGCGTGCCGGGGTGACGGCGTCATCAAGGTGGAGATGCATTTCCTGCCGGATATTTACGTACAGTGCGACGTCTGCAAGGGTTCCCGCTACAACCGTGAGACGCTGGAGATCAGGTACAAGGGCAAGAGTATCAACCAGGTTCTCGACATGACCATCGAGGAGGCACTGGATTTCTTTGATGCAATCCCGGCACTGAAGCGCAAACTGCAAACATTGATGGACGTGGGCCTGTCGTATATCACCCTGGGACAGAACGCAACCACCCTCTCCGGTGGCGAGGCACAGCGGGTCAAACTCTCCCGGGAGCTGTCAAAGCGTGATACGGGCAGCACCCTCTACATACTCGACGAACCAACCACCGGACTCCACTTCCACGATGTGAAGCATCTTCTGGCGGTGCTTCACAGGCTGCGCGACCACGGCAATACCGTGGTGGTTATCGAGCACAACCTGGATGTGATAAAAACCGCGGACTGGGTAGTCGATCTCGGACCGGAGGGCGGAACCCGGGGTGGTGAAATCATAGCGGAGGGAACCCCGGAGAGCGTCAGTCGATGCAAGAAATCGTATACCGGGCAGTATCTGAAACCGATCCTGGAGCGCTAGACAGGAGGCGACCTTCCTCGCGGACTAGGCAACACCCAGCGGTGTTCCGATCTCCAGATGCAGGCGATCCGCCGCACTTCCCTGGTTAACCGAAATCTCCACCATTTCGTTTGAATTGATGTACCAGAAGGGTGAACCGACCGGAACCTCGGCGAAGGTAGCGGCTGGTGGAACTTTCCATCCATTGGCCATGAGATAACCTTTCCCGTCCAGCGCCTCCGGGGACAGCCCGGTGACGGCGTTGCCGTAGGCATCGATATAGACAACCTCGGCCAGGGAGTCGGGCCAGTCACGGCCCAACAGTTCGTTGTTCGGCAAATGGTGGCCAGGTACCGCCTCTCCCCGGCAGAGCATGGCTGCTGCCGGTGCGAACAGGTCACGACCGTCAAATGTCCGGGAGCGCCCCGCCGGATCCAGCTCGATACTCTGCACACGAAAGTCTTCAGAGCGCCGAGCCACGCCCGATAACAAACCATTGTCCGGGGCGACGAACAAGCGTTGCTCGTCCCTTGCCAGGAGCGCCCTGCGGGGAGTACCAACCCCGGGATCGACGACCGCCAGGTACAGTACATGTTCGGGCAGCTGTTTTCGGAATGACGCCAACAGGTAGGCAGCGGCCCGGGGATTGAAACGTGGAGCATCCGAGCACAGCTCGATGACCGGCTGGCTAACTCCAAGTGACAGAAGCCTCGCCTTTACCTGCGCCACATAGTGGCTACCGATACCAAAATCGGTAAACAGGAGAACCATCTCCGGGACAGCCTGCACGCCACACCTCCCACAATCGGTTCTGCAGATTAAAGCAGAAGCAAGGCACAAAAAAACCGGGCAAGCCCGGTTTTTCTGGAATCGAGAAGCGACTACTCGACCTCGACCGCCTCTACTTCCTGCTCCGGGCGATCGACCAGCTCTACAAACGCCATCGGCGCCTTGTCACCCGGACGGTAACCGCACTTGAGTATCCGCATGTAACCGCCCGGACGCTCCTTGTAGCGTGGTCCCAGCTCAGCGAAGAGCTTTCCAACCACCTCATCATCGCGCAGACGATCAAAGGCCTGGCGACGTTTGGCGACGCTGTCATACTTGGCCAGGGTAATAATCGGCTCGGCCACGCGACGCAGCTCTTTAGCCTTCGGTAACGTTGTTTTGATCAGCTCGTGACGTAGCAGCGAGCAGGTCATGTTGCGGAACATGGCCTTGCGGTGCGAACTGTTACGATTCAGTTGCCGTCCTGATTTGC
>JAPHTA010000120.1 GCA_026196475.1 Sedimenticola sp.
CAGAACGACAGCGACTTCATCGTCACCCTCCCCTGCGACGGCCCCTGCCTGCCGGACAACCTGGTGGCCCGCCTGCGACAGGCGCAGCAGGATGCCGACGCCGAGATCGCCGTGGCCCACGACGGCGACCGCATGCAACCGGTCTACGCCCTCATCAGCACCCGCCTGAAATCCAGCCTGGAGGCCTACCTGCAGGCCGGCGAACGCAAGATCGACCGCTGGTACCAGCAGCACCATACCGTCAGCGTCGACTTCTCCGACGCCCCCGAGACCTTTCTCAACATCAACACCCCCGAGGACCGGGAGCGGTTTTTGGCTGAGAGTGGTTGAGCAGACACCCCGTACCACCCGTCAAATCATGTAAACCCGAATCCCGGTACTACCGGGGCGAATACGAGTCTGGTAGGCTTGGGGGAATTTTATGTGTGGATGTTGGGGCGGCGGGACGCCATAGTCGCTGGGTGATATCACCCCAGCCTGGCTGATGTCGCACAATTCACATATTTGAGCGTGCTTGCCGCAATATTCACTTATGCGAGCGAGGATGTCATATAACACGCCTATTCGAGCAAGGAAGACGCATCATCAAGTTATGCATAAAAAGGGCTCAACTCATGGAAATAGTCATCATTCTAATAGCGCTTGTTGTGATTGCATTCTATATAGGAAAGCACATCGTCAAATCCGATAATCCAGAAATCAAGGTTATTTTCGAAACTAGCGGATTTGATGAGTACGATGACGAAGAGTACGAAGACAGAGACTCATGGGAGGGAGGCTTCTGGGAAGCTTCAGACCCCAAAAAACTGTCAGCACATATTGAGATCGAATATGAAGATGGTAATAAATCATTAACAACAAGAACTGTACGTGTTAGAGAATTCGACAACGAACTGTATGGTGGAATTATTATGGGGCATTGCGAACTTCGCAATGCTACAAGAACATTCCGCTTTGACAGGATCAAAAAGTGTGTTGATCTAGAAACAGGTGAAATAGTACCTGACGTTGGAAAGCATCTAAACGAGCTTTACGAGAAATCGCCAGAAAGATCCACCGAGATACTAGCAACAGACTATATCGACATAATGAAAGTTGTCTATTTTGTTGCCAAAGCAGACGGACAATACAGAAAAGAAGAAAAGCAAGTTATTTCTAATTACATAAGAAAATTGGTAAGAGATGACAGAATCACAATAAAAATGATAGATGAAATTCTAAAACCAATAGATGTCCCAACTATGCAAGGCTTTAAGTTGGCGCTTGGTCGTGTATTAAAAAGTGGCGAAGTAAACCCAGTACTTCTAGCAACGTGCTGCCAAGAAATAGTAGACACTCAAAAATCAGTGCGTCCCATGGAGAAAGAAGCCCTGGAGTATATCGAAAAGAAACTTTCATCATTGCCAGCAGTTAATGCATAACACAGCGCTCCACACGACCGAAAACCGCTCTGCGGTTTTTGGTCGGGCAAGCTTGACCGTTAGCGAATAAATAAAGGATAAAAATTGATAAAACAAAGCATAGTCTCATATTATGTATTCGGAACCGAAATGCGGTACTTGCAAGATGCATCCGAAGGCATCCCATTTGCAGGATCTGGATACATCCAGGAAAATATCGAACGTTTTTTACAAAACCTAAAAAAGCTTGAATTAAAAGTAACACTTCGTGCGTCGTATAAATTAAAGAAATTTCTGGATGACAATAAAAAGAACGAAACCGAAGAGCTTTCTGCTGATCAAGCCGGCGAATTAAAAGAAATTGTCAATAATATTCGCTTAACTTTAGATGCGGAAATTGGTGGTATATATGCGTTTGTTACGACCCCAAAACGGCTGGATGCACTAAAATTGCTAGGGGAAATAGGTGAACTGTTTACGCCTGATTTGTTTCAAGAATTCCCAGATATAGCGCAATATGATTTTACTGAGGCAGGTAAATGTATTGCTTTTGAGCGCCCAACGGCTGCCGCCTTCCATATCCTGAGAGCTACAGAAGCAAATCTCAGGCATTATTATAAAAAAATGGTCAGACAGAAACGTATTGCAAGCGAAATGTGGGGGCCAATTGTACATGATTTAAAGGCGCGAAATAAATCCAAGAAACACGCAACCCTAAACAATCATTTGGATAATATTAGGCTCTCTTTCAGGAATCCCACCCAGCACCCGGAAGCTATTTACGATATCCATGAAGTTCAAGAACTAATGTCAGTATGCATAGATGCGAACAATAGGATGTTTAAAGTGTTGGCAGAAAATCGCTAACAAGTCGCTCGCTCAGACGAGCCGGTGAACGCGGCGTAATGTGTCAACAAGAGAAAAATCATGACTAACATTACAACTTGCTACCTCTGTGAGAATGAAGCCTCAGTTGAGTTGGTTAAAGGGCAAGGTGGGCAGCGCTTTGATGTTCTTTGTACTGAAAACTGTCCTAGATATATCATCACACGTCTAGCCATAAAATATTTAAGTAATCATCCAGCACATCGAAAAACAGCAATTGAAAATATTAAATTTATTGCTAAAACTGACATGCTTCCACTACTAAAAACCAGTGGTATACCAAAGCAACTTCTCTGCACTTCATGCGAAACTGAAACAGCAGAGGAATAATGAAAAATGCAAATCCACATAAATATTTGTAAATATTTGGGACCTAAGTATTTGGGGTCAGATGAAAAACTCATGAGATCAAGCCGCAGCGATGGGTTACGTCGTACCGACTCCACCCATCCTACCGGACCGAAGTGAATTCCAGAACCAGCATACCTGTTGCAATAATTACCTCGGTGACCGGGTATACTGCTTTTTGACGTACTGGCGTCATAACCCCTTTTTGGAGAACTAGACATGAGTGCGTTTCTCGTCGTGGATACGAAAATTAAAAATCCAGTGGCGTACGAGGAGTATAAAAAGCTGGCCAAACCTATCGCCGAGAAGTTCGGGGGTGTCTACCGGGCCAGGGGCGGAACAATGGATGTCCGGCAGACCGAGCTGTGGTCGCCGACCCGGATTGTGATCATAGAGTTCCCGGACATGGAGAGCGCACAGGCCTTTGTGGACTCGGATGAGTATGCCCCGGTAAAGCCCATGCGGGAGAACAACGCCGAGTGCACGCTATTTATTGTTGATGGCGACTGATGGCGCTATTTCAAAAACCTCCCTTGTATGTTCGTATACTGTCTCGCCACTTTTACGGGTGGCGGAAAATATGAAAATCGCCAAGAGTATATTCGCAGTCTTAGCCGTGCTGTTCGGCCTGGTAACCATCGTCGCCGGTAGCCGGGTTCTGATGGGCTCGGACCCCGGTTATTTCGTTTATCGGCCCCTGCTGATCTATAACACCGGAATGGGTATTGCGTATGTCGTGGCAGGCATTATCGCCTTCCGGAATGTCAGGCAGGGCATGTACGCGGCGGCAGCGATATTTGCTCTCAATCTCGCTGTATTGGCAGCAATCTACTACCTGTATAGCGAAGGAGGCCAGATCGCTGTTGACAGCCTTCGCGCCATGACTCTGAGAACCGTGGTCTGGCTCGCCCTGTTCGCCGGATTCGGGTGGTTGACCCGCAGGGGCAAACCCTAGCAACACGCGTGCACCAGGAACAGGATTGGTATCATCAGGAGAAAAGAACCAGCAGAACCCTATGAAGTGCCTCGTCGTAAAAACCCACCCTCTCTCCAACAGTCTCTGCTCTTCACTGACAGAGCGCACCATCCGAAAATTGCAGGCGGCCGGGCACAGCGTCTTGGTGGAGGACCTGTACGACCAGTCATTCGGTCCATCCCTGACCGAGGCAGAAAGGCGCAGTTACTACGACGGTCCGTATGAATCCGAGCTGGTAGCGTCACAGGTAGAACGGCTTCTGGAGGCGGAGGCGGTGGTGCTGCTGTTTCCCACCTGGTGGTTCGGTTTTCCCGCCATTCTCAAGGGCTGGTTCGATCGCGTGTGGGCACCGGGCGTGGCCTATGATCACGCCGACCGGTACGGTCCTATCAAGCCCCGATTGACCAACCTGCGTCATATGCTGGCCATCACCTCTCTTGGATCACCCTGGTGGGTGGACAGGCTTGTCATGCGGCAGCCGGTCAGGCGGGTGCTGAAAACGGCTATTGTCGGCACCTGCGCACCCAATTGCCGGTTCCGGATGCTCTCCCTGTACAGGAGCGAGCAGCTTTCACAGGGCCAGGTGGAACGGTTCGGTGTACGGATCGAGCAGGCACTTCGGGAGTGGCCGGTCTGAATAGCCGACGGGCAGTGAAGGCATAGAATATTTGGGTTCAGATGAAAAACTCATCAGATCAAACCGGGAAATCGGGGACAGTATACCTATTTCACAAGCACCCTCAGTAAATAACTATACTGTCCCAAATATGTTCTATTGAAGGAATTATCACATGTGGCTGCGCACGAGCTGCGAAATAACGTTCGATATCGTGGAACCCGCACCATTCATTTTGATGCTGCGATTACGCAGCGGGGCGCAGCAATGGGTAGCCAGAGAGGAATACAGACTCATGCCGGGTGTCCCTGTCTACGAGTTTACGGACATTTATGGGAACCTCTGTCAGCGGCTGATCGCTCCTCCTGGTGCTTTTACCGTATATACCTCGGCAGACGTTATGACCTCGGACCAGGTGGATCAGTCACCTGGAGCACCCTTTGTCGAAATTGAGTATCTGCCCGATGGGGTGCTCAATTACCTGTTACCCAGTCGATATTGTGAATCGGACCGCTTTGGCCAGATGGCCACTTCGATTACAGCCGGCCAACTGTTGGGCTATGACCAGGTCAAGGCAATCGAGTCCTGGCTGCGGGATACCATCCGTTTTGAACCAGGCAGCAGCGACATACCTGTCTCTGCGGTGGAAGTGAATAACAGGCAGTGGGGTGTTTGTCGTGATCTTTCACACCTCGGCATTGCCTTGTGCCGTGGTATCAGTATCCCGGCGCGGTTGGTGGTGGGTTATCTATACGGGCTCAAGCCTATGGATCTACACGCCTGGTTTGAGGCCTTTATCGCCGGGCGTTGGTATACTTTCGATGCGACACAGAATGAACTAGGGGGTGGCTACGTGGCAATCGGTTATGGTCGTGATGCTGCTGATGTCGCCATCTACAACCAGTTCGGCCTTCCGGTGTATCCGATTACACAGGACATTCGAGTTCAGCTAATTGAGGACGCGGGAGAGAAACACCCTACAGTAACAGAATAATCCGGGGACAGTATACTTAATTACAAAAACCTCTGCTGTATGTTCCTATACTGCCTCGCCACTTTCACAGGTACCAGGAAATATGATCATCGCCAGGAATGTATTGGCACTGATTGCAGTGCTGTTCGGCCTTGCCACCCTTGCTGCGGGTACCCGGGTTCTTCTCGGCTCCGATCCCGGATATATCGTTTACCGGCCCCTGCTGATCTATAACGCGGGAATGGGCGTGGTGTATGTCGCGGCAGGCATTATCGCGTTCCGGAATGTCACCCTGGGCATGTATGCGGCAGCGGGGATATTTTCGCTCAATCTCGTTGTGCTGACAGCTATTTACTACCTGTTTACGGAAGGCAGCCCGGTTGCCATTGACAGCCTCCGTGCCATGACCCTGCGAACCCTGGTCTGGTTGACCCTGTTTGCCGGTTTTGGCTGGCTCAATCACAAGAACAGAACCCTGTAAGACCCCGCATTTCAAGGGTAGCGAACCGGATTCGAAATATTTCCAAGGATCAAGCCATGCAACACTGGGTTTTTCTCGCCATCGCTATCGTCAGTGAAGTCGTCGCCACTTCCGCCCTGGGCAAGACGGAGGGGTTCAGCCGACTCTGGCCTTCGGTGATCGTAGTCCTGGGTTATACCTCCGCCTTCTACTTTCTCTCACTCACGCTCAGGGTCATTCCCGTGGGCATTGCGTATGCGATCTGGGCCGGGGTCGGGGTTGCCCTGGTGGTGTTGATCGCCTGGCTGATCTTTGGGCAG
>JAPHTA010000177.1 GCA_026196475.1 Sedimenticola sp.
ACCAGGGGCGCATTGATGCCGCTGCGGGCGCGGCTGCAGAGAGTTGCCAGGGACATGTTCACCTTCCGTGGTGTGGTTGCCGATGGTCGCGGATCGGACGGCCGCTTCGCCGGGCTCAGCCGCCGTTTTTGGTTGCTGCCTCGAGACTGGCGATCTTCTGCTCCAGCGCCTCCAGCTTCTCCCGCGTGCGCAGCAGCACGGCGCGCTGGATCTCGAACTCCTCCCGGGTCACCAGGTCCAGGTGGCCGAGCCCGGCCTCCAGGGCCGAGCGGAGATTCTTCTGCAGGTCCTCCTGCAGCAGTTGCAGTCCGACCGGCACACCGCCGGCCACCCGTTTCGCGAGATCGTCTATCAGCTTGGAATCAATCATGGGCCGCAAGATAGCCGGGCCGGGCCCGCTTGTCCAGCGTGCGTCCGTGTGTCGGGGTAACTGGGGCAAGGCGGTATGTGCACCATTATGGTGCATAGAGTCGCCAGGGCATCCAAATGGTGCGTCCAATCTGGTGCGCTGGTCAGTAGCAGGCAATTAAGTATCTGATAATATTTAATAATTTCTAGTTGGCACGAGAGCTGCAGATTAGGGGCAAGCCGGGTCGGTATGTTCCGGTCCACCTTAAAAGACAGGCTGAACAGCTCAATACAGCAGGAGAACATGTAATGAAACTGGTTTCTGCAATCATCAAGCCCTTCAAGCTGGATGACGTACGAGAGGCTCTCTCCGAGATCGGCGTCGCCGGCATCACCGTGGTCGAGGTCAAGGGATTCGGGCGACAGAAGGGGCATACGGAACTCTATCGTGGCGCCGAGTATGTGGTCGATTTTCTGCCCAAGATCCGCATCGATCTGGCGATCTCTGCCGACATGCTGGAGCAGGTCATCGAGGCGATCACCGAGGCGGCCAGGACCGGCAAGATCGGTGACGGCAAGATCTTCGTCTCCGACCTGGAACAGGTTGTGCGCATCCGCACCGGCGAGACCGGCCGCGAGGCGCTTTGATTTCAACCCCCAAGTGACTGATTCAAGAGGTTAACGCTATGGAAGATATTCTCAATCTTCGCTATGCCCTGGATACCTTCTATTTCCTGGTATCGGGTGCACTGGTGATGTGGATGGCAGCTGGCTTTGCCATGCTGGAGGCGGGGTTGGTTCGTGCCAAGAATACCGCCGAGATCCTGACCAAGAACGTGGCACTGTTTGCCATTGCCTGCATCATGTACATGCTGATGGGTTACGGCATCATGTACCCGGAAGGGGGCAACGGTGTCATCCCGTCATTCGATCTCTCCTTCATGCTGGGTGGCGACAATGACCCGGCCGCGGTGCTGGCGCAGGACCCGGCTGCCTGGTATGACGGCAACTACTACTCCGGCATGTCGGACTTCTTTTTCCAGGTGGTGTTCGTGGCCACCGCGATGTCGATTGTCTCCGGTGCGGTTGCCGAGCGCATGAAGCTGTGGAGCTTCCTGGTCTTTGCCGTGGTTATGACCGGCTTCATCTACCCGGTGCAGGGCTACTGGAAGTGGGGCGGTGGATTCCTTGACGGCCTCGGCTTCCAGGATTTTGCCGGCTCCGGCGTGGTACACCTGTGCGGTGCCGCCGCAGCCCTGGCAG
The DNA here is from genome assembly GCA_026196475.1 of Sedimenticola sp. Lineage (GTDB taxonomy): Bacteria > Pseudomonadota > Gammaproteobacteria > Chromatiales > Chromatiaceae > Sedimenticola. Next base: position 1,612 of record JAPHTA010000177.1, read on the forward strand.
GTGTCCTGCTGCTGGGTGCACGCAAGGGCAAGTACGGCCCGAATGGCGAGGTGCGGGCGATCCCCGGTGCCAACATGCCGCTGGCCACCCTCGGGACCTTTATCCTCTGGCTCGGCTGGTTCGGCTTCAACGGCGGTTCCGAGCTGGTGCTCTCCAACGTGGGCGAGGCCAACGCAGTGGCGGCGATCTTCGTCAACACCAATGCGGCAGCCGCCGGCGGCGTGGTGGCAGCCCTGCTCACCGCGCGCCTGATCTTCGGCAAGGCGGATCTGACCATGACCCTGAACGGGGCCCTGGCCGGCCTGGTGGCAATCACTGCGGAACCGCTGGCACCGAGCCCGATCTGGGCGACCACGGTCGGTTTCATCGGCGGCGTGCTGGTGGTGTTCGCCATCCTTTCCCTGGACAAGGTACGGGTCGATGATCCGGTGGGTGCCATCTCGGTGCACGGCGTGGTCGGCATGTGGGGTCTGCTGGCTGTACCCTTCTCCAACGGCGATGCCACTTTCGGTGCCCAGATCACCGGTCTTCTGGTGATCTTCGGCTGGACCTTCGGTGCCAGTTTCCTGGTCTGGCTGGTAATCAAGGCGGTGGCCGGCATCCGGGTCAGCGAGGAAGAGGAGTATGAAGGGGTGGATATCAGCGAGTGTGGCCTGGAGGCCTATCCCGAATTCGTCGGTTCCCGCGGATCCGGCATCTGAAGAATATCCCAACCTGCGACACCAGACGGGGCGCCCTTGCGGCGCCCCTTTTTTTACTGGCCGGCCCTCCGTTTTCCGGCCGGTTTCTGTTTTATTTGTTGTTAAATGCTGCAACCGGGCCGGGTTGTCCGTAGAATCGGGGGTTATATGTCCTGATTAATGAAGCGGATGAGCGGTAGCCCTGATAAAAAACCGGAATGCCCCGTAGGCGAAACCCGCTGCCGGCATATCGATCGCCTGCTGGAGCTGCAGCAGGAGGTTGATGAGCTGTCGGAGCTGGTGCTGACGGACCCGCTGACACGTCTCTTCAATTACCGCCATTTTACCCAGGCCCTGGAGCAGGAGCTGGAGCGCACCCGGCGCAGCGGCCAGCCAACCGCACTGGTCATGCTTGACCTGGACCACTTCAAGCAGGTCAATGACCGCTGGGGGCACGAAGTGGGCAACCAGGTGCTCTGTCACACCGCGGAATTGATGATCACGATGCTGCGAAAGATCGATATACCCTGTCGCTACGGCGGCGAGGAGTTCGCACTGATTCTGCCGGGGACGCCGCTGGCACGCGCCGTTAACGCGGCCAGCCGGCTGCGTGAGTCGATTGAGGCGTCTCCCCTCGAGGTGGATGGGCAGCCGCTCTTTGTTACCGCCAGCATGGGCGTGGGGGTGTACGGGCGCCACAGCTCGCTCTCCGTGGAGGCCTTCGTGCACGAGGTGGATGGGCTGCTCTACCGGGCCAAGCAGGAGGGGCGCAACCGGGTGGTACATCCTGATCTGGAGAGTGTGAAACCGAAAGGTCAGGTGGGGGCCGAGGAGAAGGCGGCCCTGTACGGGCCGGACTGAGAGCGCGTCACCGGGACCGCTGTCGCCGGTATACACAAGGGGGGCGACATGGCAGTAAAGGACGCTACGGGCTGGATTCTGCTGGGACTCTGCATGGTTCTGCCGCAAGGGTCTGGGGCGGCGGTCTACCGCTGGGTCGACGAGCATGGGCGGGTGCAGTTCGGCGACCGTCCGCCGGCCCGGGAGGAGGTGGAGCGTATCGAGCTGAGAACGCCCCCGCCCGCTCCGGAGTCAAACCCGGACCTGACCCGGGAGCAGCGCCGGGAGGTGCAGCAGAAGATGCTGGACGCCTACCGCGACGAACGGGAGCAGCGACAGCAGCGACGGGAACAGCGGGCCGAAGAGCAGGCACGCCGCAAGCGCGCCTGTATCGAGGCCCGGGACCGACTGCGTCTGTACCGTTCGACCTCGGCACTCTACGAACTGGATGACGACGGCAATCGTCGATACCTTTCCGACGAGCGCTACGAGGCCGCCCTTGCCCAGGCCCGGGAAGAGGTGAGTCGACTGTGCGGGAGCAGGGATTGAGTTCCGGTACTACTTCACGCCGTCCGCTGATCGGTTATCATACCGCGATTCAGTCCACCGCCCTCAACCAGCAGCGTAAGACACTATGAAATCGAAGCGACATGTCGTGCCCCAGGATTATGGTATCCACCGTTGGGGCGATGGCTTTTTCAGTATCAATAAACAGGGTCACGTGATCGCCAGGCCGCTGCGCAAGGGCAAGGTGGAGATTGATCTCTATCGCCTGGCGCACGAAGTCAAGGAGGCCGGACTGGCGTGGCCGGTTCTGGTCCGTTTTACCGATATCCTGCATGAGCGGGTCTCAGCCCTGTGCGGGGCCTTTGATCGCGCCATGGATGAGTTCGACTACACTGGCCGCTACATGGCGGTCTACCCGATCAAGGTCAACCAGCAGCGCAGCGTGGTGGAGGAGTTGCTGGTGCGGGAACCGGGGCGGGTCGGCCTGGAGGCGGGCAGCAAGCCGGAACTCTCCGCGGTACTGGCCCATGCGCCGGCAGGCGGCGTGATCGTCTGCAACGGATACAAGGACCGGGAGTACATCCGGCTGGCGCTGATCGGTCTCAAGATGGGGCACCGGGTCTATATCGTGGTGGAGAAGCCCTCCGAGCTGGAACTGGTGTTGACCGAGGCCGAGGCGCTGCAGGTGGAGCCTCTGCTCGGCGTGCGTGCCCGGCTCTCCTCCTCCGGCACCGGTAACTGGCAGGACTCGGGTGGCGAGCGTTCCAAGTTCGGTCTTACCGCCATGCAGTTGCTGCAGCTGATCAAGCGCCTGGAGTCGGTTGGCAAGCTGGACCGGCTGCAGCTGCTGCACTCCCATATCGGCTCACAGATTCCCAACCTGCGCGATATCCGTCGTGGCATGGGCGAGGTGGCACGCCTGTTCGGCGAGCTGCAGCGACTGGGGGGATCGATCAAGGTGGTCGACGTGGGTGGTGGACTCGGCGTCGACTACGAGGGAACCAGCTCGCGCCACGACTGCTCCATGAACTACAGCATGGACAGCTACTCGCGGGAGGTGGTCAAGGCGATCTCCCATATCTGCCGCGAGCAGGAGCTGCCCCATCCCGATATCTTCAGTGAGTCCGGCCGTGCGATGACGGCGCACCACGCGATGCTGATGGTAAACGTGATCGACAGCGATCCGGCACCGGAAATCTGGGACGAGTTCGAGCTGCCGGAGGATGCGCCGGAGGTGATCGCCTACCTGGCGGAGCTGATGGACCAGCACTCGCTCTCGGTGACCGAGCTGCACCAGGAGGCGAGGCATGCCCTGGACGAGGCCTACGACATGTTCGAGCGGGGTCTGCTGGACCTGGAGCTGCGGGCCCAGGCGGAGGGACTCTACAACACCATCTGCAGCCAGTTGTTGCCGCGCCTGAGCAGCAACTCGCGGCGTCACCGGGACCTGATCGACCAGTTGCGGGAGCGTCTCTCGGATCGCCTGTTCTGCAACTTCTCCCTGTTCCAGTCTCTGCCCGACGTCTGGGCCATCGACCAGGTGTTTCCCGTCATGCCGCTGCACCGGCTGAACGAGGAGCCAAAGCGCAACGCGGTGCTGCATGACCTGACCTGCGATTCGGATGGCTGCATCGAAAACTACGTGGATCAGGACGGCGTGGAGAGCACCCTGCCGGTGCACCACCTGATTCCCGGTCAGCCCTACCTGCTGGGCATCTTCCTGGTCGGCGCCTACCAGGAGATCCTGGGCGACATGCACAACCTGTTCGGGGATACCGATGCGGTCAACCTGGAGCTGGACGGCCAGGGCGGTTACCGCCTGACCCAGCCGGAACAGGGCGACTCGGTGGATGAGCTGCTGAAGTACGTCCACTTCTCACCGGAGATCATGCTGCAGCACTACCGGCAGAAGATGCAGGTGGCGGGGCTCGGCGAAGAGGAGACCGAAGCACTCTACGCCGAGTTGGAGGCCGGGCTGCACGGCTACACCTACTTCGAGGAGTAGTCTGTTTTGACCTGATCGGTCGCGCTGCTGGAGGCCGGTGTATCGGATCGCGGCAGGCCGTTTCCGTTCTCACCCACCTGCCAGAAGCCCTGGCGGATCATCTCGCCGATCTCGTCGGCGGTGACCGGCTTGCTGAACAGGAAACCCTGCATCTCGTCGCAGTTCTCCTTGCGCAGGAACTGCATCTGCTGCTCGGTCTCCACCCCTTCCGCCAGCACGCTCAGATTGAGGCTGTGGGCCATGGCGATAATGGCGCGGCAGATGGCGGTGTCGTTGCTGTTGCCGGGCAGATCACGCACGAACGACTGGTCGATCTTGAGCAGGTCGATCGGCAGCCGTTTCAGGTAGCTGAGGGAGGAGTAGCCGGTGCCGAAATCGTCCACCGCCACCTCCAGCCCGAGACCCGAGAGGTGCCCCAGCACCTCCTCCATGAACTCCGCATTCTCCATCAGGCTGGTCTCGGTGATCTCGAGTTCGATGCGGTTCCCGCTCTCGCTGCAGCGCCCCGTGATCGCTTTTACCCGCTGGAAAAACTCCTGTTGCTTGAGCTGCAGGGGGGAGACGTTGACCGCGATCCGGAGGCCCCGGATCCCCTGTTGCCCCCAGCGGATCGCCTGCTCGGTGGCCAGGTTCAGCACCTGCTCCCCGAGAGCATGGATGATGCCGGTGTTTTCCGCCACCCGGATGAAGGTGCCGGGAGAAACCACCCCCAGCTCCGGGTCGTGCCAGCGGGCCAGCCCCTCGACACCGATGATGGCGCCGGTATGCAGGTCGAACTGGGGCTGGTATTTCAGCCGGATGCTGTGATGCTCAATGGCCCGGCGCAGGGCGGTCTCCACCTCCAGGTTCCAGCGGAAGGGCTCGCTCATGTTGCTGTCGAACAGCTGGTAGTTGTTACCTCCCATCTCCTTGGCCCGGTACATGGCGGTGTCGGAAAAGGTGATCAGGTCATCCGCCGAGGTGGCGTTGTCCGGGAACAGGGCGATGCCGATGCTGGGGGTGATGTAGAGTTCATGGTCGTCCAGGCGCAGCGGCGATTTGAAGTGCTGCAGGACCTTCTCCGCCACCAGTACGGCGTCAAAATCCTCGTTGATATCCTGCAGGATAATGGTGAACTCATCCCCCGCCAGCCGGGCCAGGGTGTCGGTCTGGCGCACGCAGGCCTGCAGACGCTCGGCGGCCAGTGAAAGGACCTTGTCGCCGGCGGAGTGGCCCAGGGTATCGTTGATGGTCTTGAAGCGATCCAGGTCGATAAACAGCAGGCCCAGCAGCCGCTTGTTCCGGTTGGCGTACTTGATCGCCTGCTCCAGGCGGTCGTTGAACAGTTGCCGGTTGGGCAGGTTGGTGAGTATGTCGTAGTAGGCCAGGTGGTGGATCCGGTCCATCGCATCCTGGCGCCGGGCCACGTCGGAGTAGATGCCGATATAGCCGGTCACGCCGTTGCCGCCATTTTCAAGGGCCACGATGTTCAGCCATTCGGGCCGGATCGAGCCGCTCTTGTCCCGGTTCCAGATCTCGCCCTGCCAGGCGCCCTTGCGTTTGAGCTGGTTCCACATGTCGGTAAAGAAGCGGCCGTCGTGGTAGCCCGATTTCAGGATATTGATACTGTGGCCGAGCAGTTCACGCATGCTGAAGCCGCTGTTGCGGACAAAGGCCGGGTTGGCCGAGATGATGCGGGTGTGGTTGTCTGTGACGACAATGGCATCCGGCGAATGCTGGATTACCTTGTGGGCCAGCTTCAGGTGGTCCTGAATCTGCTGGCGCTCGTTCAGTACCACCTTCCCGATCAGGGCGGTGGCGCACACGGTTCCGATATAGAGCTGCAGGAATAACATCGAATAACTGCCCTGCATGCCCTCGAACGGTCCCTGACCCAGTGCGGTGCTGAACAGTGCGGTGATTGCGACCACCAGCAAGAGCAGAGAGGTGGTCTGCAGGGGGAAGTGAAATACCGACCAGACCAGCAGGGGGGCAAGAAGGAAGGTCAGCGGGTAGCTGTGCAGCTCCGGCGGCAGGTAGGGGCCAAACAGCAGGGCGCAGACGCACAGGGTTAATAGCAGCAGCAACAGCTTGTCTCTTGTCAGGACCCGTGGCTGCGGGGCATGGCCGGGTTCGGCCCAGGCCAGTATCAGGGGGGTCAGGAGCATGATGCCGAGGGCATTTCCGGCCCACCAGACCAGGATGCCGGTGGTCAGTTCCTGGAGCGCACCGGTGCTCCATAGCAACAGGCAGCCCGGGAGCGCGCTGAAAAGGGGTGCAACAAGCACGCAGTAGAGCAGGAAGCGAACGATCTGCGCCGGACTCACCAGAACCCTCCGCAGGTCGGAGAAGTAGCGCATCAGGCCATAACCGACCAACGCCTCCAGGATCACTGCGACACTCATGCCGGTTACAACCAGCGGGTCCCGGTAGTGCAGGCCCGATGAGATGAGGGCCGCCAGCAGAATGCCCGGCAGCACACGGGGGCCGTGCAACAGGATCGCGCCCATGGCGATACCGGAGGCAAACCAGATGGCGGATATATCCGGGTCGAATGCGTTGAACTGGTAGCTCACGCCGGTCGCCAGCAGGTAGAGCAGGCCGTAGATCAGCCAGGGGGGTAACTGGAACCGCTTGCCTGCATCCTGCTTCATGTCTCTTGTCCCTGCCTTTTTCGGGTTATTGATCCGTTCGGGAGATGGCCTGTCCCAGTTCGTCGAGGGATGCCAGCGTGAGGTCCGGCTGTCGATCCCAGGGGTCAAAGTGCTGCTGTTGGCTGCGCCGGATCCAGGCGCTGCGCATCCCGCAAGCCATCCCGCCCAGCAGGTCGAAGGGGTTGCTGGAGATCAGCCAGCAGTTGCCCGCCTCGGTATGGCTGCGCTTGAGGAAATGGCGGTAGACCGCCGGGTTGGGCTTGAAGGTGCGGATCTCGTGCACGCTCACCACGTCCAGGAAATGTTTCGCGATGCCGGCCGAGTCGAGCAGTGACTCGAGGTCATCCGGAAGACCGTTGGAGAAGGCATAGAGCCGGTGCCCGGTTTCCGCCAGGGCCTCAAGGGCGGGTGCCACGTCGGGGAACGGTGGCAGCTGTCGGTATGCTTCGAGCAGGCGCTCCTGCTCCACCAGGTCGATCGGCAGCTCCAGCTGGCTGGCGGTGAACTGCAGCGCCTGCCGGGTGCAGACCGAGAAGTCCACGTACTGCTGCATCAGGCCGCGCCGGAAGGAGTACTCCAGCTGCTTGTCACGCCAGCGGCTGGCAAACAGCGCGGCCTGTTCGCCTACTGTCGCCTGCAAGATCCGGGTCACACCGGCGGTGTCGATCAGGGTGCCATAGATGTCAAATGCAAAAGTGAGCTGCATGGATACTCCTTGTGTTCCGCAAAAACCTTTTAACACATAAGCTTATAGAGGGAAACGCTCCACCTGCTTGAGGCCGTGCCCCGTCCGGTCCTGGCGGGGACTGTTGATACCACAGTATGGCTCTTTTCTGCCGTCCCTTGCGTGACGCAGGGGCGTGGCTATCTGTTGTGGTGGCGGATGGGGTATGCTGCCCGTTTCGCGACAACGACCAAACTAGAGAGACGATGGCTTCCGACAAACCCTTTATCCTGGTGGATGGCTCCTCCTACCTGTTTCGGGCCTTCCACGCCCTGCCGCCCCTGACCAACTCCCGGGGCGAGGCCACCGGGGCGATCGTCGGCGTGGTCAACATGCTGCGCAAGCTGGTCAGCGAGTACCAGCCGACCCACATGGCGGTGGTGTTCGATGCCCCCGGTGGCAGCTTCCGTAACGAGCTCTACGACCAGTACAAGGCAAACCGCCCGGCGATGCCGGAGGAGTTGCGGGAGCAGATCGAACCGCTGCACCGGATAGTAGAGGCGATGGGACTGCCCCTGCTGCTGATTCCCGGTGTGGAGGCGGATGATGTGATCGGCACCCTGGCCACCCGAGCCTCGGAGGCGGGCATGGACACCCTGGTCTCCACCGGCGACAAGGACCTGGCGCAGCTGGTGGACGGGCATGTCACCCTGATTAACACCATGACCGATACCCGCCTCGACCGGCAGGGCGTGATCGACAAGTTCGGGGTTGCCCCGGAGCAGATCATCGACTACCTGGCCCTGGTGGGCGACTCGTCGGACAATATTCCCGGCATTCCCAAGTGTGGCCCGAAGACCGCGGTCAAGTGGCTCTCCACATACGGCTCCATCGAGGGGATCAGGGCGCACGCGGACGAGATCAAGGGCAAGGTGGGGGACTCCCTGCGCGAGCACCTGGAGCAGCTGGAGCTGTCGCGCCGGCTGACCACCATCCGGCTCGATCTGGAGCTCGAGCAGGCACCGGATGAGCTGCGCCCCGGCGCTCCCGACGTGGCAGCGCTGCGCGGGTGGTACCAGAGAATCGAGGCGCGCCGCCTGCTGGAGGCCCTGGAGAGCGAGAGTTCGCCGGCTGAGGTGGAGGCGGAGTCGGACCAGGCGCTGGTGGACTACCAGACGGTGCTGGAGGAGTCCGCCTTCGAGGGCTGGTTGAAGCGCCTGCAAATGGCCGAGCTGATCGCCTTCGATACCGAAACCACCAGCCTGGATTACATGCAGGCGGAGTTGGTGGGAGTATCGTTTGCCCTGGAGCCGGGGGAGGCAGCCTATGTGCCGCTGGCCCACGACTACCCCGGGGCACCGCAACAGCTCTCCCGGGAGTGGGTGCTGGAGCGCCTGAAGCCACTGCTGGAGGATCCGGAACGGCCCAAGGTGGGGCAGAACCTGAAGTATGATATGAGCGTGCTGGCGCGCTACGGCATTGAGCTGCGCGGGATCGCTTTCGATACCATGCTGGAGTCCTACGTGCTGGACTCCACCGCCACCCGCCACGACATGGATTCCCTGGCCGCCAAGTACCTGGGGTTGAAGACCATCAAGTACGAAGATGTGGCCGGCAAGGGGAGCAAGCAACTCAGTTTCGACCAGGTGCCACTGGAGCAGGCGGCGCCCTACGCGGCGGAGGATGCGGACATCACCCTGCGCCTGCACCAGGCCCTGTGGCCCTCCCTGGAGAAGGCGCCGGGCCCGGCCGGCCTGCTGCACGAACTGGAGATCCCGTTGGTGCCGGTGCTCTCGCGCATGGA
>JAPHTA010000388.1 GCA_026196475.1 Sedimenticola sp.
GGTGATGTTCCTGGACGAACTGCCGGAGTTCGAGCGCAAGGTACTGGAGGTTCTGCGGGAGCCTCTGGAGAGTGGCCAGGTAACCATATCCCGGGCCGCCCGCCAGGAGCAGTTCCCAGCCCGCTTTCAGCTGGTGGCGGCGATGAACCCCTGCCCCTGCGGCCACCTGGGTGACAACGGCGGACACAGCTGTCGCTGCAGCGCGGACCAGGTGAGTCGCTACCGGGGCCGTATCTCCGGTCCGCTGCTGGACCGCATCGACATCACCATCGAGGTCCCCCGGCTGCCAGCGGCAGCCCTGCACCAGCAGCAGCATGGCCAGGTCGAGGATAGCCTGCAGGTAAGGCAACGGGTCACCCTGAGCCGACAACGGCAGCTGGATCGCAACGGATGCCCCAACAGCCAGCTGCAGGGTCGCGCCCTGGAGCAGGCATGCGCACTGGCACCGGAAGCACGCCTGTTGCTGGAGCGGGCCATGGAGCAGCTGCGCCTGTCGGCCCGCGCCTACCACCGGATCCTGCGCCTGGCCCGTACCATCGCTGACCTGGCGCAGAGCGATCCGATCCTCCCCGCCCACCTTGGAGAGGCGATCGGCTACCGCCGGATGGACCGCACAAGCTGAGTCTCCCCGGCAGACTTTGAGTAGTCGGTCTACACTGGTGGAAAGGCGGGACCATAACCCGGTCGTAACACGGGGGTAACAAAACATGTTCAAGCGGATTGCAGCAGCCGTTATGGGGCTGACCATCACCCTGGCCGGCGATGCTGCCGTTGCTGACAACGCCGACTGTTACACCCCGTTCAACCATGGCGCCGGGGAGGACCCGACCGGCCTGCGACAGATCGCCCGGGCCTGCGCCGAACCGGAGATCTCCAACCTCTTCTACAATCGCGCATACCATGCCGAACTGCTGCGCAAGTTCCGTACCCTGAACCGCCTGCAGGCACTCAAACCCAACCACAACCAGACCCACTACCATACCCAGCGCATCTATATCGGACTGGCAGAGGCATTCGCCCGGCGCGCCTGGCAGCGCGGTACCGGCAATGCCATCAGCCAGCTGAACCGGCAGTACGACCAATCGATCGAGATTGCCGAGTACCAGCTCAAGGGCTACGACATGCTGGCCGCCCAGTCGGAACGGCAGACCGGCAACTGACACCCGGGACCGACCCAGCTTCCCCCGGAGTGGCATGAAGCGGTAGAATCCGCGCCCATGCTCAGATTCGAACAACTCAGCCTGCGGCGCGGCATCAAGCCCCTCTTCTCCGACGCCAGCTTCATCATCCATCCCGGTCAGCGGGTTGGCATTACCGGTGCCAACGGCAGCGGCAAGTCCAGCCTCTTCGCCCTGATCCGGGACCAGCTGCACGCCGATGCCGGGGAGTTCCACCGCCCCCGGGAGTGGGTCATCGCCCACGTTGCCCAGGAGACCCCGTCCGACCCCCGCCCGGCCATCGAGTATGTCCTGGATGGCGACCAAGAGTTACGCCGGATCGAACAGCAGCTGGCGCAAGCCGAGCAGGCCCATCGTGGCGAAATGGTGGCCGAGCTGCACGCCCGGCTGGAGACCGTTGGCGGCTACAGCGCCCGCTCCCGGGCGGCTCGCCTGATCCACGGCCTTGGCTTTGGACCAGGTGAGGAGAACCACCCGGTGAACAGCTTTTCCGGGGGCTGGCGCATGCGCCTCAACCTGGCCCGGGCCCTGATGTGCCGCTCCGACCTGCTGCTGCTGGACGAGCCAACCAACCACCTGGACCTGGATGCGGTAATCTGGCTCGAAGGGTGGCTCAAGGCCTATCCCGGCACCCTGCTGCTGATCTCCCACGACCGGGACTTCCTGGACGCGGTGACCAGCCACATCGCCCATATCGAGCAGGAGCGCATCACCCTCTACAGTGGCAACTACTCCGCCTTCGAACGGATCCGGGCCGAGCGCCTGGCCAACCAGCAGTCGGCCTACGAGAAGCAACAGCAGGAGGTGGCCCACATCCGCAGCTACGTGGAGCGCTTCCGGGCCAAGGCGACCAAGGCACGCCAGGCCCAGAGCCGGCTCAAGGCGCTGGAGCGGATGGAGCTGATCGCCCCGGCCCATGTAGATTCTCCATTTCATTTCAGCTTCAAGCCACCGGAGAAGGCCCCCAACCCGCTGATCAAGTTGTTTCAGGCCAGTGCCGGTTATGCTGACCGGCGCATCCTCAACCAGGTCAGCCTGAGTCTTTCGCCGGGCGATCGCATCGGCCTGCTCGGCCCTAACGGGGCCGGCAAGTCGACCCTGATCAAGCTGCTGGCGGGCGAATTGGCACCCGCAAGCGGCGATCGGGAGACCGCCCAGTATCTCAGGATCGGCTACTTTGCCCAGCACCAGCTGGACCAGCTGCATCCCGGCGACAGTGCCCTCGACCATCTGCAGCAGCTCGACCCCAAGGCGAGCGAGCAGTCGCTGCGGGACTTCATTGGCGGATTCGGTTTCGGTGGAGAGCGGGCCGACGGCCCGGTGGCCCCCTTCTCCGGCGGCGAGAAGGCGCGCCTGGTCCTGGCCCTGCTGGTCTACCAGCGCCCCAACCTGCTGCTGCTGGACGAGCCAACCAACCACCTGGACCTGGAGATGCGCCACTCCCTTGGCCAGGCGTTGCAGGATTTCGAGGGCGCCATGGTGGTGGTCTCCCACGACCGGCACCTGCTGCGCACCACCACCGACCAGCTTCTGCTGGTACACGATGGCACTGTCAACGAGTTCAAGGGCGATCTGGACGAGTACCCGCGCTGGCTGAGCGACAACCGGAGCAACCAGCAGCGCCAGGAGAAAGCGGCAGCCGAAGAGAGCGACAACAGCGCCAATGCGCGCAAGGAGCGCAAACGGGCCGAAGCCGAGCAGCGCAAGCAGCTGCAGCCACTGCGCCGTGCCATGGCGCAGCACGAAAAACGACTTGAACAGCTGACGGCTGAACAGCAGGCGCTGGAGTCGGCGCTGGCCGACCCCGGTCTCTACGAGCCGGAACAGAAGGAGCAGCTGAAGCAACGCCTCGCCGACAAGAGCCGCCTCAGCCAGCAGCTGGAACAGACCGAGGCCGAGTGGTTGGAGGCGTGCGAGGCGCTGGAGTTGGCGGAGCAAAAATCAGACAGCTGACAACCCCGCCGGAATGGATAGGTGCGCCTGTATGTGTTAAAAATCCCCAACAGTCTCCCTCTCTAGAACCGGAAAGCCGCAACATGAATGTACTGATAACCGGCATATCCAGGGGATTGGGCAGGGCCCTCGCCAAGCACTACGCGGACCGGGGCGATCGCGTGCTGGGCCTCTCCCGCACTGCACCCACACAGCTGCATGAAAGCGTTCTCTGGCGCAAGATTGATGTTACCGATGACTGCAACAGCAACCTGTCGGATCTGCTCACTGCCGTCGACCATCTGGACCTGCTGATCAACAATGCGGGCTGCGGCTCCAGCGGCAACCACCTGGAGCAGGTCGATCCATCGGAGCTGACCCGCCAGCTTTCTCTCCACTGTATCGGTGCATTGCGTGTTACCCAGGCGGCGGTTCCGAAACTGCAGCAATCAGATAACCCGAAGGTGATCAACGTGACCTCCCGGCTGGGCTCGGTTAATCGACACCTGAACGGCGAGTTCAGCGGTACCGGGTTCAGCTACCCGTACCGGATCGCCAAGGCGGCGCAGAACATGCTGACCCTGTGCATGCAGGGTGATCCGTCACTGGAGGGACTTGTCATCGCCTCCCTGCAGCCTGGCCTGCTGCGCACCGACTCGGGCTCTGCGGATGCCTGGATGGATGCCGACCAGGGAGCCCGCTCTTTTATCCACAAGGTGGATGAGATCAGCAGCAACGGCGCCTACCATATCCTCGATGAGGATGCCTCGTTCTGAAACAACATACCGGCAACCGGGTTCAACAAGGGGTATACTCACGCGCCCGACACCCGATACAGGACAAACCGATGAAACTGCTGGTACGCAACCTTCCGCGCGATCTCAACGAGGCACAACTCCGGGAGCTGTTCGAGGGCTGTGGCACGGTACAGTCCTGCACCTTGGTGATGGATGAGAAAAGCGGTCGGTCGAAGGGGTTCGGCTTCGTCAACATGCCGAAGCCCGGCGAAGCGAAGGCCGCCACCAGGCAACTGAACGGAAAGGAGCTCTCCGGCCTCAGGATCCGGGTCAAGAGGGCCTGAAAAGAAGAGGCCTGAACCCCGCCCGCATGGGGCGGCAGGGCCCAGGCCACTTTGCCGGCTCGCCGAGCCGGCCCGAAATGGATCAGAACTTGATCCGCATACCGGTCAGCATACCCATCTCCACGTTGCTCTCGTCAGTATCCGCAATCTCGGCGAACAGGCTGACGTTCTTCTGGCTGGGGAACTTGTAGGTGACGTTGGCGTACCACTCGTTGTTGTCAGTGGCGTTATCCGGGTCAACGTTGACCAGACCCAGGGCGACTTTGGTGGTCTTTGCCACCTTGAAGGTGGCCGCTAGGTTGTACTGGGCCGAGGTATCCTCGATCACGCTGTAATCAGCCAGCAGTTTGACCATGCCGAAGTCGTAGGCGGCACTGACACCCCATGTGTCAACCGAGGCAGACAGCGGGGTAGCCTCCTTGGTCTGGTAAGCAGCCGCCAGCTCCAGGCCACCCAGGTCACCACCGAGGAAGAGATCAAAATATTTGCCGTTCTGACTGCTCTCACCCTGCGCCTCCAGCTCAGCTGAAGCGACAAACAGGAGATTGTCCAGCGCATAGTCGAGACGGATCACGTCGTCACCGTTGGTACCCTGGGTATCGAACGAGTCCTCGTCGAACTTCAGCTCGTAGGCCTGCTCAACACCAAACTCGTCAGAGGCGAAGTTCATCTTGCCCACAGCCACCGACAGGTTGTTGAAGCCAAGACCGATATAGGCCTCTTCCAGATCGCTGCCGCTCTGCTTGTCTTCCGCCGCATCCTTGAAGCCGAAATCGAGCTGGCCGAAAGCACGCATGTTGTCATTCAGATCGTAGACCACGGAGTTCTTGATCTCCAGATCATCGAACTCCACGTCCCACTCCTGGTTGTTGCCGGTATCCTTGCGCAGCTGGATCTGCCAGTCACCCTTGAGCTTGTAGGTCAAACCCTTGCCCTCGTAGATGGTGGCGGCATTGGCGGCACCGGCAGTTGCAAGTGTTGCGATGGTTGTAGCCAGTATCAGTTTTTTCATCAGTTTTCTCCGGTCGATTATTTGCTTGACATGTGTTTCAAAAGGCAAAGAAATTCCTGTCCCCTCCAATCAGAAGAGGAAGTTGCACAGCAGGATTTCTAACGGGAATCGGTTTAAAGGGTTCTGGTCATATCAGGCAGTTACACCTCTTCTGCTGACTGTCCATAGTGTGAATTCGGCTGTCGGACTAGCGTGACAACCACGCGTTGAACTGGCGACGGGTGTCCGGATCGGCCTGGTTGTACCAGTAAAGCAACATCTGCCGCACCAGGGCCTGGCCCGATGCGGAACCCCTGCCGGCCGGTTGATCACTGTTCCGGTGTACCGCTTGCGACGATGTTGTAAACACGCGCTGCGGGATGGGACGATAGGCAGCAACCGAGCCGCTGCTGTTGTAAAGCTCAAGCTCCCGCTCATAGTCGCGCCCGAGCTGGAAGCCCTCCTTGACCAGGCGATCAAGCTTGAACGGATGAGCGCTTCCACTGGCATCGTGCAGTCGCCAGTCACCACGCCTGTCGAAGGTTTTGAATTCATGCCGGGAACCTATTTTCGGCGCGCCCAGCCGTAGCAATTGGTCGCTGGAAGTCAACAGCAGGATAAAACTGTCACTGGTCTCCAGCTCCACTTCATCGCCGCTACTGACCAACTCCACCTCGTACTCCACCAGGAGCTGGTGAGTTCCGTTGTCCAGTTGATAGCGACTTTCGGCACCCAGGAGTTTGTCTGAATCCACCTCTTTGCCATCCAAGGCCAGCAGCCTGACACCGTCGGCCAGACGAAGATCAATCTCCGCCATCGCCGATGAACTCCAGCCGAGCTGAAGCAACAACAAGGAAACAGCAAACAAACGCATGACAACCCCCAGTCCTGCATCGCTTCATACTGCGACGCGATAAAGGGCTGCCATACTAGGGAGGCGATCTTTCAGTGCCGTTACAAACGCATTAAGTCTTTGCTAAAGAGTGTTACAGTCACCCCGGCAAGAGAAGTGACAGACAGGTTCCGTATGTAACTTTTTTCAAATCCATTACTTGAGGACGGCTTGCCTGGAGCAATAAACTCTTCCGGTTACCGGGTGACAGCGCTGTGTGTGTATCAATACGATTGGCCATGATCGGGTACCGCAAACCGTTACGAGGGAAGTGCTGGTGAACCGGTTGATGCGACCCCATGTTGGAGAGGATTGAAAAATGCCGAAGCCATCCATATGCCGGCAAGAGGCAATCCGTACGAGGCGTATGCAGTCATTTGTCATGCATGATCGGGAGACTGCCTGGCGATAAGCCATATCATATATTGAAAGTCAGGAGGTGACGTCATGCCGCAAGACAGCCTGGAAAAAGACTGGAGTACAACGGCGTAACAGATCAAACAGGTTTACTCTTCCCTGAATCAAGAGGGACGACCAGGGGCCGCCCCTCTGTTCAGGTCTCAGAAGCTTTTTGAAATGGTCAGGATACCCCTTCCGTCGGCCAGACTATTGTTGTCGCTGTCGGTATCGGTGTAGGCCAGTTCAAAATCGACTCCGGCAAACGACCTGGTCAGACCCAGCTTCCAGTCGGTCACCTCCTGGCCGGCATCCGGATCGTTGTAGCCAAGATGGAGATTCAGTCCAAAGTTTTGCGGCAGCCCGAATTCAGCCCCCATCTCCCAGTAGGTGTTGTCATTGTCCGCATCGTGCGAGACCTTGGCACTGAGGAAGTCATAGCTCAGCCCCAGGTAGAACTCGTCAAAGTTGCTGCTGGATTGACTGGGATAGTCGTAGTGTATTGCTCCGACATCGATACCGATCCCGCTTGCCAACTCGGTGCTGTAGCCACCGTACAGGTCCAGCTCGATATTGGCGTCGTCCTTGAAATCGACGTTCGATCCCCAGACACCGATGTAAAAGCCGCTGGCGTGGGCGAAATCAAAACCGCCCTGTATGGCGGGTCCGTTATCGGTTTGTGACGTGCCCCGCCAGACATAATCGCTGGTCAGCGCCACATTGACACTGAGAGGACCTTCGGCCAGCGCCGTACCGCTGCAGGCAGCTGCCACGAGTGAAAAAGCCAGGGAGAGTTGCTTCAGTTTCATTTGATCTACCTTTCTGATACCCGAGTGATGTCTCGACCAATAGCCACGGGATTGCGACTAACCGGTCCACACTCAGCACAGCCTGTGCCAACTCTAAATAGATCAAATATTACAATCGTTTAATGTAGACCGACGGGGTCATCCGGATGCGCTCCGCACAGCCTTGGTGCGACACCCGCCACTCCAGGTCGGCGCTTGCCACAAACGGGGGCAAGGGACCAGCCTCTCCCGAAACCGGCCTACCCCTCTGCCACGACCATCAATCGGCACGCTCCTCCTGCTCCAGCGCCCGCTGCGCCTTGTTGTGGTCACGGGCCAGCAACAGATAGAAGGCGGGCAGCACGAACAGGGTAAAGAAAGTACCGATGCCCAGGCCGGTGGTGATGGTCAGGCCGATATCGAAACGACTCACCGCACCCGGGCCGCTGGCGGTCAACAGCGGGAACATGGCGACGATCAGCGCCACCGCGGTCATCAGGATCGGCCGCAGGCGAATGGTGGCCGCCTTCTCCACCGCCTCGCGCTTGGACAGTCCTTCATTAATTTGCAGCTGGTTGGCGAACTCCACGATCAGGATCCCGTTTTTGGCCACAACGCCGATCAATGTAATCAGCCCCACCTGGGTATAGATGTTTACCGAGGCCATGCCCAGGGTGATGAATACCATTGCCCCGGCAATCGACAGCGGCACCGAGATCAGGATGATCAGCGGATCACGCCAGCTCTCGAACTGGGCCGCCAGCACCAGGTAGATGACCAGCAGGGAGAGGAAGAAGGTGACCACCAGCCCGCTGCCCTGCTGTGCGTACTGGCGTGAATCACCGGCATAATCGTAACTGTACCCCTTGGGCAGCAGCTCCTGTGCCTGGGCCTCCAGAAAGGCCAGGGCATCGCCCAGCTTGACGCCGGGGAACATCACCCCCTCCACCGCGACAGAGTTCAACTGCTGGAACTGGGTCCGTTTCGAGGGTTCGACCCGGCTCTCCATGCGCACCATGCTGGAGAGGGGCACCAGGTCGCCACTGCCGGCCCGGATGTAGTAGTCCTCCAGCATCGCCTCGTTGAGCCGGTACTCCTGTTCAACCTGGGGAATCACCTTGTAGCTGCGCCCGTCCAGGTTGAACCAGTTGACATAGCCACCGCCCAGCAGGGTGCCCAGGTTGCGCCCGATCTCCGCCATGCTGATCCCGAGATCACCGGCCCGGTCACGATCCACCAGCAGGCGGGTTACCGGACGGTCCAGGTCCACCGACTTTTTCAGAAACATGAAACTGCCGCTGGCCATACCGCGACCGATGATCTGGTCCGCCAGTCCGGCGATCTCTTCATAGCTGCGGTCGCTGGTGAGGATAAACTGCACCGGCAGGCCACCGGCGGAACCGGGGAGGCTGGGCCGTGGGAAGGCCGCACTCTGGAATCCGGCCACCTTGTCCAGCGCCGCCTGCACTTCCGGCTGCACATCCTCCTGGGAGCGCTGGCGCTGGTTGATCGAGGTCATCTTGAAACCGCCGAAAACCGTGTCCTGGGTCCGCCCGAGAATATAGAACCCGTCGTTGTATTCAGGGATCTTCTCGTACTCCTGCTGGATCTGCCTTGAGTACGCGCGGTGGTAATCCAGGGTGGCGGTACGCGGCCCGGTGGCCTGGAAAAAGAGTATCCCCTGGTCCTCGGTCGGTGCCAGCTCGTTCTGGCTGGTGATGAACATCAGGTAGATCGCCGGCAGGGTCAGCAGGGCGAATACGACACTCACCGAGACGGTGGAAAGGGAGCCGTGCAGCACCCGCAGGTAACCGGCCGACAGCCAGTTGAAAAACCGCTCCACCTGCTGCTCGAAGCGCCCCTGGTTGCCGTGCGCCTTGAGTACATGGGAGGAGATCATGGGCGACAGGGTGAGGGCCACGATACCGGAGATGACCACCGCCCCGGTCAGGGTAAAGGCGAACTCGGTAAACAGGGTGCCGACCAGTCCGCCCATGAAACCGATCGGCGCATAGACCGCCAGCAGGGTTGTGGTCATGGCGATGATCGGTACCGCCATCTCCCGCGCCCCGTAGATGGCGGCGTGGAACTTCGATTCGCCCTTTTCGATATGCCGGTGCACGTTCTCCACCACGATGATCGCGTCATCCACCACCAGGCCGATCGCCAGCACCATGGAGAGCAGGGTCAGCAGGTTGAGCGAGTAGCCCAGCAGCAGCATCACGAAGGCACCGCCGATCAGGGACAGGGGCACCGCCACCGCCGGCACCGCGGCGGCGCGAAACGAACCCAGGGTCAGGTAGACCACGAACAGCACGATCAGCACTGCCTCGATGATGGTGCGGTACACCTCGTCGATCGAGTCCTGGATAAAGGTACTGGCATCGTAGGGGATCATGGCGTTCATCCCCTCCGGCAACTGGGCGCGGATCTTGGGAATCTCGTCGTTGACCAGCCCGGCCACGGTCAGCGGGTTGGAGCCCGGTGCCTGCTCAACGGCGATGAATACCGCCGGGATACCGTTGTACCAGGCGGTGGAGTCGTA
>JAPHTA010000366.1 GCA_026196475.1 Sedimenticola sp.
CCGGTATAGAAGCCCACCTGGAAGCCGGGAACCAGACGAAACAGGTCGGCCAGCTCGATCGCCCCCGAGGCTTCTATCATGCTGCGGTCGATCACGGTGACCGCCGCCGGGGTGTCGGTCAGGGGCTGGTCCAGCCGGGTTGCCGACAGTACCACCGGTACATCACTGAAGAAGAGCTCTTCTGCAAGCGGGGTATCTCCGTCCATGGCTTGTGCGGACAGGGAGATCAAGGCTCCGAGTCCTATGGCCCAATACCTTTTGCGGCCATGTGTGGGAGTGGGGGTATACCTCATAACGCTTCTGTTCAGTTCTCTGTGTGTAATTGCTAGACTTGATGTTGTCGGCTGCGGTACCCGTTCGGTGCCGGCCAAAATCTCTCTATACTATAGAATTCTCTTTTTTCATAGGACCTTACAGTAACCGCACCTGATGAACTACCCCACAATCGAAGATTTCGTCGGCAACACCCCACTGGTTCGTCTGCAGCGGTTGCCGGAAAAAAACAGCAATACCCTCCTGGTCAAGCTCGAAGGGAACAATCCGGCCGGGTCGGTCAAGGACCGTCCGGCGGTGAGCATGATCCGGCATGCGGAGCAGCGTGGGGAGATCCGTCCGGGTGATACCCTGATCGAGGCAACCAGCGGCAACACCGGGATTGCCCTGGCGATGGCCGCCGCAATCAAGGGCTACCGCATGATCCTGATCATGCCCGATAACCTCAGCGTTGAGCGTCGCGCCTCGATGCGTGCCTACGGCGCGGAGCTGATCCTGGTGACCGAAGAGGAGGGTATGGAAGGGGCCCGGGACCTGGCACAACGGATGGAGCAGGAGGGCAGAGGCAGGGTCCTGGACCAGTTTGCCAATTCGGATAATCCGCTGGCCCATATCGAAAGCACCGGACCGGAGATCTGGCGAGACACCGGAGGCGGGATCACTCACTTCGTCAGCGCCATGGGCACCACCGGGACCATCATGGGGGTGGCGCACTACCTGAAGGAGCAGAATCCGGGGATACAGATAGTCGGCGTACAGCCGGCCGAGGGGGCCAAAATACCCGGCATTCGACGCTGGCCGGAAGCCTATATCCCGAAGATTTTCGACGCGCGATGGGTGGACCGGACCCTGGACATCACCCAGGAGGAGGCGGAAGAGACCACCCGCCAGCTGGCCACTGTCGAGGGCATCTTCGCCGGCATCTCGTCAGGAGGCGCGGTGGCGGCGGCGTTGCGGCTCTCCCGGGAGCTGGAGAATGCCACTATCGTGGCGATCATCTGTGATCGTGGAGACAGGTATCTCTCGACCGGTGTGTTTCCGGCGGAGTAGTCTCCCGATGCGGCACAGGCTGGCCGGCTTGATGCTTGCGGCGGTATCTTTTTCCGCGTCAGCCGCCGATAACCTGGTGATCTCGCTGGGTAACCTGGGAAACGGGGATTGGCACGCCTCCGGCATCGAACTCAAGCTTGCTCTGGGCGACGAAAATGATCAGTACCAGATCCGGGTGGACGAGATCCGCCATCCCGCACTTCCGGACACCATCAAGGCATTCACCTACCATTGCCGTTCGGGATCCATTGGTAGTGATTCGATTACATGCCGCGACGGGCGAGCCGATCTGCAGATGGGCAACCTGAAACAGCAGGATCTGAGAACAAGAATAGACATAAACTTAAAGTCACAATCAATTGAATTAAAAGTAAATAATATAAAAATATCTGGTGGCGTTTTAGCCGCTGCACTGCAGTATGAGCAGTCCCGATGGAGACTTGCACTGGACGCCAGCAATCTTCAGCTGTCCCGGCTTGGAGCACTGGTCCCCGATCTCCAGGGTGCAATAAGCGAGTTTTCCCTGTCCGCGCAGGCTGACTTGAAAGCGGTACTCCAGGGGCGCGGTGGGCGACTCTCCGAAGTCTCATCGACACTGGAGTACCGCAAACTGCGTTTCAGCGGGCCGGCGGGAGAGTACCTGGGCGAGGGGCTGGCGGGTCGCTTGAAGGCTAAGGCGCGATCAGGGCAGGGGGCATGGAGTGGACAGCAACAGCTCTCCATCGACTCGGGGGAGATGCTCACTCCCCACTTCTACCTGTCCGCCACCGAGCGGCCGGTAACACTTGAAACAGGTTTCAACTTCAGGCCGCAGCCGGGGCGACTTCGACTGCAGGGACTGCAGCTGGATCACCGGGATCGCATATCCCTTCGGGGCGCGGCAGAGTGGACCCTTGGCGATGACTCCAGGTTGACCCGCTTGCACCTGACAAGCCCCCCGTCCAGCCTCGATCACCTGTTCAACGCCTACCTGTTACCGGTTCTGACCCAGCCGTTTCTTCAGCAGATCAGGCTGGAAGGTCTAATCGGGTTCGACCTGGACTACAGCGAGGAGCGCAGTGAACTGGCCTTGACCCTGAAGGACACAACTGTCGAACAGGGCAGCGAGGGCAGCCAGCCGTTCAGGTTATCGGGCATTGATGCAGATCTGCACTGGTCCTCTCTGGCTTCGGCACCTGAGAGCCGGATCAGCTGGCAGTCCGGGCGGCTTTTCAAAGAGATAACAATGGGCCCCGGCACATTGCGCCTGCAGATCGCGGGAAAACAGCTTTCACTGCTGGAGGAGGCAACAGTAGGAATACTGGATGGCTCTCTTCGGACCGAACAGTTTGCTCTGGAGCAGGGTCCAAAAGGTCCCCGGGTGACCTTTCAGGGCTACCTGACCCCGATCTCAATGCAGGCGATCAGCCAGGCGCTGGGTTGGCCGTCCCTGTCGGGTCAGCTCTCCGGCATGATTCCCGCTATAGCTTACGAGAATGAAGTGATCGTCGTCGACGGTGTGGCCCTGGTCAAGCTGTTTGGCGGCGATATCCTGATCCGGAATCTCCGGCTCGACGACCTGTTCGGTGCGCTGCCGGCCCTCGATGCGGACCTGGAGTTCAAAAACATAGACCTGGAAACTCTGACGCGCACCTTCTCCTTTGGTAAGATCACCGGCAAGTTGTCCGGCCGGGTGGATGAGTTGCGGATGGAGGATTGGGTGCCGGTCTCGTTCGATGCCAGGTTTGCCACGCCGGAAGGGGACGAGTCCCGTCACCGCATCAGCCAGAAGGCAGTGGATAACATATCCAACCTCGGCGGTTCCGGCGTGTCAGGTGCCATATCGCGCAGCTTCCTGAGATTCTTCGAGGAGTTCGGCTACGATCGCCTGGGCATCAGCTGCCGGCTGCAGCAGGGGGTCTGCGAGATGGATGGGATCGAGCAGGCGGAGCGCGGCTATTATCTGGTCAAGGGTGGCGGCATACCCCGTATCGATATTATCGGATTTAACCGCAGGACGGACTGGGCCGTCCTGGTCAGCAAGCTCAAGCAGATTGTGGAAGGCGGCCCCCCAGTAATTGAATAGTTATAAAACAGGAAGTTAAGGAGACTACCTAATGAACGTGATTAAATTGAGCAGCGCATTGGCAATCATGGTTTTCCTGGCTGCCTGTGTCACCATCAACATCTATTTTCCAGCCGCCCAGGCGGAAGAGGCCGCAGAACGGATTGTCGACGACATCCTGGGCAAGGAGCAGATCGAGAAACAGCAGAAACCGGCCGCGGAGAAAAAGCAGGGCGCCTCTCTGCAGCGACCCAGGCTGCAGCAGCTGGCTGGAAGCCTGCTCAACGTCCTGGTTCCTCCGGCCCATGCAGCCCAGCCCGATTTCAACGCCAGTTCACCCGAGGTGAGAAAGCTGCAGGCGAGCATGAAGCAGCGTAACAGTGCCCTGGCCCCGCATTACAGCAGTGGTGCGGTTGGTTTCACCCGGGACGCTCTGATCGCAGTGAGGGATGGGGGCGCGATACCGTTGCGTGACAAAAACCGGGTCGAAGGCCTTGTACGGGACGAGAACCGTGATCGAAACGCTCTCTACCGGGCTATCGCCGAGGCCAACGGCCATCCCGAATGGGAGCCAGAGATCCGTGCCACCTTCGCCCGCACCTGGGTGGACAAGGCATCCAGCGGCTGGTGGTACCAGAACGCAGGCGGACAGTGGGTAAAGAAGTAGTCCTATCAATCAATACAGAGTCAGCAATGGAGCCGGCGAGAGGTTGATCGCCGGCTTCGCGTTTCCGCCACCGGTGCGGACAGAGAAACAGGAAGAGACATAGCATGGGACGATCCAGGCGGCGACGGTTACCCCAGGAGCCGGTGGTGACCGAAATCGAGTCGCTCAGTCACGATGGTCGGGGCGTGGCACACATCGATGGCAAGGCCGTGTTCATTCACGGCGCACTTGCCGGTGAATCGGTCAGTTTTCGCTACAGCCGCAGGCAGAAGAAGTATGACGAGGGCAGTGTGCTGGAGGTACTCCGGGCGGCGCCCGAACGGGTTGAGCCGCACTGTCCCCATTTCGGCATCTGCGGTGGCTGCTCGCTGCAGCATCAATCCCCGGAAGCACAGGTCGCCGCCAAGCAGCAAGCCCTTCTTGATGCCCTGGAACGCATCGGCAAGGTAGCACCCGAATCAGTTCTTTCACCCCTGCGCAGCCCGGATCTCTTCGGCTACAGACGCAAGGCGCGACTGGGAGCCAAGTACGTGCACAAGAAGGGAAAGGTACTGGTCGGCTTCCGCGAACGGGGCATGCCCTATATCGCCGATCTCTCCCTCTGTCACGTGTTGCACCCGAAGGTTGGTCATCTGATCGAGCCGCTGGGTGAGTTGATCGGTTCACTCTCGATCCGGGAACGGGTCCCGCAAATCGAGGTCGCCATGGGTGACCAGGCCTGCGTACTTGTCTTCCGCACCCTGGAGCCGCCAGGCGAGGATGATATCCGGAAGCTGCTGGCTTTCGGTAAATCGCACCGGATCGGGATCTACACCCAGAGCGGGGGGCCGGAAACCATCGCCCCCCTGAACGGCCAGCCGGTAGACCTCAGTTATAGCCTGCCGGCACACGACCTGGAACTGCATTTCCTGCCCAACGATTTTACCCAGGTCAACAGCGGATTGAACCGGCAGATGATCGATCTGGCGCTGGAACTGATGGCGCCACGCATTGACGACCGGGTACTGGACCTTTTCTGTGGACTGGGGAATTTCACCCTGCCCATCGCCAGGCGGGTATCGGAGGTTGTCGGCGTGGAAGGGGATGCCAGCCTGGTGGCCCGGGCGCGGGAGAACGCCCGCCTGAACCGGGTGGAGAACAGCCGCTACTACACGGCCAACCTGTACGATGACCTGTCAAAAGAGCCCTGGATACGGGAGTCCTTCAACAAGGCGCTGCTCGACCCGCCCCGCTCCGGGGCCATCGAAGTGCTGGAACATCTGCCACGGATGGGCATCCAATGGATCGTCTACGTCTCCTGCTATCCCGGTACCCTGGCACGTGATGCAGGAGAACTGGTCAACCGCCACGGCTACCGACTGAAATCAGCAGGGGTGATGGACATGTTCCCCCACACCGCCCACGTGGAGTCGATAGCACTGTTTGAAAAGTGCTGAGGAAAACATAGAAATGGCTGTAGAAATAGAGCGCAAGTTCTTGGTAATAAATGATAAATGGCGTGATAATATACTCTCTGAATCGATTATCAAGCAGGGCTATATTGCGAACCAGGAGAACGCCACCGTCCGAGTCCGGGTGGCGCGGGACAGCGCCTGGCTCAACATCAAGGGCGCCACCAGGGGCATCCGCAGGGCCGAGTTCGAGTACCCGATCCCCCTTGAGGATGCCGAAGCGATACTTCTTCAGGTGGCACAGCAACCTTACATCTCCAAGACCCGCTACAAGGTGAAGTGCGGCAATCACATCTGGGACCTGGACCTGTTCGACGGCGAAAATCAAGGCCTGGTGATGGCTGAAGTGGAATTGAGCGACGAGCGGGAGCCGTTTGAAATGCCCGAGTGGGCCGGCGAAGAGGTCTCGGGTGACCCGCGCTACTATAACGCCAGCCTGGTCAAAAACCCCTATACCGCCTGGTGAACCGCCAACCGCACAAGATTGAAGTGGATCTCGACCGGCAGGAGCTGCGGCTGCTGACCAACGGCCGGGTGAAGGAGCGCTTCTCCGTCTCCACCGGCGTCCGGGGAGCGGGGGAGGAGATGGGTAGTGGCTGCACCCCCCGCGGTATGCACCGGATACGCCTCAAGATCGGTGCCGGCTGCCCTGAAAACAGCGTCTTCGTGGGACGCCGCGCAACCGGTGAGATCTACTCGGCGCACCTGGGCCACGAACATCCGGAACGGGACTGGATCCTGACCCGCATTATCTGGCTGACCGGCTGCGAACCCGGACAAAACCGGGGCGGGTCTGTCGATACCCTGAGGCGTTTCATCTATATCCACGGCACGCCGGAGAGCGAACCGATGGGGGTGGCTGCCTCCCACGGTTGCATACGGATGCGTAACACCGATCTGCTGCGACTGTTTGAAATGGTAGATGTGGGAACGCCGGTCGATATCAGGGAGTCGTTCCGGTAGATGCCCACCCGGGGTTACTCCACGAAATAGGTGGTAAAGAAGAGATCATCGATTGATTCCGCCTCGACGAACTGCGTCATGATGCCCTGCAGCGCCTTCAGGGCCTTCCTGCGCAGCTGCTCCTTTCCCTTGCTGCTTTTTATTACATCCCCCTGCTGGTCACTGAACAGCAACAGAAGCTCATGTCGAAGCGCCGGCGCATGAAGGACTATATCCTGCAAGTGAGACTGGTCCCGCGTCATCAACTGGACATCGCAGCGCATATACCGGGCACGTCCTTTGACATTGACCACGATGGAGGGCGACAACTCGTAGTAGGCGGCTTGTCTGGCTTCCCCCTCCCCATCGCCTTCCTGGGCAAACCCGATAAAGGGGAGGAACAGCAACAACAGCAGTATTCCGGGGCGCATCTTTACTTCCATGAAGGTTTAAACTGTAATGCTCGGTCAGTTTGAGTCCGGCATTATACCCGATAAATATCATTTTTGACTGAGGAATAGATCCCATGAGCCACGGCCCGGTAATGCTCGATCTGCAGGGGCCCGCCCTGACCGACGAAGAGCGGGCGCTGCTGAACCACCCGGCGGCTGGTGGCGTCATCCTGTTCAGCCGCAACTACCAGTCACCACAACAGCTGGAAGGGCTGGTCAGCGAGATCCATGCCCTGCGTTCACCGCCACTGCTGGTCGCCGTGGACCAGGAGGGCGGCCGGGTACAGCGTTTCAGGGACGGGTTTACCCGTTTGCCGCCGGCCGCCTGGTTTGGCCAGCTGGGCCGGCAGAACGGCAAGCGGGCGCGGGCGGTTGCGCAAAAGATCGGCTGGCTTATGGCGGCGGAACTGCGCTCCGTTGGGGTCGATTTCAGCTTTGCCCCGGTGCTGGATGTCAACTTTGGTGTCAGCCAGGTTATAGGGGACCGGGCATTCGATCATCGGCCTGTCGTGGTGGCCGAACTGGCGCACGCCTGGATGCAGGGGGTCCACGAGGCCGGCATGGCCGCAGTGGGCAAACATTTTCCGGGGCATGGCGGGGTTAGCGCCGACTCCCACTGCGAACTGCCGGTCGACCTGCGCCCCCTGGGTGACCTGATGATGGAGGACCTGCTGCCGTTTCAGCGCATGATTGACTACGGCATGGAGGGGATCATGCCGGCCCATGTCATCTACCGGCAGGTGGATCCGGCCCTGGCCGGCTTCTCCCGTTACTGGCTTCAGGAGGTGCTGCGCAAGCAGCTGGGATTCCAGGGTGTCATCTTCAGTGACGACCTGACAATGGCCGCGGCGGAAGAGGGCGGGGATTTTGCACAGCGTGCCCGACATGCACTGGATGCGGGATGCGACATGGTCCTGGTCTGCAACAACCCCATAGGTGCCGCCGAGGTGCTGGATTCCCTTGTCGACTACAGGGACCCCGCGGCACAGATGCGAATCATCCGGATGCATGGGCGAAGGGCCCAGCGCCGTGAGAAACTGCATCTCGATCCACGCTGGAAGGAAGCGGTTGAAATCATTGCCCGCTACGAAGAGAATCCTTCACTCGACCTGGACCTGTAAAACAATCCGGACAGCCATCTGGATTCAGCAGTGGATAAAACGAATCCATATCTGTAGCATACCGTTATCGCATTTACTGGATTCGTTCCAGGCAAATGCATATGACTCAACCAACAACCATAGAGGAACGTAAACGTGGGCGTACTTGTAGGACGTGAAGCACCGGATTTTACCGCTCCAGCCGTACTGGGCAGTGGCGAAATTGTCGAGAACTATAACCTTAACGAGGCGACAGCCGGTAAGTACAAGGTTCTCTTCTTCTACCCGCTGGATTTCACCTTTGTCTGTCCCTCGGAGCTGATCGCATTCGATCATCGTCTGCAGGAATTCACCAAGCGGGGCGTTGAGGTGGTGGGCATCTCCATCGACTCTCACTTCACCCATAACGCCTGGCGCAACACCCCGGTAAACCAGGGCGGTATCGGCCCGGTGGGCTACACCCTGGTGGCCGATCTGACCCACTCGATCTGCAAGGCCTACGACGTGGAGACCCCGGACGGCGCCGTGGCATTCCGTGGCTCTTTCCTGATCGACAAGGAGGGCGTGGTGCGCCACCAGGTGGTCAACGACCTGCCGCTGGGACGCAATATCGACGAAATGCTGCGCATGATCGACGCCCTGCAGTTCACCGAGGAGCACGGCGAGGTCTGCCCGGCAGGCTGGAACCAGGGAGACAAGGGTATGAACGCCTCCCCGGATGGCGTCGCTACCTACCTGGCAGAGAACGCCGAGTCCCTGTAACTGCAGGCAGTTGCCACCCTTGCCCTGAACGGGGCATGGGACGACAATTCAAGGGCCGATCACCAACCGGGTGGTCGGCCTTTTCGGTTTCCGGATGCCTGACACCCCAGGTTGCAACAGGGTTCTTCCTTGGCGGGCATCGCGCCCTTTGCGGTTAACCAGGCTTTTTCAGCACACCTGGTCAGAGGGTTCCTTCTCCCCAAGGGAGAAGGTCAGGATGAGGGGATCTGAACAGGATCGGCCCGCTCAGAATAACTATCTCAACCACAAAGAACACAAAGAGCGCAAAGAAAAACAACAGCTTATATTGTTATATCGCTTTACCCGCCAAGTAGCCGGAAACCACTGCAAGAGGGGTTTCCTTGGCGGGCTCCGCGTCCTTTTTGGTTATAACAGGAATTTCGGGTGAAGCGCTTCATCCAGGTACGACGGCACCCATTCACGATGAGACTGTTTCCGATCAGTGCAGGGTTAGGTGGAAAAACAGGTTTTCATTTACCATAGGCCCACTTCTTTAAAATCAGCCAATGGATCAGAGCAATGTCGGGAATCGCAATCATGGGTGGCTCCGGTTTTACCAAGCTGGAGAAGCTGGAAATAACCCATCGGGAGGTGGCCCACACCCCCTTTGGCGAACCTTCTGCGCCACTGACCCATGGCGTCTTTAACGACCAGGAGATCGTCTTCCTGCCGCGCCACGGCACTGGACATACCATCCCCCCGCACAAGGTCAACTACCGGGCCAATATCTGGGCGCTTAAACATGCCGGGGTACGCCAGATAGTGGCTATTGCCGCGGTTGGTGGTATTGCCCCCGAGATGGCGCCGGGTGTTATCGCCATCCCTGACCAGATCATCGACTATACCTACGGTCGGGATCACACCTTCTTCGAGCAGGACCTCAGCCATGTCACCCATATCGACTTCACCCATCCCTACTCGGAATCCCTTCGCGGGAAACTGCTCGATGCCGCGCAGCGGGCCGGTGTGCCCGTGGTACCGCATGGGGTCTACGGTGCTACCCAGGGACCCAGGCTGGAGACCGCCATGGAGATCAACAGGATGCAACGCGACGGCTGTAGCCTGGTCGGCATGACCGGAATGCCGGAAACCTCCCTTGCCCGGGAGTTGGATCTGGATTATGCCTGTTGTGCAGTGGTTGCCAACTGGGCAGCTGGCAGAGGCGATACTCCGATCACCATGAAGGCGATCGAGGACAATATCGAGCACGGTATGAAACAGATGATCACGCTGATGGAGGCTCTGCTGAACGGAGTAAAGACATAGGGGCGGATAACCCGTCCTCATATGCAGGTATAAGCAAATCCGATAGCAAAAGCGGTGCCAGCGATGAGAGGATTGATCCAGAACATAGAACGCTGCCGCTTGGCGCGCTAGTCTGGCAGACTATTATTGGAGAGTATTCAACCGGGAGTGGTAACCATGGCCGATGACGATCTGAACCAAGCCGACAAAGTCACAGATGAAGGGGCGGCCGAGCCGCAACAGGAGTCCAAACCGGCACCGGCCAAAAAGAAGGTTGCGCGGAAACGGATAGCAAAGAAAAAGGCCGCCGCAAAAAAGAAGGTGGCAACGAAAAAGAAGGCCGCGCCAAAGAAGAAAGCCGCCCGCAAGCGGGGAGCCGCTGCCAGGAAGACCCCGGCGGTGGAGACCACTCCCCGGATCGCATCACCTGATACCGAACAACCAGCCGCAGCTTCTGCTACCGTTGCTGAAAGCACCTCTCAAGCCGAACCCAGCGAGGCACCGACAGCTGCAGCGCCTGATACACCAAATACATCTCCCGCTGTTGCGGCGGAGACCGGAGGAGACACTCCGGACGTTACAGCCGGGGAGAGCGTGGAGACAACGCCTGCCCGGGAAGAGACCCCCGAAACACCCCCCAGGGCAGCCAATGCCAGGAACGGGAACGTTCAGAAACGACTGGAGGAGATGGGAGTCATGCCTTCTGATACAACGGAAAAACAGGAAAGCCCGGCACCGGAGAAGAGAACCAAGGGGCTCAGCTTCTGGCAAAAGTCGTTCATATTCGCCATCGTCATCGTAGCCGGCCTGCTCTATATCCGCACCATTTCCGATAATGGCCAGGAAGTGGAAGAGGCCTCAACTACTGACGACGCCGCCGTAGTTACCGGCACCACCCAGGCGGATGGTAGCGGTGACGATGCCGCAGCACCCACATCGGACGAAGCACTCACTGGTGAGCAGGCCGCGAGCGATGAGCATCAGGCGCAAGTGACAGATAAGACTGATGCCGGTACCGACGAGTCTGTCGGAACCGATACTTCAGACACTGGGGCCGAGGCCATTGCTCCAGTCGGTAGTGCAACCGTATCCGAAACTTCCAATGAAACTGACAGCAGCACCTCCGAAACGTCAGCGGGGGCTGTAACAGCAACCGCCGGAGAGGAAGCCGATACCGCGGCTATACCCGTTGACGCGGCGGCTGGATCCGCCAGTGAGACTGAACTGGCCGGTGCTGAAGAGCAGGCTGGTGAAGCTACGTCGGAAACCGGCATGCCAGAGCCGGCCGCCACCGCAGACACCGCGTCCGCATCGATCGCTGATACGACCGGGGATGGTCAGCAAGAGACTGCCCAGGCCGCGCCGTCAGCTTCGCTCAACACCAGTACGCAAACCGTTTCCGCCCAGAGCGGTGATAGCGCAGTGGCCGCTTCCGGGACCGATACTGCCTCCAGGGAGGCGGCTGGCGAGAGCACCACTTCCAGTGATCCGGTGGAAACCGGCGATACGGCAGCATTGATTCCCGCTGATGAGGCCTCCACTGTGGAAACCGGGGGCGAAGGCAGCGCTGCCGGTGAGCCTGCGGATACTTCAACTCCGGTCACCCCGTCTGCCGATGAAGCCACCCAGGCCGGCACTGCCATGACACCGTTCTCTGAATTGCAGCCACAAGCCGGGGCATCGATGGGGCAGGGGATGAGGGCCCGTCGTCCCTATCCGGGTAGCATGGGGATGCGACAGAGGCCGACGCCTCCCGCCGGGTTCCCCTATGGCACAGGACCTATCCCAGGTAGCTACCCCTGGTATCTGAACCGGCCGGCAACACCTTACTACTGGCCCTATCCGCCCCGCCCCCCGGTCTACGGACCGGCCATCCGGTACCCCTACCCGCAGCCCCCGGTACCGAACCGCTGATCAGCCGCCGGTTGACCCCCTCTTTTCCGAAGAGGGTGGTCAGCCGGGTCGGAGCGCCGTATGTCCATCTCCTGCCAGCCTCTTGCCACGGATAACCGGCAGACGCGGGCGGGCACACTTATCCCGCTCTGTATTCTCCTCCTTGTCTGGAGCAGCCTGCTCTGGCTGGCCTCTGCCCAGGCCAGCGTGGATCATTCCCGCTGGCTGAAGGGCCCTTACTCGACTGGACCTGACGTCACCCGTGCCTGCCTCGCCTGCCACCAGCGCCAGGCGGAGGATTTCAGCCAGGACGCGCACTGGAACTGGATCGAGGAGCAGGAGCTGGCCGGTCACCGGGAGTGGGTGGCCATGGGCAAGCGGAACCTGCTCAACAACTTCTGTATCGGCGTACCCTCCAACTGGCCGAGATGCACCAGTTGCCATGCCGGCTACGGCTGGGAGGATGAAAGCTTCGATTTCAGCAAGCTGGAAAACATCGACTGCCTGGTCTGTCACGACACGACGGGGGACTACCGCAAGGCGCCGACCGGTGCCGGGCATCCCGAGCCCGGACTGGATCTCACTGCCATCGCCCGCAAGGTGGGGCGGACCAGCAGGATCAGCTGTGGCTCCTGTCACTTCTTCGGCGGGGGTGGTGACCATGTGAAACACGGTGATCTCGACTCCTCCCTGGCCAATCCCAGGCGAAGCCAGGATGTGCACATGGGGGTCGACGGCCCCGACATGAGCTGCCAGTTCTGCCACCAGACCCGCTATCACGAGATCCCGGGGCAGGCGATGTCGGTCTCCGGAGGGGAGGGGTTGCGGGTCGAATGCGGTGGCTGCCATCGCGGCACGCCCCACGACGACGCCACCCTCGACCGGCACTCCCGGTCGGTGGCCTGCCAGACCTGTCATATCCCCAGTTTCGCCAACTCGTTTCCGACCAAGGTCTGGCAGGACTGGTCTCACGCCGGCGAGGAGCGCACGCTGCAGCAAGGGGAGGGAATACCAACCTTCACAAAAAACCAGGGCGAGATGCGCTGGGAGCAGTCAGTCATCCCCACCTACGCCTGGTATAACGGCCAGTCAGCACGTTACCTGCCGGGTGACAGAATCGAGCCGGCTCAACCGGTCCTGGAGCTCACCCGCCCCCTCGGCGACATCACCCAGGAGGAGGCCAGGATCCACCCGTTCAAGGTGATGGAAGGCAAACAGCCGTTCGATGTTGAAAACCGCTACCTGGTGATCCCGAAACTCTACCGTGGTTTCTGGGAACACTATGACTGGGACCGGGCGATCCGGGAGGGGATGTCAAAGACCGATCTCGACTACAGCGGTCGCTACGACTTCATCCATACCCGCATGTACTGGCGGATCAACCACATGGTGGTGCCGAAAGAGGCTGCGCTGCAGTGCGACGACTGCCACTCCGAGTCCGGACGCCTGGACTGGAAGGCCCTCGGTTACCCGGGGGATCCCATCGACACCGGCTCCCGGACCCTGCAGGGCCGATAAGCCCCGACATCCGCTTTTTTACCCATGAGCCGCAATGATGGGTTGCACCGTTCCGGCTCCACCTATCCTGCCTGTCGGCCCGTGCGCACTTCATCGCGGCGGGGGCGTCGCTCCTACACCTGATTCGAGTTGTAGGAGGCCCGCCCCGGGCCGATTTGCCGACCTGGTGATAGTTATGGACTGCCTCGTTCCCACGCTCTGCGTGGGAACGCATATGGACCCGACGCCGGTGAGAAACTCAGGGAACCCCGCAGGGGTGGCGGGATGGAGCGGAGGGCTTGGGTGACTTTCGCCCGTGAAAGTCACCCGCCT
Organism: Sedimenticola sp.; assembly: GCA_026196475.1. GTDB lineage: Bacteria > Pseudomonadota > Gammaproteobacteria > Chromatiales > Chromatiaceae > Sedimenticola. Next base: position 13,731 of record JAPHTA010000366.1, read on the forward strand.
TAGAGGGGCGGGACCCTCGTTAGAACAGGCCGTCGCGGAGCGACACAAAGCCATTTGATCAAACCAGATAACTTGAGCCACAATGATGGGTTACGCCGTTCCGGCTCCACCCATCCTACGGTTCAACGCCTTTCTTCGCGGCGGGGGCGCCGCTCCCACATCCGGTTTAACCTGTAGGAGGCCCGCCCTCGGGCCGATTGCGGATCAGCGATAACCGTAGGTTGGGGTGAGTGAAACGAACCCCAACAAATGGTGGTGTGTTCAACGC
>JAPHTA010000339.1 GCA_026196475.1 Sedimenticola sp.
AAAGTCTTGAAGTTCGATCGTGAGCGCAACCGTGTCTCCCTGGGTCTGAAGCAGATGGGTGACGATCCTTGGGTCGCATTGGCGCGCCGTTATCCAGAAAGCACCCGCCTGTTCGGTAAGGTCACCAATATTGCGGATTACGGCTGTTTTGTTGAGATCGAAGAGGGCGTCGAAGGTTTGGTTCACGTCTCCGAGATGGATTGGACCAACAAGAACATCCATCCCTCCAAGCTGGTTCAGATGGGTGACGAGGTCGAGGTCATGGTGCTGGATATCGACGAAGAGCGTCGCCGCATCTCACTTGGCATGAAACAGTGCAAGAACAACCCCTGGGAAGAGTTCGCGGAAACCCACAACAAGGGTGATCACGTAACCGGCAAGATCAAGTCGATCACCGATTTTGGTGTCTTTATCGGCCTTGATGGTGGAATTGACGGACTTGTACATCTCTCGGATATTTCGTGGGATGAAGCGGGTGAAGAGAGTGTGCGTGACTACAAGAAGGGTCAGGAGCTGGAGACGGTTGTACTCTCGGTGGACCCGGAGCGTGAGCGCATCTCGCTGGGTATCAAGCAGCTTGACAAGGATCCCTTCTCATCCTACCTGGCGAGTAACGCCAAGGGCGATATCGTCAAGGGCGTTATCAAGGAAGTGGACAAGCGGGGTGCGGTGGTCACTCTGGCAGAAGGGATTGAGGGTTACATCCGTAGCTCTGAGATCTCTAGGGACCGGGTGGAAGACGCTCGTACCGAGCTGAAAGAGGGTGACGAGGTGGAAGCCCGTTTCCTTGGTGTCGATCGCAAGAATCGCACCATTACACTCTCTATCAAGGCGAAGGATGTGGCCGAAGAGCAGGCAGCGATCAAGTCCTACACCGGCGGACCGTCAGGCACCGCAACGCTGGGCGATATGCTGAAGGCTCAGATGGACGAAGAAGCATCAAAGAAGTGATCCATTGCGGTATCCGCAGTTGATCTAGGTGGCCGGAACCCGCCAGGGTTCCGGCATTCTCCAAGGGGATTCAAAAAGAATGACAAAATCTGAATTGATTGACGTCATCGCAAAAGAACAAAGCCACCTTGCTTACCGCGACGTCGAGTTGGCTGTTAAATGCATGCTGGAGCAGATGAGTCAGACTCTCGCTTCGGGCGAACGGATAGAGATTCGGGGCTTCGGCAGCTTCTCTCTGCACTATCGTCCGCCGAGACAGGGGCGTAATCCGAAGACCGGTGCCTCAGTCGCACTGGCCGGAAAATATGTACCCCACTTCAAGCCAGGTAAAGAGCTGCGCGAGCGGGTCAATGCAAGTGCTTCCAGTGGCGCCAAAATTACCGGATGATCCGTTGCGTGCCGCATCGTTGCACCCGGAATCTTCATAATAAGGATAGGTAGGCGGCCTGCAGATGTACCGGGCAGTCGACCTGTTCAGTTAACATCGGGACGGGAAAGGCCCAGTCGTTCTTGTTCCGCTGAAAATCTCTCCGGGTAGTCCTCTTCTATTTTTCAAGGTTTTCCCCGCACATATCTCCCGGCCACTAACAGAGACGATGAACAGCCCGTTTGTCTATCGGGTTTTCAGAGCTATATCGGTGTGAATCACGGTAATTCGTAGCTGTTTTCGGGGCGAGGGTAGCCATGCAGACAAACTACAACGCACGTGAGAGATCATGCCAGTGGAAGGCATGGTGCATCATCTTATGTTGCGGAGAGGGCGACAGTCGCTGATCAACTACCATAAAAGCGAGCGGGCCGGCCTGGCAGGCAAACCAGGACCGGCGCCTGGATCGCAGGCTGAAGGGTTATCCGGAGAAGGTCATGGCAAACAGGTATACCGACGTGACAACCGCCACCGAAATGAGATGGAGCCTGGATTCCGATCGGGCGGGTCGGTTTGAGAGAGAGTGATTCATGAGTGTTGGTATCAGGTCACGAACCTGTTCGCGCATGATATAGCCGCCTTTGTTGTTCATATCAATTCACCTGGCACGTTGCGTTTGAGAACGGTTCGACTCGGGCTCCATGTCGATTCTGGGTGCAACGCTCCTTGTTCTGCATAGGTTCTATGCTATCAGAAAGAGAACAAAAATAGAACATTTTTTGTTTCCGGCCATTGCTCCCCCGACCGGAGCAGGAAAGGTGTGATCCAGCATTCTAAATTGTTGATATTTAAAATATAAATTCCAACAGCCTGGTTGGAGTTCAAATTTCAGTATGGCGTAGGCGGTGATAACTCCTATATAATCGGCTTCCACTATCTGGCAACACATCCATTTTGATATGCAGAACGCGAGTATTGAATCCTGTATAGAGGCGATTTGTCAGAAGGGGTGTCAACAGGTCAGGAGAGATATCCGGTTGCTGGAGCAGGGTCGGCCACTGCCCGAGCTATCTCATCTCGATGGCGACGCCAGGCGCCGTGTTTTGAGTGAACTCAAGGACGTCATGGCGGTATATGGCGAGAGTTGCCGGATCTGACTCATAAGAACCTTACTTGCCCGCTTGTCTACTCGTTTCTTTTTTGGTTTTACCAAACCGTTCCCAACGGCAACGGTTTCGGTAAGTGTGTGTCGGTCTCTTGAGATACTTGCATCGTGAGAATTCATAAATCATGCAGATGATTATCAGCAGAATTGCAGCTGAGCTGCAGGTTGCGGAAAAACAGGTCCAGGCTGCGGTCGGATTGCTTGACGAAGGATCCACCGTCCCTTTCATTTCACGCTATCGCAAGGAGAAGACAGGCGGGCTTGACGACAGCCAGTTGCGAACTCTTGAGGAGAGACTCGGTTATCTCCGTGAACTGGAGGAGCGTCGTGAAACTGTCCTGAACAGTATTCGGGAACAGGGAAAGTTGACCGAAACGCTCGAATGCGACATCCGATCGGCGGAAACAAAAACAAGACTGGAGGATCTCTATCTCCCCTATCGACCCAAAAGACGTACCAAGGCGCAGATAGCCCGGGAAGCGGGCCTTGAGCCGCTGGCCAGAATGCTGCTCGAAGATCCAGGACTGGATCCTCTTGTGGAGGCCCGTAATTACTTCAATAGTGATGCAGGTTTCGATGATGAAAACAGCGTGCTGGATGGCGCCCGGCAAATCCTGATGGAACACTTCGCCGAGGATGCGGCGCTCCTGGGAAAACTCCGTGATTACCTCTGGAGTGAGGGTATCATCAAGTCCCGGCTGTTGCCCGGCAAGGAGCAGAGTGCTGGAAAATTCAGGGACTATTTCGAGTACGCCGAGCCGATAAGAAAAATCCCTTCACACCGTGCGCTGGCTCTTTTCCGGGGAAGGAATGAAGGCCTGTTAACCCTGGAACTGGTAGTAGATGAAGAGGCTAAAGAGATTTCGCCCTGCGAGTTGACCATTGCTCGGCAATTCAACATCTCGCAACAGGGGCGTCCCGCCGACGAATGGCTGAAGATCACCGTTCGCTGGGCCTGGAAGGTGAAGATATTCACCCATCTTGACCTGGAACTGAAGATGCGTCTTCGTGAAATGGCTGAAGAGGAGGCGATCAAGGTTTTTGGAAGTAATCTGGGTGACCTCTTGTTGGCGGCTCCCGCCGGAAACGTCCCGATCCTCGGCCTTGATCCGGGGTTGCGCACCGGTGTCAAGGTCGCCGTTGTGGATGCCACCGGCAAGGTTCTGGATACGGCAACCATCTATCCCCATGCTCCAAGGAATCAGTGGGATGCCTCGATGTCCACCCTCGCCGAACTTTCCCGGCGCCACTCTGTGGCGCTGTTGGCGATCGGAAACGGCACTGCTTCGAGAGAGACAGACAAACTGGCCGGGGATCTGATCCGGCAGTACCCGGAACTTAAGTTGAAGAAAGTTGTGGTGAGTGAGGCTGGCGCGTCTGTCTACTCGGCTTCGGAGCTCGCTTCCGCAGAATTGCCCGGACTTGACGTGACCCTGAGGGGGGCGGTTTCGATTGCCAGAAGATTGCAGGATCCGCTGGCAGAGTTGGTAAAGATTGAACCGAAGGCGATTGGTGTCGGGCAGTACCAGCACGATGTCAATCAGCCGAAACTGGCCCGTGCTTTGAGCAACGTGGTGGAGGACTGTGTCAACTCGGTTGGTGTTGATATCAATACCGCCTCGCCCGCACTCCTGGAACAGGTCTCTGGATTGAATCGCACCCTGGCCGAGAATATTGTCTGTTTCAGGAACGAACATGGTGCTTTTCGAAACCGGAAAAGCCTGTTGAAGGTTCCTCGTCTGGGTGAGAAGACCTACGAACAGGCTGCCGGTTTTCTCCGCATACGGGAGGGTGAGAACCCGCTCGATGCTTCAGCCGTACATCCCGAAGCCTACCCGGTGGTGGAGAAAATTCTCGGGGAGGCGGGTCGGTCGATCAACGAAGTCATCGGGGATCGCGCATTTCTGGGGCGCCTTAAACCGGAGCATTTTGTCGACGAGCGATTTGGGGTGCCGACAGTGACCGACATCATATCCGAGCTCGAAAAGCCGGGTCGGGACCCGCGTGGAGAGTTCAGGACGGCCAGGTTCCAGGAGGGAGTCGAGTCCCTGAAGGATCTGAAGCCGGATATGGTGTTGGAGGGTGTCGTCACCAATGTTACGAACTTCGGGGCGTTCGTGGATATCGGGGTACACCAGGATGGTCTGGTTCATATCTCCGCGATGTCAGAGAAGTTCGTCAAGGATCCCAGGGCGGTAGTCAAGGCAGGTGATCTGGTCAAGGTCAAGATCATGGAGATCGATGCAGAGAGAAAAAGGATTGGTCTCAGCATGCGACTGAACGACCAACCTGGTGACGGGCGAAAAACGGCTGGAAAGTCGAGGAAGCCGAATGAGAACGGTTCCGGCAAGGGAGCTGCAAGAGCGAAGCAGCGAAAACAGCCGCAACAGCAGGCCGCATCCGGGGCGATGGCTACGGCTCTTGCCAACGCGCTGGGCAAGCGCTGACAGGGTAGAAATGCAATAGCATCCCTACAGTGTGTATACTCGGGCCAGGCTTTCCGGGTGAAGGTTGCAGGTATAGTCGTGAACGGATCTGAATCAGTACATTGAGGCTGGCACTGCGGATAGAGGTGGCAACTGACGAGGGTGCCCGAAAAGGGGTGCCAGCGTTATTGCGTCTGCTTGACCAGTACCAGGTCAAGGCATCATTTCTGCTTAGCCTGGGGCCGGACTTCAGCCGCTATCCGCTCAGCAACCGGATGCCAGGTTGGCTACTGCACAGACTTCCCACCACCTACATCGGTAATCGAAACCGGGCCACTCTTCGCTCTATAGCGGGGGATGGTCATGAGGTGGGAATCAGTGCCTACTCGGCAGCAGCATGGAATGAGAGGGTTGCATTTCGTCCAGGGGAGTGGACCCGATACCAGGTGCAGGCATCGGTCGACGCGTTCCAGGTAATCTTTGGGGAATTCCCGCGTTTTCACGGGGCCAGGGGTTGGCAGATAAATGCCCATCTGTTGCAGGAGGAGGAGGTACAGGGTTTCGGGTTTGCATCAGATGTGAGAGGACTGCACCCGTTTCTGCCGGAACTGCAGGGGGTTCGCTCCACCTGTCCGCAGATACCGGTAACACTGCCTACCCTTGATGAGCTCCACCGTCAGGATGGGGTCAATGCTGAGAATCTGCATCAATATCTTTATGCGGCCTGTCAGCGGGTATTGCCGATGGGGGAAGTATTCAGTCTGTCTGCAGAGAGAGAAGGGCTGGAGCTGCTTCCGGTGTTTGAACGACTGCTTGTAATGTGGAAGGGTAGCCAGTGGGAGATACGCTCGCTGGACGACCTGTACCGAGAGTTGAAGACGCGGAAGCTTTCCTGTCATCGGCTTGGCTGGACAGCAGTCGAGGGACGCCAGGAGCATGTTGCCATGCAGAGCACCCAGTTGGATGATTAGTTCAATGGCATCGTACCCGGTGTTTCGGAAACAGGTATAGAGAAGCCCCGATATCACGGGAGCAGGTGTTGGTATGACTACTGAATCCAGAGTCAGCAATCGGGATCTTGGAGAGTGGGTTTATTCCGATCAATCCACGATACACGGGACCGGGTTGTTTGCACGGAAGAGAATCGATAAAGGTACCTATATCGGTACCTATCACGGTCCGTTGGCAAAGAGAAATGGAACGTACGTACTATGGCTGGTTGAGCCCGATGAAGAGGGTAATCTGATAGGTCGTAGCGGGAGAAACCTGTTAAGGTTTCTCAACCATTCGGACCCGGGTAACGCGGAATTTGATGGCTTTGATCTTTACGCCCTGACGGATATTGAGCAGGACGAAGAGATCACCTTCAACTACGAGCCGGAATAATATTCCTTGCCCGCAGCACGGCTCTAGTGGTAGCGTCGCATCTGGCCCACCAGGACCCCCTGGATCTGGATCTGCTCCGGTGCATAAATCATCGGTTGCAGGTTCTCGTTTGCCGGGTGAAGTATCACCTGTCCCTTCTTCTGCTCGATTCTTTTCAGCGTCGCATCAATACCATCCACCAGTGCGACCACTATCTCACCGTTTCGGGCGTGGGTGCGCTGTTCAATCACGATCCGGTCGCCATCCAGGATGCCCTCGTCGATCATGGAGTCACCCTTCACTTGCAGTACGTAACAGGGGCCACCTGTCTGAAGGAAGTGGGGAACCTCGATAGTCTCGCGCTGTTCCACCGCTTCAATGGGACTGCCGGCTGCAATATAGCCCAGAAACGGTAAGCCTGTTTCCGCCGGTTCTTCGTCGTTGATCAGGCGTATACCCCGCCGGCGATTGTTCATCGGTTCGATCAGGCCGGCTTCAATCAGCGCCTGGATCTGCTTGTGCAGGGAGCCTTTGGAACTGAGTCCAAGTGCCGTGCAGAGTTCGTCCAGTGTGGGTGGGTGGGGAAACCTGTCCAGGTTCTCCTGCAGATATTCGTAAATTTCCTGCTGTCTGCGCGTCAATGGCTCTTTCATCAGCTCTTCCCCTGTTCTACCAGGGTTCTATTATAGCTCATGGAGAACAGATAGGGAACCTGCGGGTAATCTTCGTGTTTTTCCGCTTCGGGTAGCACAGAATGTCCCTGGCTTACAGCATCCGTGTGGTGCCGAGGGGCACTCTTGCCGCTTCAGTGAGTGATTGGCTTGGCTGGATTAAGCGGGTGTAGTTGGCTATCGGAGGTTGTGCCAGCATGCAGATATTCCATGTGCAGGTCTGGGCGTCTTCGGTCCTTCTTCCTTTTATCGAAAGTGCCGTTGGGCAGTTCGGGATCGGCTACGTGGCGGCGGTCCCGTTTTGCCGACCGGCGGAAAAACTTCCTCACTTCCACTTTCTTGTTCTTGAAATACTCGCCATTCAACCTGTTGATAACCTGGAGCGCGGCTGACGGGGGCTCGATCTGGGCAAGACCGTGGTACTCCACCTGCCCGTTACCACTGTCGTCAATGCGGCAGATATCGCAATGGGTCAGTTTACCCAGGGGGGAAAACTGCAGCAGGTACCACTTGGGTTCCAGTGCGCTAGAGATAAACTGCATCAGGTCCAGGCGCGTTGTCGAGTTCGGTAACCTGCGAATGAAAATATCCATAACATGCACCTGCTCTCGCAAAAAGGGTATGCCTGCTTCTGTAGACAATCGCCAGCCGCATACGATCATTAAACAGTCCACTTTATGCGTGAAATTATGCACCTGTTGGGCAAAATTACAAGGAATATAAGACCTTGTCTGATGATAAGGTACTGAACTGGAGGGGGAAAGTTTCTGAAGAGCCCGGATTTATCCGGTTTAAACAGATAGCGGCCGTGCAAGGCACGGCCGCTGGATTGAAGGAACCCGGCGGGGCCGGGGGATCGGATTATCCGAGCAGAGGGGCAATGACCAGGCTGACAATGGCCATGACATTGATCAGGATGTTCATGGAGGGGCCCGAGGTATCCTTGAACGGGTCGCCCACTGTATCGCCAACCACGGCTGCTTTGTGTACATCGGAGCCTTTGCCACCGAAGTTGCCCTTTTCGATGTGCTTTTTGGCATTGTCCCAGGCACCACCGGCGTTGGCCATCATCAGCGCCAGAAGGACGCAGGCGAGCAGGGCGCCGCCGAGCATGCCGCCCAGTGCTTCCGCTCCCAGGATGAAACCGATCACCATGGGTGCGGATACCGCGATGACACCGGGAAGAATCATCTTCTTCAATGCCGCGGTAGTCGCGATGTCGATACAACGGGCGCTGTCCGGGTCGGCGGTGCCCTCCATGAGTCCAGGGATGTCGCGAAACTGGCGACGAATCTCCTTGATCATATCGAAAGCCGCATCACCCACGGCGGTCATGGTGATAGCTGCGATCAGGAACGGCAGAATACCGCCGATGAACAGGCCGATCAGCACGTCCGGATTGCTCAATTCGAGTGCGAAGTCGCTGATCTTCAGAGAAACCGTCTCCACGTAGGCCGTAATGATGGCCAGGGCGGCCAGTGCTGCTGCACCGATAGCGAAGCCCTTGCCGATCGCGGCGGTGGTATTGCCCAGTTCATCCAGCGAGTCGGTGATGTCACGGGTGGCCTTGCCCAGTCCACCCATCTCCGCGATACCGCCAGCGTTGTCGGCTACCGGACCGTAGGCGTCGATGGCCATCGTGATTCCGACCGTTGCCAGCATGCCGACTGCGGCAATGCCGACGCCGTAAAGCCCCACCAGTGAACTGGCGGCATAGATGATGGCACAAATGGTGAGGACCGGAATAACAACTGACTGCATACCCACCGCCAGGCCGGAGATCATCACCGTGGCCGGGCCGGTCTCGCCGGACTTGGCGATATTGATCACTGGTGTGCTGGAGGTGTAATACTCTGTCACCAGGCCAATGATAATGCCCCCCACGGCCCCTGAAAGCACCGCGCCCCAGACCGCGGCGGTGACCCCGAGCAGCTTGATTACCGCCAGAGAGGTGATGATGAACAGGACGGTCGCACCGATGGTGCCTATCCGAAGTGCCACTTCAGGGCTTTTGGCCGAGTATCTGCGTACCAGCAGAATGCCCATGATCGAGCACACCAGGCCCAGTGAGGCGAGGCCCAGCGGGAGGAACATCAGATCGGCCTGGGTACCCAGTGGATCCAGTATGTCCACCGTCATGGTGGAGGCGATAGCGATTGTGGCGATCATTGAGCCGCAGTAAGACTCGAAGATATCGGAGCCCATTCCTGCGACATCGCCCACGTTGTCACCCACGTTGTCGGCGATAACACCCGGATTGCGGGGATCATCTTCCGGAATACCCGCCTCGATCTTGCCAACCAGGTCGGCACCGACGTCGGCAGACTTGGTGAAGATGCCGCCACCGACACGGGAGAACAGGGCAACAGTCGAGGCGCCCATGCCAAAACCGTGAATCGCGTGGGCGGTTTCCGGATCACCCCCGAAGAATAGGTAGAGCGTGCCCAGGCCTAGCAGACCCAGGGAGGCGACTGCGAGGCCCATAATCGAGCCACCGAAAAAGGCGATGGAGAGTGCTTCCGCGGCCCCTTTTTCGTGCGCGGCAGTAGTGGTTCGGACATTGGCCTTGGTGGCTGCGAACATGCCAATATAACCGGCTGCTGCTGACGCTGCCGCACCGACCAGAAACGCGAATGCTGTTTTTACGCCCAGTGCAAACAGGAGAAATATCAGCAGAACCGCGGCGAATGCGCCCAGCATCCTGTATTCACGGCGCATAAAGACCATCGCGCCCTCGTGAATGGCTTGCGCAATCTTGGTGACCTTCTCATTGCCGGTTTCATACTGCATTACCAGT
>JAPHTA010000169.1 GCA_026196475.1 Sedimenticola sp.
CGGGCGGCGGCCGGGTCGGTAAGGACTCCGGAGACCACCTCCACCAGTTTCATCACCGGTGCCGGGTTGAAGAAGTGCATCCCCACCAGGTTGCCGGGACGGGCCAGCTTGGCGGCGACCGCGGTGACCGACAGCGAGGAGGTGTTGGTGGCGAGCAGGGTGCTTTCACCGCACAGTGCCTCCAGCTTGGCGAACAGCTCCCGCTTGACCTCCAGGTCCTCGAGGATCGCCTCTATCACCAGGGCCGCATCCGCCAGCGCCTCCAGGCTGTCCGCCGGGGTGATCCGCTGCAGCAGGGCGACACGATCTGCATCCTCCATCCTGCCCCGGCTCACCTGTCGCTGCAGCCCCTTGTCGATCTGCCCGATTCCGCGCTCGATCGCCTCCGGGTTGGCATCGAACAGCAGGGTGGGGTGGCCCGCCGCGGCGGCCACCTGGGCAATTCCCGCGCCCATGGTGCCGGCGCCGATCACGGCCACGGTTTGCTTGCTGGTCAGTGCTGCCATGCCGATCTACTCCCCCTTGAATTCCGGTTTGCGCTTGCCGACGAAGGCGCTGACCCCTTCCCGGTAGTCGTGGCTGCAGCCGGCGATGTACTGCAGGTCGCACTCCAGCTCCAGCTGCTGCTCCAGGCTGTTGCCCCCGGCGGCGTTTATCGCCCGCTTGGTCAGGGCCAGGCCCTTGGTCGGTTGACTGGCCAGGTGGCTGGCCAGTGCAGTCGCCTCCGGCATCAGCTGGTCATCATCCACCACCTGCCAGATCAGGCCCCAGTCGGCGGCCTGTTCTGCAGTGAGCTTGCCGCTGAGCATGGCCATGCCCATGGCCCGGGCGCGGCCGGCCAGTCTCGGCAGGGTCCAGGTACCGCCGGAGTCCGGGATCAGGCCGATCTTTGAGAAGCCCTGTATGAAGCTGGCGGAACGGGCGGCGAGTACGATATCGCAGGCCAGCGCGATGTTGGCGCCGGCCCCGGCGGCCACGCCGTTGACCGCGCACACCACCGGCTTGTCCAGCGTCATCAGACTGTGCACCAGAGGGTTGTAGTTCTGCTTGATGGAGAGGCTCAGGTCCGGCATCGCCTCACCCGGTGCCACGGCCCGGTCGTTGAGGTCCTGCCCGGCGCAGAAGCCACGCCCGGCCCCGGTCAGTAGCAGGCAGCGGATCGCCTTCTCCTGCTTGACCTGTTTCATGGCGTCCCGGATCTCGCCATGCATCTCGGTAGTGAAACTGTTGAGGCTCTCGGGACGGTTCAGGGTCAGGGTGGCGACGCCGCCCTCGACCTGGAATTGAATGGTGTTGTAGCTCATCGGGTCTCTCTATTTTCCTTTGAATTGTGGGGTCCGCCGCTCCAGGAAGGCGTTGATCCCCTCCTGCCGGTCTTCGCTGGCGGCCAGAAACAGGAACGCCTTGCGCTCCAGCTCCAGCCCCTGGCTGAGGGGGGTCTCATCGGCGGCCAGGATCGCCTCCTTGGCCAGGCGCAGGGCGATCGGGGACTTGCCGGCGATGGTTGCTGCCAACTCCAGGGCCCGCTTCAGGGTCAGCTCCGGCTGGGTCACTTCCGCCACCAGCCCGGCAGTCAGGGCGCTACGGGCGTCGATGAACTCTCCGCTCAGGATCATCTTCATGGCCAGAGACTTGCCCACAGCACGCACCAGGCGCTGGGTGCCGCCGGCGCCCGGGATGATGCCGAGATTGATCTCCGGCTGGCCGAAACGGGCGTTCTCCCCGGCGATGATGATGTCGCAGTGCATCGCCAGCTCGATCCCGGCCCCCAGGCAGAAGCCGTTGACGGCCCCTATCAGCGGCTTGGGGAAAGCCCGGATCCGGGCCCAGTGGCGGGGACGGTCGTCCTGCCACAGGCCGACCGCGTCCAGGGCGGCCATCTCCTTGATGTCGGCACCGGCGGCGAACACCGTTTCCGAGCCACAGATGACCACGGCGTTCACCTCTGTCGATGCCTCGGCCTCGTCCAGTGCCCGGGAGATCTCGCCCAGCAGGGCGGTTCGCAGGGCGTTGCGCGCCTGGGGCCGGTTAAGCCGGATCAGCTGTACGCCGCTGCACGGTGCTTCCACGATGATTTCGGCATGAGATGCCATGGTCTCTCCTTAACTGTTTCTGTTCCGCAAGATGGCGGTGGCGCGTCGTTCGCCGCCTTGGGAGTCCTGTTTGTATCACAGGCACAGTTAAAAATACTACAAAAAATAAAATAAAAGCAATAATATTGTATCGTATCCAAATGCGGGCTACCATCGAGACAGCAGTTGATGACCCGCTTACTGCCCACAGCATAGACCCTTTTTGGTGGAGGGTAGTCGGTGGCGATAACGGGTCCATACTTGGTTTTAATACCCTAGAGTAGGGGAGGCGGGCTGGTTTGGCCCGGGGAGTTGGAGATGCGATTGAAGAGTTATACTTGCGGCCGCTGGCTGGAGGGTGAAGGCGAGGGCAAGCCGCTGCACAGCGCGGTGACCGGAGAGGTGGTAGCGGAGATCAACAGCCGGGGCATCGATTTTGCCGCCATGCTGCGTTACGGGCGTGAGGTGGGTGGTCCGGCGCTGCGCCAGCTCACCTTCCACGAGCGGGCGATCAAACTGAAGGAGCTGGGTCTCTACCTGCAGGAGCGCAAGGAGGAGTTCTATGCCCTCTCCCGTGAGACCGGTGCCACCCGCTCCGACTCCTGGATCGATATCGAGGGCGGCACCGGCACCCTGTTTGCCTACTCCAGCAAGGGGCGCCGTGAGCTGCCCAATGGCCATGTCTACATCGATGGTCAGCCAGAGATACTGTCACGCAAGGGCAGCTTTGTCGGTCAGCATATCCATGTGCCGCTGGAGGGGGTGGCGATCCATATCAACGCCTTTAACTTCCCCTGCTGGGGGATGCTGGAGAAGCTGGCCCCGACCTTTATCGCCGGGGTGCCCTGCATCATCAAGCCGGCCAGCCAGACCGCTTACCTGACCGAGTTGATGGTGCAGCGGATCATCGAATCCGGGATCCTGCCGGAGGGCTCGCTGCAGCTGATCTGCGGCAGCGTGGGCGACCTGCTGGATCATGTCACCTGCCAGGACGCGGTAACTTTCACCGGTTCCGCTACCACCGGTTTGATGCTGCGCCAGCACCCGGCGATCATCAACAACTCGGTCCGTTTCACCATGGAGGCGGACTCCCTGAACGCCTCCATCCTGGGGCCGGACGCGGAGCCGGGCAGCGAGGAGTTCGATCTCTACGTCAAGGAGGTGATGCGGGAGATGACCGTCAAGTGCGGTCAGAAGTGCACCGCCATCCGGCGTGCCATCGTGCCGCGCCCGCTGGCGCCGTTTGTGATCGATGCCCTGCGTGCCCGGCTTGGCCGGGTGGTGGTGGGTGATCCCGATGCGGAGGGGGTCACCATGGGCGCCCTGGCCAGCAGCGACCAGTGCGTGGAGGTGCGCCAGCGGGTGGCCGAGCTGGCCCGGAGCTGCGAGATCGTGCACGGTGATCCGGATGAGTCGCTGCAGGGCAAGGGCGCCTTCATGAATCCGGTCCTGCTCTACTGCGACCGCCCCCTGGAGAGTAGCGAGGTGCATGACGTGGAGGCGTTCGGGCCGGTCAGCACGGTAGTGCCCTACGACGACGTGGCACAGGCGATACAGATTGCCAACCTGGGGCAGGGCAGCCTGGTCAGTTCTATCTTCACCTACGACGAGGCCTTCGCCCGGGAGATGGTACGTGGCATTGGCGCCTGGCATGGGCGCCTGTTGATCAACAACCGGGATTCGGCCCGGGAGTCCACCGGTCACGGTTCCCCGCTTCCCTACCTGATCCACGGCGGACCGGGACGGGCCGGTGGCGGCCAGGAGATGGGCGGCATCCGGGGTGTACTACACTACATGCAGTGCGTTGCCCTGCAGGGTTCGCCCAGCATGCTGAGCGCGGTAAGCGACAAGTGGATACCCGGGGCGCGACGTATCGAGAGCGAAGTGCACCCTTTCCGCAAGAGTATCGAGGAGTTGCAGATCGGCGACAGCATTGTCACCGGGCAGCGCGTGGTCACCCTGGAGGATATCGAGCACTTCGCCGAGTTCAGCGGGGACAGGTTCTACGCCCACATGGATGAGGAGGCGGCCCGGGCCAATCCCTTCTTCGAGGGACGGGTGGCCCATGGCTACTTCATCGTCTCGGCCGCGGCCGGTCTGTTTGTCGATCCCGCTCCCGGACCGGTACTGGCCAACTACGGGCTGGAGAACCTGCGATTCCTGACCCCGCTCAACCCCGGCGACTCCATTCAGGTCACCTTCACCTGCAAACAGAAGGTGCCCCGGGTCAACGAGGACTACGGCGAGGTACGCTGGGACTGCCAGGTAAAGAACCAGAACGGTGACATGGTGGCGACCTACGACGTGCTGACCCTGGTGGCAAAAAAGGCCCGGCGATGAGGTCGGGCGGTTGAATTGAGGGTTATGAATTTCAGTTAAAGCGATACAAATAAAAATATTTAGCAATATATCTTGTATCATTTAGTGGGAGTTGCTATGTTTTGCCCATGCGCACCAAGTCGCATGGAATCTGTCTATCCACTCAGGTGCGACCTGTGTGGCCGAAAAGCGTGAGGAGCGAGACAATGAGTGAGAAAGAGCGGTTCGCTGACAAGATGGAGTTTCCGCCGGAGACCCCGCAACCCAATATCTACCCGCTGAGCTGGGTGCGTGAGACCACCAAGATGCAGGAGGTGTGGGAGGCGGCCCAGCGCGAGTACTGGGACCCGGAGAAGCTCTCCTGGGATACCTTCGATCCCGACCAGTACAGCTGGGAGGAGCGCGAGTCGATTGCCTACTGGTGGACCCTGCTCTCGGTATTCGACGCCTCAG
>JAPHTA010000312.1 GCA_026196475.1 Sedimenticola sp.
ATGAAAATGAAAAAACTGTTCAAGAAAATTACCGCCGGCCTGCTGCTCGCCAGCACCCTTGGCGGGGTTCACGCACTGCAGGCTGAGGAGGCCAAGGTTCTCAACTTCGGCATTATCTCCACCGAGTCATCACAGAACCTGAAGACCATCTGGGTGCCCTTCCTCAAGGATATGTCGGCAAAACTGGGCATGGAGGTGAAACCCTTTTTCGCCTCCGACTATGCCGGCATCATCCAGGGCATGCGCTTCGACAAGGTGGACGTCGCCTGGTACGGCAACAAGTCGGCCATGGAGGCGGTGGACCGGGCTGGCGGTCAGATCTTCGCCCAGACCGTGGACGTGAGCGGCAACCCCGGCTACTGGAGCGTGCTGCTGGCGCGCAGCGACGATGATCGCATCCACTCGGTGGAGGATATGCTGAAGCTGAGCGGTGAGCTGGCCTTCGGTAACGGCGATCCCAACTCCACCTCCGGTTTCCTGGTGCCCAGCTATTACGTGTTCGCCAGGAACAGCGTGGATCCCAAAAAAGCCTTCAAGCGCATGACCAACAGCAGCCACGAGTCCAATTTCCTGGCGGTGGCCAACGGCCAGGTGGACGTGGCCACCAACAACACCGAGAACCTGGCACGGGTCAAGGTGACCCATCCGGACAAGGTGGCCAAGGTGAAGGTGATCTGGAAGTCGCCGCTGATCCCCTCCGATCCGATCGTCTGGCGCAAGAACCTGCCGGAGAGCATCAAGGGCAAGGTGTACGACTTCCTGATGAGCTACGGCAAGAGCGGTGACAGCGAGGAGACGCAGATCCTGGCCGACCTGGGATGGGCCCCGTTCAAGGCCTCCAGCGATGACCAGCTGCTGCCGATTCGCCAGCTGGTTCTGTACAAGAACCGGATCAAGCTGGTCAACGCGTCCAACCTCGGTGACGCCGAGAAGGCGGAAAAGATCCAGCTGATCGATGACCAGCTGGCCGAGCTGAACCGCCGCATGGAGGCGATCGCGGTGGCCGCCGCCAACTGATTGCCGCGGGTATGGAAAGCGGGCGGCGGCCTGGCCGCCGCCCGTATAAACGGCACCCGCGCCGGGTATTCACTGAGCCAGGACAGACTCAATCATGACAACATCCGCAAACAGCCAATCGATACCGAAGCAGCCGTTCAACTGGCTGGCGACTCTCAGCTGGGGCCTGCTGTTCCTGACCCTGGGCTGGGGCTGGCAGGCGGCGGAGATGAAACCGCTGGTCCTGATTACCGATGGCGGCAACATGCTGGAGTTTGCCGGGGACTTCTTCCCGCCCGACTTCCGGGATATCGGCTACTACCTGGAAGAGATGGTGATCACCCTGCATATCGCCCTCTGGGGCACCATGCTGGCGATTATCTGCTCCATTCCGCTGGGCCTGATGAGTTCGGAGAACCTGGCCCCGGCCTGGATCTACCAGCCGACCCGGCGCCTGATGGATGCCACCCGGGCGATCAACGAGATGGTCTTTGCCATGCTCTTCGTGGTGGCGGTCGGGCTGGGGCCGTTTGCCGGGGTACTGGCCCTCTTTGTTCACACCACCGGGGTACTGGCCAAGCTCTTCTCCGAAGCGGTGGAGGCGATCGATCCGCTGCCGGTGGAGGGGGTGCGGGCCACCGGCGCCTCGCTGCTGCAGGAGATCCTCTACGGGGTGATTCCCCAGGTCCTGCCGCTGTGGATCTCCTTCTCCCTCTATCGTTTCGAGTCCAACGTCCGCTCCGCCACCGTGGTGGGCATGGTGGGCGCCGGCGGCATCGGGGTGATCCTGTGGGAGAGCGTGCGTGGCTTCCAGTTCCAGCAGACCTGTGCCGTGATGCTGGTGATCATCGTCAGCGTGACCCTGATCGACCTCACCTCGCAGCGCCTGCGCAAGGCCTTTATCTGAGTTTTTTATAGAGCGAATTTTGAATTTTTATTGAGCGTATTTGTATAGACAACCACGATGGCCATTTACCTGACAATAGCAACACAGCTGCGCGACGAGATCCGCAGCCAGTATACCCACGGTGACCTGCTGCCACCTGAACACCAGCTGGCAAAGCGCTTCAACGTCAACCGGCACACCCTGCGCAGGGCGGTGGACGAGCTGGTGCATGACGGCCTGGTACGCCGTTTCCAGGGCGTGGGCAACCAGGTGGTGAGCACGCCGATTGACTACGCCCTGGATCACCCCTCCTGTTTCAGCCACAACCTGTCGAAGATGGGTCTGCCGCTGGATACCGAGGTACTGGGTTGCCGCCAGGAGCCGCTGGGCGAGGTGCTGGCCGAGCGCCTGCAGTTACCGCCGGATACGCCGGTGGTGGTGATTCGTACCTGCCGTTGCATCGATGACAAGCCATCAACCCTGATCCGGCACCACCTGTTCAACGTCGATCTCCAGCAGATGCGCCGCTTCAGTAGCGGTTCGTTGCACCGGTTCCTGGAGCAGAGCTATGGCTTCCAGGCCAATCGGGGCACCACCCGGCTGCGCACCCGCATGCCCACCTTCGATGAGTGCGGGCAGCTGGCAATCGGTCGCGGCATACCGGTGATGGAGATCCACAGCCGCTACCACCTCAAGGAGAGCGGTGCGCTGATGGAGTACGCCATCAGCATCAGTCGTGGCGATCTTTTCGAATACAGCGTGGAGCCCTGAAGCATGAACGAGATAGAAGACAGCCGACGCAACTGGATGTCGGTTCTGGCCCAGGCCCCGGCGGAAGAGCTGGTCGAGTTGGCGGAGCCGTTCCTGGCCGGCGCCGGGTTCACCACCGTCCGTGCACCGCAGATCGGCCTGGCCCAGGTGCGGGCACGCATGGGCGGTACCGGCAGTCGCTTCAACCTGGGAGATGTGACCATCACCCGCTGCGTGGTGCAGTCCGCCGCCGGCCACTATGGCCACGCCTACATCCGGGGACGGAACAAGCCGCATGCGCTACGCGCGGCGCAACTGGATGCCCTGCTGCAGGAGAAGGCGTTGCGGGGCGGGATCGAGCAGCAGGTGGTGGCGCCACTTCGTCGCATGCAGGAACAGAAACAGAGGCAGCGGGCGGACGAGACAGCGGCCACCCGGGTCAACTTTTTTACCCTGGTCAGGGGGGAGGACTGAGATGCAGAACCTGGCCATTGTGCCCGCATTCGAGGAACCGGTTACCCAGGCCCAGCAGACCTTCCGTCGCCTGCTCAAGGCGATGAGCGAACCTGGCGAGATGGTGCGGATACCCCCGTTGGCGCCCCTGGGCTCCCTATGCCCGGCCACCCACGCGGTCTGCCTCACCCTGCTCGATTCCCAGACACCGCTCTGGCTGTCGGATGGATTTGCCGACTCACAGATCCGGCGCAATCTCCATTTTCACACCGGCATGCCGCTGACGACCGATCCGGCAGCGGCCCACTTCGCCCTCGCCCGGGGGGACGAGATTGACGCCCTGGAGCGGTTCTCCCGGGGTAGCGCGGAGTACCCGGAGCAGGGCTGCACCCTGGTTATCCAGCTGGAATCCCTGGCCGGGGGCAGGGACAGCGGTTCCGCTGCCACCACCCTGCAGCTGAGCGGGCCCGGGATTGAGAACAGTAGGCGGCTCAATCTGACGGGGCTTGGTCAACCCCTGGTGGATTACCTGGTGCAGCGTCCGGATTCGTTTCCGTTGGGGCTCGACTTTATTTTCACGGAGGGACGATCCCTGGTCGCGATCCCCCGAACCACACAGGTGGAGGTGTGCTGAGATGTATGTAGCGGTAAAGGGGGGTGAGAAGGCGATCAGCCAGGCCCACAAGCTTCTGGCAAAACGGCGTCGTGGCGATACCGGGCTGGCCGAGCTGTCGGTCGCCCAGATCCGGGAGCAGCTGCCGCTGGCGGTGGACCGGGTGATGACCGAAGGCTCTATTCACGATCCCGAACTGGCGGCGCTGGCGATCAAGCAGGCGGCGGGGGACCTGGTGGAGGCGATCTTCCTGCTGCGTGCCTACCGCACGACCCTCAGCCGGTTCTATGTCAGCGAGGCGATCGACACCGGCGGGATGCGGGTCGAGCGACGGATCTCGGCCACCTTCAAGGACCTGCCGGGCGGGCAGGTGCTGGGTTCCACCTTCGATTACACCCATCGCCTGCTCGATTTCAGGCTGCTGGCGGAGGGCGATGCCGAGACCTCATCCCCGACCGCCCGTGATTCAGAGCCGGAACCGGAGCCGGAAGAGGAAGCCGGGCCAATGGGCCGGGTGCTGCAGATGCTGGAACGGGAGGGATTGCTGGTGCCGGAGCAGGATGACGACCAGCTGCCGGCGGATATCACCGAGGTGGCGCGCAGCTACCCCTGTGATCGAAGCGCCCGCCTGCAGTCCCTGGTGCGGGGCGACGAGGGTTTCCTGCTGGCCCTGGCCTACTCGACCCAGCGCGGCTACGGCCGTAACCACCCCTTTGCCGGCGAGATCCGGGTCGGCGAGGTGAGCCTGACCCTGATCCCGGAGGAGCTCGGTTTCCCGGTGGAGATCGGCACCCTGCAGGTGACCGAGTGCGAGATGATCAACGGCTTCACCCGCCTGCCGGACGGGGAGGTGAAGTTCACCCGTGGCTATGGCCTGGCCTTCGGCCAGAGCGAACGCAAGAGCATGGCCATGGCGCTGGTGGACCGGGCGCTGCAGGCGGACGACTACGACGAAGAGCGAAGCTCCCCGGCGCAGCAGGAGGAGTTCGTGCTCTCCCATTGCGACAACGTGGAGGCCTCCGGCTTCGTCTCCCACCTGAAGCTGCCCCACTACGTCGATTTCCAGTCCGAGCTGGAACTGCTGCGACGGTTGCAGTCGGAGACGGATGTTGCACAGCCGGTGGAGGAGCAGGCATGAGCGATACAGAGATAAAAGCCGGTTACAACTTTGCCTACCTGGATGAGCAGACCAAGCGCATGATCCGCCGCGCCCTGCTCAAGGCGGTGGCGATCCCCGGCTACCAGGTGCCGTTCGGTGGACGCGAGATGCCGATGCCCTACGGCTGGGGTACCGGCGGCATCCAGGTGAGCGCGGCGGTGATCGGCAGTGACGATGTGCTGAAGGTGATCGACCAGGGGGCGGACGACACCACCAACGCCGTCTCGATCCGCATGTTTTTTAAGAAGACGGCGGGCGTGGCGACGACCGAGCACACGACCGAGGCGACGGTGATCCAGACCCGCCACCGGATCCCCGAAGCGCCGCTGACCGAGGGACAGATCCTCGTCTACCAGGTGCCGATCCCGGAGCC
>JAPHTA010000122.1 GCA_026196475.1 Sedimenticola sp.
CTCACCTACGCCGTGGACCGCTTCAAGGACTGGGCCCACAGCGGCCACATCACCCTGCTGCGGGGTGAACGTTCACGCCTGGCGGACTACGCATCGGATGTGTTGTAAGTGAGGTAACGGGGGCGCGAAAACCGCACCCTACCCGCCTGGAACCACGGGGTTCGTAGGTTGGGGTGAATGAAATGAACCCCAAAAAATGGTGGCCGCATTCAACACCGAAATGTTGGGGTTCGCGGTCTCACCCCAACCTACGGACTGGCCGATTACGCCTCGGATGTGTTGTAAGTGACGTAACGTGGGCGCGAAAACCGCACCCTGCCCGCATGGAACCACGGGGTTCGTAGGTTGGGGTGAATGAAATGAACCCCAACCTACGGACTGCGCCCACCTTTATTCCAAACCGTAACTTCCGCGTGGGCACAAAATCGGTGCCCACCCTACCCGGCTGTATTCAACAAACGCAGGATGGCATCGCGATTGGTCCATGAACTGGCCAGGCGGGCCGCCTGGCCTATCGGCAGCCAGCGCAGTTCGCTGTGCTCCCGCGGATTGAGCCGGATGGTACGGCGGCAGGGCAGACGCAGGTAAAAGAGGTGCTCCCGGTTGTAGTGGCTGGAAGGGGCAAAGCGCCCACGCCATGCCGGAAGGATCGGGAAGCGTTCGGTGTGCTGCGCGTCTAACAGTCTGCCGGCAAAGCGCAGACCGGTCTCCTCGTGCAGCTCCCGCTCCGCCGCCTGGCGTGCGCTCTCCCCCCACCTGAGACTGCCGGTAACCGACTGCCAGAAACCTTTCGGTCGTGTGCGGTTGAGCATCAGCACCTCGCCCCGGTCGGTATAGACCACCACCAGAACCGATTCCGGGCGCTTGAAGCGTTTTCTGCCTCCCCGATCCAGGGTGACGCTGGTCATGCGGAGTCACTCCTGGGGCTTTTTCCGCCCCGCTTTGGTCGAAGCGCTCCCGCCATGGCCGGTGCACCGGCAGGCACGCGCACTCCCTCGCGGCAGCTGACCGCTCAGCCCTGCTCTTCGGCCTGCGGCTTGCGCACCCGGATGGAGAGCTCACGCAGCTGCGCCGGATTCACCTCGGAGGGCGCCGAGGTCAGCATGCAGGCGGCGGTCTGGGTCTTGGGGAAGGCCATCACGTCGCGGATCGAGCCGGCACCGGCCAGCAGCATGACCAAACGGTCGAGTCCGAAAGCGAGCCCGCCATGCGGCGGACAGCCGTACCTGAGTGCCGAGAGCAGGAAGCCGAACTTCTCTTCCGCCTCCTCCTCGCCGATCTCCAGCAGGCGGAACACCTTCTCCTGCACCGCGCTGTCGTGGATACGGATCGAACCGCCACCCAGCTCGGTACCGTTCAGTACCATGTCGTAGGCGCGCGACAGACAGGCACCGGGGTCGCTCTGCAGCAGCTCGATCTGGTCCGCCTTGGGCGCGGTAAAGGGGTGGTGCAGGGCGTGCCAGCGATCGCTCTTCTCGTCCCATTCGAACATCGGGAAATCCACCACCCAGAGCGGTTTCCAGTCGCCCTGCATCAGGCCCCGGTCCTCGCCCAGCCTGACCCGCAGGGCGCCCAGCGCCTCGTTCACCACCTGCGCCTTGTCGGCACCAAAGAAGACCAGGTCCCCATCCTCTGCCCCGGTGCGTTGCATGATGCCGTCCACTGCTTCATCCGGCAGGAACTTGAGAATCGGCGACTGCAGACCTTCCCGGCCCTGGCCGGACCAGTCGTTGACCTTGATGTAGGCCAGGCCGCGGGCACCGTAGATACCCACGAACTTGGTGTAATCGTCTATCTCCTTGCGGCTCAGCTCGCATCCCTGGGGCAGGCAAAGTGCGGCAACCCGCCCCTTGGGGTCCTTGGCCGGCCCGGAGAAGACCTTGAAATCGACCCCGGTCATGAGGTCTGCCACGTCCACCAACTCCAGCGGGCAGCGCAGGTCAGGGCGGTCGGAGCCGAAGCGGCGCATCGCCTCCTGGTAAGTCATGTGCGGGAACGGATCGGGAAGATCCACATCCAGTACCTGCTTGAAAAGGCCGCGGATCATCGCCTCCATGGAGCCCATGATCTCCTCCTCGCTCATGAACGAGGTCTCCACGTCGAGCTGGGTGAACTCCGGCTGGCGGTCAGCTCGAAGGTCCTCGTCGCGAAAGCAGCGTACGATCTGGTAGTAGCGGTCCATGCCGGACATCATCAGCAGCTGCTTGAACAGCTGGGGCGACTGCGGCAGGGCGAAGAACTGGCCCGGGTGAGTGCGGGACGGAACCAGGTAGTCACGAGCCCCCTCCGGGGTCGCCTTGGTCAGCATCGGGGTTTCGATATCCAGGTAACCGTTGTCGTCCAGGTAGCTGCGCAGTGCCCGGGTCACCTTTGAACGCATCATGATGCGCTGCTGCATCTCCGGCCGGCGCAGGTCCAGGTAGCGGTAGCGCAGGCGCACCTCTTCCGACACCCGCTCATGCTCGTCAAGCTGGAACGGCGGGGTCTCGGCCCGATTCAGCACCTCCAGGTCCAAGCCCAGGATCTCGATCTCGCCGGTCGCCATCTCCGGGTTGACGGTTCCCTCCGGACGCGCACGCACCCGGCCCCTGACCCGCAGCACGTACTCGCTGCGCACATGCTCGGCGATCGAGAAGATCTCCGGCAGATCCGGGTCATAGACCACCTGGACCAACCCTTCCCGGTCCCTGAGGTCGATGAAAATCACGCCGCCGTGATCACGCCGCCGGTGAACCCAGCCGCAGATCTCGACCTCCTGGTCGATGTGAGAGGCATTGATATGACCGCAATAATGGGTGCGCATACTGACTATTACCGTTACAGACTAGAGTCCGGCCGAGGCGTTCGGCCGATGAGAAAAGCAGGAAATTTTAAGGTTTGGGCCCTGCAGGCGCAAGGGTCGGGACGATTTAATTGGTCGGCCCGGAGGCGGAGGGGTCTGTTGGCCGATCCTTTTCCGGAGTGTTTGAGGCTGGCTTCAGGGAGCGCGGTACCACTGCACCCATCGACATCAGCATCTTCAAACCCTCGTCCACGCTCATCTCCAGCTCGACGACGTCTTCGCGCGGGACCATTACGAAGTATCCGCCGGTGGGGTTGGGCGTGGTGGGTACGTAGACATTAATCACGTCTCGACCGGTCTTTCGCTGGGCCTCGCCCACGTCGGTACCGGTCTGGAAGGCGAGGGTCCAGAGCCCCTTGCGGGGAAACTCCACCAGCAGAACCTTGCGAAACGACTGACCCGCCTCGCTGAACATGGTTTCGGCCAGCTGCTTGGCGCCCGAGTAGACCGAACGGACCAGCGGAATCCGCGCCATCAGGTGTTCCCAGATCGAGACCAGGGAGCGGCCGAACAGGTTGGCCGCCAGGACCCCGGTTGCAAAAACGATCAGCAGGGAAAGTACCACCCCCAGACCCGGAATATGAAAACCGAGCAGGTTATCCGGACGGTAGTGCTCCGGCAACAGCAGGAGTGAGTTGTCCAACCAGCTCACCAGTAGCCGGACCACCAGCAGGGTGATGCCAAGCGGGACCCAGACCAGCAGCCCGGCTACCAGGTAACGGTGTAGGAATTTCATCCGGCGGTGAAGTGATCAGGCTTCGCAGGCACCGCAGCCGCCAGTGGAACAGGCCGGGGCCGGCTTGCTCTCTTTCTTCTCTCCACTGTGCAGGTTCTTCTGCTTGTCGCTCTTGAAGTCGGTTTCGTACCAACCCTGGCCCTTGAGCCGGAATCCGGCAGCGGATATCTGCTTCTTCAACGCAGGTGCGTCACAGGCGGGGCAGTCGGTCAGCGCCGCATCACTCATTTTCTGAATGGCCTCAAGCTCATGGCCGCAGGCATCACAACGGTACTCATAAATCGGCATGGA
>JAPHTA010000360.1 GCA_026196475.1 Sedimenticola sp.
AACCGGTAGAAGCCGTCTGACTGGAGCCGTGCTTGTGCGTCCAGAGTCCCTAGGGACATTTCAGGCGTCATAGCTCACAAGATCGCGATGAAGTACGTCCGGGACGGATTCGCTAAAACCTTACCGGAACCGCCGTCTGCACGCCCTGTCTGTCGGGCAGTAGCCGGTTAAATACAATCGGCAGAACTAAGCATGTAGAGCCAAGGGCGGAGTGCTTGCGGACGCGGGTTCGATTCCCGCCGCCTCCACCAAATACAATAGCCCCTTTGTTATCAATAACTTAGGGGCTTTTTGTATCACACCTTTGTATCACAGTAAATTGCATGTTTAGCAGGCGTCTCCAGGTGCAAACTTGTAAGAACATGATTTCCCTTCTTATACTGCTTACAGTCTGCCCACTCTCAATTACCTTTCTCTCTAATAGAGATGGTCAGTTTAGTCTCCCCTTCCTCAGTAGGTGATACCACCAATAGAGTCTCACGCCTATCCAACTTTGCACTACCCCATGATACTGATATATCACCCAGGCTTGCGTGGCGTAGTGGAAACCGCGTGTATTCAAACTCACATGTACCCTCGATGTATAAACGCTCCACCTTCCGGTAAACCTTCGGCTCAATCTTTTCTAAGAATACACTTCTACCATCACAATCAACGAACCCCAGCTTCACTAACGCAAACCACTTATGCTCATCAGTAGCCTGTTTAACCAACTCATCACCAACCTCCTTACTACGTAAAAATCCTTCTACTAACTGAGTCAGTGGTTCAGCTTCACTTCCATCTTCATGGAATACAAACATCCACTTCTCGCATGCTACCCGTTGCCATATCACGTAACATTTGTGACTCCTCGATCTCCGAGGCATCTGACCAATGCTTCTTGGCAAGGTAAACTAGTTTCTGAAATTCATTACTACGCTTTGGCATTGCTACTCACTCTGGAATACGTTTAGTTTACTCTGTGGGTATAAGCGGTGGATAGCTTATGTGATCAGATCGATTTTCACCACGAACCTAAGCGCCCTTTTGCATTTTGGGGCAGTGTGGATGAGAACCTTAGTTGCACGCCGCATAGCAGGTGTTATATTGCCGGGTAGTTTTATGGGGTGCTCAAAAGCACAGAAGACGAACTGCCGTTGGAGGCTGGCTGATGAACAGACAACGCGCCCTGGAACTGTTGACCCGCAGCAAACCGGATCTACAGACCCGTTTCGGCGTGACCCGGCTGGCCCTGTTCGGCTCCACCGCCCGCGATACGGCAACCAGCGGCAGCGATGTCGATGTGCTGGTGGCGTTTGACGGCCCGGCCACCTCCAAGCGCTATTTCGGTGTGCAGTTCTACCTGGAGGATCTGCTCGGCTGTCCGGTCGATCTGGTCTCCGAAAAGGCCCTGCGGCCAGAGCTGCGCCCTTATATCGAAAAGGAGCGGATCTATGTCTGATGCCAGCCGGTGCGAATGGCGCTTCTACCTCGATGACATGATCGACTTCGCCGGGAAGGTGCTCGCCTACACCGACGGCCTCGACCAGGCCGGTTTCCTGGCCAACGGCCTGACCTACGACGCCACCCTGCGCAACCTGGAGCTGATCGGCGAGGCCGCCACCCACATCCCGGACGACGCCCGCGCCGCCCATCCTGAAATCCCCTGGCGGATGATCATCGCCACCCGCAACCGCCTCATTCACGGCTACCTCGGCATCGACGACGACACCCTGTGGAGCATCATCCGGGATGACGTACCCGAACTTCTGCCGCTGCTTCAGGCGCTGAAAGACGAGGCTCAGTCATAAAAACCTTCAGCGTCGCCATCGACGACGGCCACCAGTGGAACGTCGCGCCCGGCCTGCTGCGCCTCGTCCAATCAGCGGGAGATGTCCAATGGCCATGATCCGCCAACCCGAAAACTTCCCGGAAACGGTCAAGGAGGTGCGGCGGGAGCTGGTGCAGCCGGATCGGGTGTTCTGGCGTCTGCCGATGGTGAGTCTGATCCCTGAGGAGTCCCGGGCCAGGTTGGAGGGGTAGTTTGGCAAGGAATTCAATCGGTTCAGCAAGGATGAATTGCTGGCACTGGTTACGGCGGATGTCGAGGCGAACGTGGATAATGCGCGCATGCGCCAGATCTGCACCCTCCATTCGGCCGATGTGACGCGGCTTCTGCAAGGCTTGGTGGCCAAGGGCGCCTTGGTGCAGGAAGGACAAGGGCGCTGGAGCCGTTATCGGTTGTCGGAGACTATTAGCTCCGTACATAAGCCGGACGACTCCAAACATAAGGGTGGCAGCTCCGAACATAAGGCCGGAGGGTCCGAACATAGCGCCGACCTGCTTGGACAGCTGAAGGGCTGGTCCCGAAGGGACGGCCTCCAAGGATGAAGGCCGCACAGACTCGCGACATGGCTTGTGACATCGAGCTGTGATAACGCTACCTGATTACCCATAAACCTCAGCCATTCTCAAGAGACGGTAAGGCATGGGAGGGGTTCTTAGGGAAACAAATAACAGCCGCTCAATCATCGCAGGCAGACCGAATCTGCGGTTGAACCGGTATTCGAATTCAGCAAGATAACGAGGCACGTGCTTGTCGCGAATGGCATGAAAGGTCCCAAGCAAAGCATTTTTCACGTTGCCCAGCATGGTGTTCACCCACTTGAACGTGGAGTGCTGCGCGCTGTTACGCCCACCACCGGTGACAATGGCGACATGCTCACAGCCGGTTTCAGTCACAGCTCTGAAGCAATAGAGCCCATCCGAAAAAACAGTGCTTCCGGCCGTCAGACTGACCTTGGCATAGCGAGCAATTTCCGTGCGGCGAAAACCCCGCACCTGGCGCAGATGAATTGCCTGTGGTCTGCCGTCCTGCGTCGTCTCAACGGCCGCCACGAAAGGGATCTTGTTACGCGAACCGCGCCCGCGTTTCCCCGGACGCTCACCGCCCAGATAGGCATCATCCATTCCAAACCGGCCCGCCAGTTTCTTCCCGTCCTGGCGTTCCAGCATCACCTGCATCATCTTGTGCTTGAGTTGCCAGGCGGTGTTGTAACTCACTCCCATGTCACGGGACAGTTGCAGGGCCGAGATGCTCTTTTTGCGTTGCGTCAGCAGATAGATAGCAAGGAACCACTTTTTCAACGGCAGCTTTGGTAGCATGGAAGATGCTTCCGGCGGTGAGCGAGGCCTGGTGGTGGCACTTATGGCACTGGTAGACCGGACGGCCTTTGAGTTCACAGCCGGTTGTATTACCGCACGCTGGGCACACATATCCAGAAGGCCAGCGCAGCTGATAGAGCGCCTGACGGCATTGTGCTTCGGTACCGTATTTTTCAAGAAATTCGTGCAAACCAAGACCTTTTTGAAACTGAATCATGTTTTTGGACATAATTGAAACCCTCCAATATTCAGTGGGTTCCATTATGTGCAGGCCACAGGCTCAATAGCTGAGCCTCATGGGTAATCAGGTAACGCTATGAGAAGGGCTGTGACATCTTGGAGGGCCAGATTGAGGTCACGGAAAATCATCCTATGAAACAGATCAAACCGTTTGCAGGAAAATGGCGCATTGTCGAAATGGAGGTCTGGGATCAGGATTATGTCGACATGGAGGTGTCTGGACACATCCACATCGGCTCGGACGGCGCCGGACGGTTTCAGTTCGGCCTGGTCACCGGGGACATCGATGGCCGGGTGGAGCAAGGCGGTAATACACCCCGTTTCGATTTCTCCTGGTCCGGACAGGAAGAGAACGATTTGGTCTGCGGTCGTGGTTGGGCGGTCATTGAAAATGGCGAACTGGACGGCCGCATCTATCTGCATCTGGCCGACGACTCCGCCTTTCGGGCCACCCGGAGGAAATAGCGGGTCCCATGAAAAAATCGAGCAAGAAAAAACCGACCTGGACCGATCTCAAGCGCCAGCTTGCCGACCTTGACCGTCCGGCGCTGCTTGGCCTTGTTCAGGACCTGTACGCTGCCAGCAAGAACAATCAGGCATTTCTCCATGCCCGCTTCGCCCTGGGCGAGGATATGCTCGAACCGTACAAGGCCACCATCGACCGCTGGGTTTGCCCGGATGTGATGCGCAATCAGGACATTTCGGTCGCCAAGGCCAAGAAGGCGATTTCCGATTACAAGAAAGCCATAGGATGGCCGGAAGGGCTGGCGGAGCTGACGGTGTTCTATTGCGAATCCTGCATGAACCTGCTCGGCTACTGCGGCATGGATGACGAGGGCTATTTCAACGCCTTGGTGCGCATGTTCGAGCAGGCGCTGAAGGCGACTGCGGAGCTTGAGCCAGATCAGCAGGAAGACTTTGTCGAACGGCTTGAACGTGTCCGGCACGAAGGCCACAATTGGGGCTGGGGTGTTGGTGATGACATGGACGATCTGATGGCGGAGTATGGATTTGCCGAAAAGTGACAAGAGCCAGAATAAACAGGACGAACTGTGTCAGCTGCGCAAGGAGAACGCCCGTCTCAGGGAACTGCTGACCCAGCACGGTATCGCTTGGGAAAAACCGGCCATCCCTGAACCCGCCACAACCAAATCCGCACCAGCCCTAGCCCATTTCACCACCGACGACAAGATCGCCCTGTTCCGCCGCCTTTTTCGTGGGCGAGAGGATGTCTACCCCCAACGCTGGGAGTCGGCCAAGGGCACGTCCGGCTATTCACCGGCCTGCGGTAACGAGTGGAAACCCGGCATCTGCCACAAGCCCCGGGTCAAATGCGGCGACTGCAACCAGCGCCAGTTGCTGCTGGTGACCGATCAGGTGATCTATAACCATTTGGCCGGAAAACAGACAATCGGCGTCTATCCACTTTTGACAGATGACAGCTGCTACTTTTTGGTGGCCGATTTCGATGAGTCACACTGGCAGGAGGATGCCAAGGCATTCATGCAATCCTGCCAGGAACTTGCTATCCCGGCGGCACAGGAGATTTCACGCTCCGGCAACGGCGCTCATGCCTGGATCTTTTTTGCCGAGCCGGTTCCGGCCCGCGAGGCCCGGCAGCTCGGGGCCGCACTGATCAGCCACACCTGCGACCGCACCCGGCAATTGTCCCTGACCAGCTACGACCGCCTGTTTCCTAATCAGGACACCATACCCAAGGGCGGCTTCGGCAACCTGATCGCGCTGCCCCTACAGAAACAGCCTAGGGAATCAGGGCGTAGCGTCTTCGTCGATGAATACCTGCAACCTTATCCCGATCAATGGGCTTTTCTGGCATCCATCCGTCCCATGTCCCGGCGGGACTTGGGAGACGCCATTTTGCAGGCCAGTGGCGGCCGCCATCCCCTGGATGTGGCCTTTGCCACCGAGGAGGAAGACAGCAAACCATGGCAGCGACCATCACCAATACCCGCCCGGATTGCTGGCCCACTGCCGGAATCGCTGACCCTGGTGCAGGCCAACCAAATTTTCATCGCCAAGGCCGATTTGCCACAACCGCTGGCTAACCGCCTGATCCGGCTCGCCGCCTTCCAGAATCCCGAGTTCTACAAGGCCCAGGCCATGCGCCTGCCAGTGTGGAACAAGCCGCGCATCATCGACTGCGCCGAGAATTTCTCCCAGCATATCGGCCTGCCGCGAGGCTGTCTCGATGCGGTGCTCGACCTGTTACAGGAGAACGACATCCGTCCGGAACTGCAAGATGAACGTCTGCCGGGACAGAGGGTGACGGCCAAGTTCACCGGGACCTTGCGCAAGGACCAGAAAGAGGCGGTGCGGGAGATGCTTAAACACGAGGTCGGTGTGCTCTGCGCCCCGACGGCCTTCGGCAAGACCGTTACCGCAGCAGCCCTGATCGCCCGGCGCAAGGTCAGCACACTGGTGCTGGTGCATCGCACCGAACTGATGCGCCAGTGGCAGGAGCGGTTGACGGGATTTCTTGAATTCCCGAAAGGAAGTTTAGGTGTCATCGGCGGCGGCAAGAAAAAACCGTCCGGCAAGATCGACATCGCCGTCATGCAGTCACTGTCCCGGCGGGAAGAGTTGGGCGAACTGCTCGACCAGTACGGCCAGATCATCATCGACGAATGCCACCACCTGTCGGCGTTTTCCTTCGAGGCGATCCTCAAACAAGCCAAGGCAAAATTCGTGGTTGGCCTGACCGCCACCCCGATACGCCGCGACGGGCATCAGCCGATCATCTTCATGCAGTGTGGACCGATCCGTCACAGCGCATCAACACCGGAAACCGTCCCGGCGCAAATGGAGGTCTGGCCGAAGTTGCTGCCCGCGCCGGAGATCCCGCCGGATTCACCGATCCAGGATGTTTTCCGCATCCTTGCCAACGATGCGACCCGCAACCGCCACATCGCCGGGGATGTACTGGCCGCCTACCGCGAAGGGCGAAAGGTGCTGGTGCTTACCGAGCGAACGGATCATCTGCCGCTGTTGCGGGAAGTGCTGGGGGATGAGGTCGAGCACTGCTTTGTCCTGCATGGCCGTTTGTCGAAGAGGCAGCGAACGGCGGTATTCGCGGGACTGGATGCATTAGACGAGTCATCACCGAGGGTGCTTCTCGCCACTGGCCGCCTGATCGGCGAGGGCTTCGACCATCCGCCGCTCGACACGCTGGTGCTGGCCATGCCGATCTCCTGGAAGGGAACGTTACAGCAATACGCTGGACGCCTGCACCGGGAACACGCCGACAAGCAGGATGTGCGCATCTACGACTATGCCGAGAGCGATCAGCCCCAGCTCAACCGCATGTGGGATAAACGCCAGCGCGGCTACCGGGCCATGGGATACGAGATCAAACCGACGAAGCCGTTATTTTAGGAAACGGCCAAAAATTAAAATAGACGCAATTGCTATTTGAGTTTCGCTTACAGAGAAGAGGAATAACAACCCTTATGACCCTTGCCTTTATTGCCGTAATTTTTGGTTTGGCACTGCTGGTCTGGAGTGCCGACCGTTTTGTCGAGGGGTCAGCATCCACCGCCCGCCATTTCGGCATGCCGCCGCTATTGATCGGCATGGTGGTTGTCGGGTTCGGCACCTCCACGCCGGAGATGGTGGTGTCGGCATTGGCCGCCTCGCAGGGCAATCCGGGGATTGCGCTGGGTAACGCCTATGGCTCGAACATCACCAATATCGCCCTGATCCTGGGGGTGACGGCCCTGATCAGCCCCATCGCGGTGCATTCCCAGGTGCTGCGCAAGGAACTGCCCATCCTAACGGTGGCCACCGCCCTGGCGGCATGGCAGATCTGGGATGGCAAAATTACCCGGTTCGATGCCATCGCCTTGCTCGCGATGTTCGGCGGCCTGATGGCCTGGACCATCTGGCAGGGGCTGCGGAAAAAAGAGGATGCGCTGGGAAGCGAGATGGAGCAGGAACTGGACGTTCGCGCCATGCCCATTCGCCGTGCGGTCTTCTGGTTGGTGGTGGGGTTGGCACTGCTCATCGTCAGCTCCCGCATTCTGGTCTGGGGTGCGGTGGAGATCGCTTATGCCTTTGGGGTCAGCGACCTGATCATCGGACTGACCGTTGTTGCGGTCGGCACCTCGCTGCCGGAACTCGCCTCATCGGTTATTGCCGCTCGCAAAGGAGAGCATGACATCGCTCTCGGTAATATCCTCGGTTCCAACCTGTTCAATACCCTGGCGGTGGTGGGGATCGCCGGTACAATCCATCCGCTCGCAGTGGGGCCGGAAGTCTTTAATCGGGACATGCTGGTGATGGCAGCCCTCACCCTGTCGCTGTTCGTTATCGGTTACGGAATCCGTGGGCCGGGCCGTATCAATCGTGTCGAGGGCGCGGCACTGCTTGCCTGTTACGCAGGCTATACCGCCTACCTGATCAGCACAGTTTTAGGCGGTCAGGCATAAGCCTGTTAGATTCCCGATTCAGGAACCAAACCGGCGCCTGAAAGTCGGATCTGCAGTTGTTGCGGTTCGACGCCAGGTATCCGGTTGATTTCGCACTGTAAACCCGCCAATCCGGTCCGGTGCCGGAGTTACGCATTGCCGTGCAAACGGAACGCGAGCCTCAGGAAAGTCCCGAAGGGATGCCATCGCGTGGCGGGGCAAAAATCAAAAGATAAAGCTCTCTCTCTGGCCGGGCTATTGGAAAATGGTTGTGAGAGAGGTAGTTGGCAACACGGCTGTCCCACAAAATCCCTTTTCCTCAGGGAGACGACTACAGGGATGTAGTCGGTTGGCCGCGTCGGGAGCATGCGGCCCAGGGTTGGGATGAAGGGATTAGATGGAGCAATTCGTTGCTTTATTAATATCCCCTCCTGCCCTTCTCCCTTAGGGTGAAGGGACGCACGCACTCGTTTTCTATGTCACATCACCTGAATGCGGACCATATTTTTACGTTTAATCTGCCTGTTACAAACAGCCAAAGCGGTTCTTAACGGGACAGCTGTGATTTCACAACTAGTATCGTTGGGTTATGGTGAGCTCTGGCTTAAATACTGTTTACTGGAGACACGGCGGAGAACCCGCGTTATCGAAAATAGGTCTCTGTTATCGATTGGTTGAGGTCACCCAGACCTAGCTGTAGCTCATCAATAAAGGCATGCAGTTCATCCTGCTGGAGAATCGCCTGATCCGCACGCAGCACCTTCTTCCCAACCTCGTTCAACAACGTCACCGAAGACTCGTTCCGGGGCAGGTTCTGCAAACAACTCTTTACCTCCAGCAGGGCGTGAAAGAAAGAACGGGGAAACTTTTTGTCTTTGAGCAAAAACTTCAGTACGTCCTTTCGGCGTACCCGAACCTGAATTGTACGGCGATACATCTGGTAGGCGGTCAGGGATTTCAACACGCTCATCCACTGGATGTTTTCAAAGGGAGTCAGCCCCTCGTGCTCATCAAGCAGGTTCGCGGAACGGACGTCGATGATGCGTGTGGTCATCTCTGCGCGCTCCAGGTTTCTGCCCATACGCAGAAAATCGTAGCCCATGTCATGCAGCATGGTACCGGCCAGCAATCCAGTGATGGTTTGTGCGCCCAGCACCATTCGTTTGAGGTAATCGAAGCGCCCTTTCTTGGTATATCCGCTGGAGGCATTGCTCTTTGCCACGAGATAGAGATCATTGATCTGTTCCCAGCCTTCACGCGGAATGATGTCCCGTATGGTACGACCGTTCTCTCGGGCCATTCTTAGCGAGTGAAGGATGGAAGTGGAGCTGTTAGGGTCGGCAATCAGGGACTTGAGCACGGCACGTTCGGTAAAATCATCGTAGTTCTGCAGGAAGTACTCCTCGCTACCCAGGATCTCGATAATCGGTTTCCAGCCCGGCTGCAGGCCCTTCGGCAGGTCAAGCAACAGGTTGGTATTGACCATAACCAGACGTGCCGTATTCTCGGCACGTTCGATATACCTGGCCATCCAGTAGATGTTTTCCGCGACCCTTGACAGCATGCTAGAGCCCCTCGTCTTCGATGATCCAGGTATCCTTGCTACCACCGCCCTGGGATGAATTGACCACTATGGACCCCTTGCGCAGAGCCACCCGGGTTAATCCTCCGGTAGTGACGTAAACTTCGTTTGGAGAGGTAAGAATAAAGGGACGAAGGTCCAGATGCCGGGGTTCCGCTCGCCTGTTGATCAGTGTCGGAGCCGTGGAGAGTGTCAGCATAGGCTGCGCGATGTAGTTTCGCGGATCCCGCTTTATCAGTCTTTTGAAATGTTCCCGCTCTTTGACCGTCGCCTGGGGTCCGATCAACATACCGTAGCCGCCGGACTCGTTTGCCGGTTTCACCACCAGTTCAGCGATGTGCTCCAGCACGTACTCCTTGTCTGCCTTGTCAATGCATTTATAGGTGGGAACGTTGCCAATCAGCGGCTCCTCATCCAGGTAGAAGCGAATGATGTCCGGTACGAAGGAGTAGACTACCTTGTCGTCCGCAACCCCGGCACCAGGGGCATTGGCCAACGCCACATTGCCAGCCTTCCAGGCCCGTATCAGCCCCGGTACACCCAGGTAGGATTTTGGGTGAAACGATTCCGGGTCCAGGAACAGATCATCGATCCGCCGGTAAATGACATCGACCCGGGCAAGGCCATCCACGGTCCGCATGTATACACAGTCATCCTTCTCTACCACCAGGTCGCGGCCTTCAACCAGCTCGGCACCCATCTGCTGGGCAAGGTAGGCATGCTCGAAATAGGCCGAGTTATAGATGCCCGGAGTCAATACCACAATCTCGGGTTGCTCGATCTCCCGGGGTGACAGTGCGGCAAGCATATCGTATAGCTTGGACGGATAATCATCCACTGGAAGTATGCTCTGATCCTCAAACAGCTCCGGAAAGACCCGCTTCATGACCTGGCGGTTTTCCAGCATGTAGGAGACCCCGGAAGGTACACGAAGATTGTCTTCCAGTACGTAGATCTCCCCGTTCTTGTCACGAACCAGATCGGACCCGCAGATATGAGCCCAGATACCACCTGGAGGATCAATACCGATACACTGCTTGCGGTAGTTCACAGAATTGTCGAGGAGAGAAGCCGGGAACAACCCTTCGCCGACAATTTTTTGCTCATGATAGATGTCATCAATGAAGCGATTAAGCGCCAACACCCGCTGTTTCAGCCCCCGTTCAACCTGCATCCATTCAGATTTCGGGATTACCCTTGGAATAATATCGAACGGCCAGGCACGATCGATCGATCCCTCCTCCTCAGAGTACACCGTGAAGGTAATCCCCATGACGCTGATCGCCATCTCCGCCGCCACCCGGTATTCATCCAACTCGCTGTCCGAGAGATTTCGCAGGTATTGGCAAAGCTCCATGGCCGCCGGCCGCGGTTTGCCGGCTACGCGAATCAGCTCGTCATAGAGCCCCTTTACCTTGTAACTTCCCCAGCGTATTGCCATCTTGTAATTGCGTCCTGCGGCCTGATCCAAGAGAGAATGGTGACAGATAACCCAGACGGAACAGCACCAAAAATATCGTAGGCGATCAGAGTGAATCTGATACTATTCTAGACTAGGCTGGTGACTTCGTCAGGAGTGGAGAATGACCTACTGTATTGCCATCAACGTGAAGGATGGCATCGTATTCGCATCGGATTCCCGCAGTAATGCCGGTGTCGACTACATTCGTACCTGTTCCAAGATGCATCGGTTCGTCTGGCCTGGCGACCGCGTTGTCGTGTTGCTGGCTGCAGGCAACCTGGCCACCACGCAGGCAGTGGTCAACGCCATCCAGGGTGACCTCGATAATCCCAGGGCAAAGTTCAACCTTCTCAAGGCCAGGCACCTGTTTGATATCGCCGACTATATTGGCGACCTGAGCCAGCAGGAGCAGAAACACCATGGACCGGCGGTGGAAAAAAGCGGTGGCAGCTCGGCGGCCAGTTTTATTCTCGGTGGTCAGGTCAAGGGCTGCAGCCACGATATCTACCTGATATACCCCGAGGGCAACTATATCAGCGCGTCCGCTGATACCCCTTACTTGCAGATTGGGGAAAACAAGTACGGGAAACCGATTCTGGACCGGATCATCACCCTCGAATCATCGCTCGATGATGCCGCGCGTTGTGCCCTGGTCTCGCTCGACTCAACCATGCGCAGCAATATCTCGGTTGGCCCGCCGTTTGAACTCAGCATGTATCAGGGAAACAGCCTGGAAGAGCCGCGACACCTGTCGCTCAAACTCGCCTCCCCCTACTACAAGTCACTGCAGAAATCGTGGAATGACGGGCTGAAGCGGGCATTCGGTCGTCTGCCAAAATTCGACTGGGAGCCGGAGAAACGGAACTGAAGCTGATCTGCTGGGAACCTCTCTGTGTCCGGATACGCGCTCTCACTTCTATCCGGTACCTGGAGTTCACCCCCGGTTTAGAATCGTGTCATGTACAAAAGCCAGTTTCCTGATAATCGTGTCACTGATCACAAAGGGGTAGGCGTCCGGCAATCCCATGCTGCGGTTCATGTCATTCAGTGCAACGGTAAACAGCGACCACTCGTTAACAAGGGTCTCGACCGAAAGGGTCGAGAGGAATCCGGCGCTGAACTGTTCCCCCGGGTTTGCCAGTGGCATACCTCTATTCAGGTTAAAGCCGTAGTCGTGGGCAGTTTCCAGGGTATCGACCATGTGCAGATAGTGGGCCCAGGTTTCCGCCCAGTCCTCCCAGGCATGGGCACTGGCGTAGCCGCTGATCCAGTTGCTCTGCCAGCCGGCGACCGGACCCTGGCTGTAGAAACCCTGCATCACTTCGCTGTAACCGATGCGTTCATCTCCAAACAGGCCTCGAAACTCATCGAGTCGCGATGAGTGCCGAAGCAGAACATCCCAGTAGTAGTGACCCGACTCATGGCGAAAGTGGCCCAGAAGAGTCCGATAGCACTCATCCAGGTGGGCACGGGTTTTCTCTCTTGATACCGGGTCCGCCTCCGCGATATTCAACGTGATAACACCGTTTCGGTGGCCGGTATAGACAGGGTTCTGGGACAGCCCGACATCGGCAAATTCCGAATAACCCTGGTCCTCCATCAGGTGAAACGCCAGCCCCAGCTGCGAATTTTCTTCCCGGGTAGTGATCGGCAGCTCAAGCCAGATCAGGCTGTAGAGCAGACGACGCTTGGCGCTTTCGATTAATCCCCAGAGCTTCAGGTTCTCCGGTTTACCCAGATCGGGAATGATCTCGGACAGGCGGCAGGAGAAACAATAGGCATGCTGATCCACATCCGGCACCATCCAGTTGCAGACCTGGTGCTGAGCATAGTTTCTGCACTTTCTATAAATCCGGTCGTTGGCCTGTGCCCGCCAGTGCTGGTCATCAATTCTGGTGAGGGCGCTGAGAGTTCGGGCGTCCGGAAGGAAACCCAGCTGATGCCGACAGGAAAGACAGACGGAGTTCTCGAAATGGAGGCGGGCACCACATTGACAGGCAAAGGTCTTCATCCCGCCATTCTAAACTTTACCGATTTCCGAGTATATCCACATCGAGGGGTGAGCCCTGCCCGCAAAGACCCTTCGATCGGACCGCCTGTCAGATATCGGTACGGCAAAACGAGGGTTCCCCGGGCCTGATCATCAACGGCGCCGTCAGGGGTGCACCATTCGTCTGACAGACGTTCACGTCGACCCGGAAGCCACCGGGGTGAACGACACCACCCGGTCGCATACTCTTGCAGGTAAAACCGGTAGCACAATCCGGCCAGCTTCCGGCTGCCGGATTGTAGTGCTCGATGGGTGAATTGCAGCAACACCCGGCCCCCGAACAGTTGGGAACAGTGGCCGTGGGAGCGGCCGGGCGCGTATGGAAGCAACCGGACAGGGCTGTAACAGTCAGCAGCGCCAGGCCAGTCAGGAATAGCCGGTTGTTCAACCGGGTCAACCGATCATTTCGGGCAGCAGGTACCATCGCCATACCTCCTCTTCTGTTACCTTCGAATCCGCAAAGGACTTGCTCCCGGTGGGAAAAAACTGATTCGTCGGGCTCGCGGAGATAGGATTAACTATAGCTCGCCTGCGGTGGATTGCAGCAGAACGCGGGAAAGACGGACAAGGAGAGCGTTAAAGACCAACCGACTGGAATGCCATACCGGCGAATAGGGAGGGGACGTTGAAAAGTGGCCGGGCCGCCCTATTGCTACCCTGACTCGATCCTGGCCAGTTTATCGGCAAAGACCATCGCCACCTGGTAGTCGGGGCACCCGTCCCTTCCGGATTGCCGCCCTCCCGGGTCGTCAGCGGCAGGCGACGGAGCTGCCTCCGTTTCGGCTGACACAACCGGGTTGCTCGCATCGCTGGAGGAGCCGGGGTGCAATGCCACCGGGGACGGATTCACTGGCAGAAGATCACTACCCGCCCTACCGTGCCGTCTGCTCCACTCGTTGTTGAGCTGTCTCAGCATTTCCTGCCCCTGTTCAATATCCATCTCGCCCAGCCGCGACAACACCTGTTGCAACCACTGCGCCTCACCTGAAGTTCCGCTCCTCGATTCCCCGGACACGGTGGGGCCAATCTCTATGCCAAACGGCTGGTTCATCTCGGACAGGTAATCACTGAGACTCCCGGTACAGCCGCTCTCGTTGGCGAGAAGGCGTAGCAGACGCTCCGCAATAACCCGGATACATCGACTTGCCAGGCTGTCCGGCTTGTTCAGCATGACAGGCTTCTGCTGGCTCACCGAATCAGGTACCTGGTGATCCTGCAACACGTAGCCGAGGTAACCCACCTCAAGCTGCAGATACTTCTCGGTTGCCGCCTTGAAGCGCTTGAATGCAGAACGCGCGGCATGCAGGTCGGAGGCCTGGTTTATGATCACGTATACCGGACGCTCGAAACCAAAGCGCCTGGCCATCTTCAGGAAAGAAAATGCGTCGGTTAAAGAGGTCGGTTCAGGCGTGATTATCAGAATCGGGCAGGCGGCGGCCAGAAAAAAGTTCAATTGGCTGTTACCTATACCCGCCGCCGAATCGACCAGGATGAGGTCGCTGTCATCCTCGATTGTGCGCAATGCCTTCATCAGCTGCTGTTGCTGATCGGGCGAGAGTTCTATGAACTCGGCAATTCCGCTGGCCGCCGGGACAATCTGCAGCTGCTCCGACACGGTCAGGAGAATCTGCTCCAGCGGACGGTCACCCGCCAGGTAATTCTCCAGGGTGTACTCGGGATTGACGCCAAACAGGATGTTGATATTGGCCAGATTGGTATCGGCATCGAACAGGCAGACCTTCCGCTTCATCTGGCCCAGCGCGATCCCGAGGTTGGCGGCTATGGTGCTTTTTCCAACACCCCCCTTGCCGCTGGCGATCGCCACCATTTTGTTAACCGGATCACATTTTGTCCGAATATTCACAGCAGATTCGTCCGCCTCACCGCCAAATATCGTTGCAGCACAATCATTTGTTCAAATATTGTACAGAATTCCCTTCTATCTCATTGACTTATAGTTGATAATTGGTGCAGGATGTCATGTTATGAACGAGACATCCCGTGTCAGCATCGAAAAACTCAACCTGGGCAGGCTTCCCGCCGTGCCGCAGGTGCTGTTGAGATTAATCGAAGCCTGCCACCAAGTCGATGTCAGTTTTCGGGATCTTGCGGACATCATACAGCAGGACGTCGGCCTGACTGCAAAGATCACCGCCATCGGCAACTCCCCCGCGTATGCGCAATGGAACGAAACCCGTGATTTCAATCACTTGCTGGTGGTCATGGGTCTGGACAATATCAAGACCATCGCCATCAATGCGGCGGTACACCAGTTCTTTTCGCGCTTCGATGTCAAAACCGGCAGTGGACTTGGTCTTATCTGGTACAAGTCGCTCTGGTGCGCCCACGCGGCCAAGTCCCTGGCCAACCTGACCAGTTACGACCTGCCGGACGAGGCCTACCTGGCCGGCCTGCTGCACAAGCTGGGGCAGCTGGTTTTCCTCAATAACCGGCCTGACAGCTACAGCGAACTGCTGACCCGGCAGCAGGCCGACCTGGCGATGTGCGAGCTGGAACGGGAACTTTTCGGTGTACCCTATCACGAGGTGAGTGCGGCGATGGTGATGGAGTGGGAGATGGACTCCTTTCTCAGCGACGCCCTGCTGTACCAGAACGAACCGGCCGACCGGCTGCTGGAAGCACCCCGCCTGGTAAGGCTGACCAACTTCACCCACAAGCTGAGCGACCCCCGGGTCGACCGGGAAACCCTGTATGCGGAGGCCGATCTGCTGTTTGGCCTCACCCCCTCCGTGATAACGAGCCTGGTCAGGGATATCGACGACCAGGTGGAGAAGGCGGCAGATGCCCTGGGTATCAAGTTGCAGAAGGATGACAACGGAGAGATCGAGGTACAGGTGGAGACCGAGGCAGTCCGCCTGGAGCTGGCCCGCCGGGTACGGGAGTTCGCCCTCCTTGGTGGTGTGCGACTGGCACCGGGTGACGAGGAGAACCTGCAGCAGTTCCTGCAATCGGTACTGTCCGAGCTGAACATTCTCTTCGACATGGACAGGAGCCTGTTGTTTCTGCTGGATGCTGACGAACAGAACCTGGCCGGAACCACGGGCCGCCAGGTAAGCGGCAGCAGGGTTGCCGAATTTGTTATTCCCCTGGTGGAGAAACGCAGTCGGGTAGCCCAGGCCCTGCTAGAACGCAAGGTCCAGGGGCCTTTCAAGCCGATGGAATCGAACCCGGCATCGCTGGTCGACCAGCAACTCGCACGCACCCTGGAGCGGGATCATCTGCTCTGTATCCCGCTGATTGCGGGAGGACGACGAGTGGGCGTTATCGTCGCCGGTCTTCGCGATTCCGACCTGGAACCGTTCCAGCATAACAGCGGCTTCATGCCGGTCTTCTCCAGCACCGCGGCGGAGAGCATCATCGCCAACCGGCAGATCGGCGAAAGAACCGAAGAGCGCCTTGAAAATGCCCGGCAGTGGCACCAGCGCGAAGCCCGGGGCATCGTACACGAGATCAACAACCCGCTCGGAATCATCAACAACTACCTGCATGTATTGTCCGCCAAGTTCAAGGATGACGCGACAATCTCGGATCACCTTAACATCATCAAGGAGGAGATCCAGCGGGTGGGCGATATTGCCCTTCGGCTGCGCAACATCGCCGATCCACAGCATATCGCGTCGGTTTCCGTGGATGTCAACGAGGTGATAAGGGATCTGGCCGAGATATTCCAGGCCTCCTACGTGAAGACCAACGGTATAGCCATGGACCTGGACCTGGCACAGAACCTGCCACCGATCCAGGTCAGCCGCTCCAGTCTGAAACAGGTGGTCACCAACCTGGTCAAGAACGCGGTGGAAGCGATGCCTGACGGGGGCAGCCTGTGGCTTTATAGCCGCGACCACGTCAATATCGGCGGGCGTGAATATATTGAACTCGGGATAGCGGACAGTGGACCGGGCATTCCCGATGAAATTGCGGGGAAGATTTTTTCTCCGGTTGAGAGTACAAAAGGCGGTAACCACTCGGGTTTGGGATTAACCATAGTAAAAAACCTCATTGACGAGCTGAAAGGGAGTATTAGCTGCAGAGGACGTGCGGGAGGGGGTACGGAATTTCTTGTCCACCTTCCTCGTCGACTAGGGGACGAATAAACAGGGGAGCACACCATGTTGAAGTCCACGGAGTCCTGGCTGGGAAATGATCTCGTCTCCCAGTCGACAGGTAGTAGGGAGAGTGTTGCCAAATCGAACGACACCAGGCCGGCGAATATCCTGGTGGTGGACGACGAGGTGCGCATGCGGGAGAGCGTACGCGACCTGCTGCACGCCTATGGGCACGCCAGTACCGTGGCTGCCGATGGACACGTGGCTCTGGAGATCCTGCGGCAGGAGCCGATTGAGC
>JAPHTA010000317.1 GCA_026196475.1 Sedimenticola sp.
ATATCGTGGGTGGTGTAGGCAGGCATCTCTCTCTCCTGGCGTGTCTGGAAGTGGTGTTGTTTTTTATCCCCTGTTATCCCACTGTAAGCCGGGACGGAATGCCATGACCCCGGTCAACAAGTGGTGTACTGCGCTCTTTTCAGCGTCTCGATAGAAGAGTGTAGCCGCTGACACGGAAAGGGTTTCCGGGTACCCGCCACGCTCCATGTTGAAACGGAGCCGGCTGCCAGGCGCCTGGATCGCTGTCCGAGCTTGGCGCCTTTTGCCGTTGAATCGGGAACTCCGGATTAGAGCCGATGCTGTTCAACCGCAAGGGACGCAAGCAGCGTAAAGAGAAACATCGGTTGGTTTTTTTCCGGTGGATCACCTGCCCGGTTGTCCTGAAATCCTGCAGAGCCTTGGGGACGCTTCGCGAACTTTGATGAGTCCCTGCGGTTAAACAGGGAAATCCACTCAACCACGTGAGCCGTGTCGTCCCTTGAAGGCAGCCACCTGCTGGATAATCTCGTTGAAAGGGAGCTGGTCGAGACTGTCGTAGAGCTGAACTGCACGGCCCAGCAGCCCGTGAATGTCATCCACGTAGGTCACCGGCTCCTCCCGTACCTCGAGAACCCGGTCCAGGCCGCGTATGCCACCCACCTGCAGGCGCAGGGCCTGGGCGTGACTCAGTACGTCGCGCTCGTCGCTCGACTTGAGGGTGAAACGGCTGTGGTGACGCAGCAGGTCCAGGAATTCGCCGCAGCGGGCCTGGGCGCTATCCGACCTGCAGTGGATACCCTCCCGTTCCGCCAGGTTGAAGCGGTCGGATTGGGCACAGGCAGCGTGCCCGGCAAACAGGCACTTCTCGAACAGGCAGAAGCGCTCGTTCATCTGGTGATAGGTCTTGCGATAGGCGTCCTGGTCCATAACGGGGGGCCCCGGTCAACTCACGCTCCGGCGCCTGCCTTGGCGGGGCGCCGGTGCCATTAATATCAGTATAGGTGCGCGATGCCCTGGAAAGGTTAGCGCGTCTTGCCAGTGAAGCTGTGTATCATGCGGCGATCCCGCTTGCTCGGTCTGCCGGCCGCGGGTCGCGGTGCGGCGGCTCTCTGCAGTCGTTGTTCGGCCACCAGCTCCTGGCGCCTGAGAAGACTCGCCTCATCCTCCTCGTAGAAGCGTATCGCCTCGCTGGCCGGGCGTCGCTGGGTGGGGATCACCTTTACCTCGATATCCCACTGCAGTGACTGCTTGTGGATGGTCAGGCGACTGCCGGCGGTTACCGGCTTGCCCGGCTTGGTGCGCTGGCCGTTGAGGTGCACCTTGCCACCACTGATCGCTTCCGCCGCCAGCTGGCGGGTCTTGAAAAAACGGGCCGCCCACAGCCACTTGTCCAGACGCATCGACTCCGCCGCGGGCGAAGCTGTCATGTGATGGCGTCCGGCTCGTCCTGGGGGGCCAGTCCCAGCAGCGGGTCCAGCTTGCCCATGGCATCCAGCTCCGCCAGGTCGTCGTAGCCGCCCACGTGGTAATCATCGATGAAGATCTGCGGCACTGTCCTGCGTCCACTGCGCTCGATCATCTGGCGCATCAACTCCCGGTCTCCCTCGATCCGGCGCTCCTCGAAGCTGGTGCCCTTGCGGTCGAGCAGGGACTTGGCGCGCACGCAGTAGGGGCAGATGGCGGTGGTGTACATCACAACGTTTGGCATAGCGGGATCTCAATAAATTGCTGAGTTACCAGTCTATCCTACCAAGCGGTATACAGGGGGGTCCAGACAGAAAAGGGCGACAAAGACCTGCTCTTCAGGCGGTAGAATCAGCCGGTCTGGTCTGGTCTGGTCTTGACCCGTATAGCCCCGTTTCGTCCGGGGTTGAATAGTGAGATAGTAGCCAGATCTACTTAGCATCCCTTTTCAGCCTGATCCGCAGAGAGTTGCCAGCATGCTCAGAGACACCCCGCAGACCGTCTACCTCAAGGATTACCGACCACCCGAATACCTGATTGACCAGTGCGACCTGGTATTCGACCTGGGAGAGCTGGAGACCCGGGTCACGGCCCGGCTGCAGATGCGCCGTAACCCGGCTGTCGAAGACGTCACCGATTCCCTGCAACTGCACGGCGAGGAGCTGGAACTGCTGGCACTCTCGATCGACGGCGTGGCCCTGGGTCGGGACGCCTACCAGGTGGATGATAAAGGACTCACCCTGTACCGGGTGCCGGAGACGTTTGTGCTGGAGAGCGAGGTGCGCATCCAGCCGCAGAACAACACGGCCCTGGAGGGTCTCTACAAGTCGGGCAGCATGTTCTGCACCCAGTGTGAGGCGGAGGGGTTTCGCAAGATCACCTGGTACCTGGACCGCCCGGATGTGATGAGCCGCTTCACCACCACCATCCTCGCCGACCGGTCCCGCTACCCGGTCCTGCTCTCCAACGGCAACCTGGAGCGGGAGAGGCAGCTGGATGACGGGCGCCACGAAGTGACCTGGAGTGATCCCTATCCCAAGCCGGCCTACCTGTTCGCCCTGGTAGCCGGTGACCTGCGCTGGATCAGCGACACCCACACCACCACCTCCGGTCGGGAGGTGGCACTGCGCATCTATGTCGAGCCGGAGAACATCGACAAGTGTGATCACGCCATGGCGTCGCTGAAGAAGGCGATGCGCTGGGACGAGCGGAACTACGGCCGCGAGTACGACCTTGACATCTACATGATCGTGGCGGTCAACGACTTCAACATGGGGGCGATGGAGAACAAGGGGCTCAACATCTTCAACTCCAAGTACGTACTGGCCTCGCCGGAAACCGCCACCGACCGGGACTTCCAGGGCATCGAATCGGTGATCGCCCATGAGTACTTCCATAACTGGACCGGTAACCGGATCACCTGCCGCGACTGGTTCCAGCTCAGCCTGAAAGAGGGTCTGACGGTGTTCCGCGACCAGGAGTTCTCCGCCGACATGGGGTCGCGCGGGGTCAAGCGGATCGAGGACGTGCGCCTGCTTCGCGCGCACCAGTTTGCCGAGGACGCCAGTCCCATGGCCCACCCGGTGCGTCCGGATGCCTACATGGAGATCAACAATTTCTACACCGTCACCGTCTACGAGAAGGGGGCGGAGGTGGTGCGCATGCAGTACAACCTGCTGGGACCGGAGGCGTACCGCCGCGGCACCGACCTCTACTTCCAGCGCTTCGATGGGCAGGCGGTGACCACCGACGACTTCGTGCAGTGCATGGCGGATGCCAGCGGGAGGGACATGACCCGCTTCAAGCGCTGGTACAGCCAGGCCGGCACCCCGGAACTGACCATCCGGGGAGAGTACCTGGAAGGGCAGAAACGTTACCGACTGACGGTCGAACAGGACTGCCCGGCCACCCCGGGACAGCCGCACAAGAAGCCGCTCCTGATCCCGCTGGCGATCGGCCTGCTGGACAGCCAGGGTCGGGACATGGCGTTGCGCCTGGAGGGCGAGACGGCGGCAGTTCCCGGCACCCGCATGCTGGAGCTGGGCGAGGCGCGGCAGCAGTTCGAGTTCGTCGACGTCCAGGAGCCGCCGGTGCCCTCTTTGTTGCGCGGCTTCTCGGCCCCGGTCAAGGTGCGCTACGACTATAGCGATGGGCAGCTGATGTTCCTGATGGCCAACGACAGTGACGGCTTCAGCCGTTGGGACGCGGCACAGAGCCTGGCCCAGCGCATACTGCTGCAGATGGTGTCCACGCCCGGTGCTCCGGTG
This sequence comes from Sedimenticola sp., assembly GCA_026196475.1. Taxonomy (GTDB): domain Bacteria; phylum Pseudomonadota; class Gammaproteobacteria; order Chromatiales; family Chromatiaceae; genus Sedimenticola. Next base: position 3,711 of record JAPHTA010000317.1, read on the forward strand.
CCTGCTGGCTTCATCGAGGCCTTCCGCCAGGCCCTGACCGTGCCGGTGGAGGACCGGGCACTGCTGGCCGAGGTGCTGACCCTGCCCTCCGAGAGCTACCTGGGTGACCAGATGGAGCAGGTGGACGTGGACGGGATCCACAACGCCCGGGAGCGGCTCAGGACGGAGATCGCCGGGCGCCTGAAAACAGAGCTGCTGGCGGTCTACCATGACAACCGGGTGGAGGGTCCCTACGCCCCGGATGCGGAGGCGATCGGTCGTCGCAGCCTGGCCAACCTGGCGCTCGGATACCTGATGCGACTGCCGGACGAGGTGATCGTGGCGCAGTGCGTGAAACAGTACCGTGACAACCGCAACATGACCGACGTGATCGTGGCCCTGGGTCTGATGGCGGAGCACGATACCCCGGAGAGCGAGGCGCTGCTGGAGGATTTCTACCGGCGCTGGCAGAGCGACCCCCTGGTGCTGGACAAGTGGTTCAGCCTGCAGGCGCTATCCAGTCGCAGCGACACCCTGAAAAGGGTTCAGGAGCTGATGAAGCACCCGGCTTTCTCGATCGCCAACCCGAACAAGGTGCGGGCCCTGATCGGTGCCTTCTGCTCCGGCAACCCGGTACGTTTCCATGCCGCCGACGGCAGTGGCTACCGTTTCCTGGGTGACCGGGTGCTGGAGCTGGATGGACTCAATCCCCAGGTCGCCTCCCGGCTGGTGCGGGTGATGGCGCGCTGGCAGCGCTATGACCCGGGGCGTCAGAAACTGATGCAGGCCCAGCTGAGGCGCATCCTGGAGACCACCGGCGTCTCCAGGGATGTTTACGAGATCGCCTCCAAGAGCCTGCAGCAGGATAGCCGGTGACTGTAATGGTAATTTGCCGCCGGCTTGACTAGTATTTTCCTCTCCGGTGAGACAGCGAGTCCGAAGCCTCGGAGGAATATAAGAAAAATGGCGGCACACACCCTGCGTTACCCACTGGGAGAGAGGGACTCGATCGAAGCGGTTCAGACCGCCCTGATCTCGAAATTCCGCTGCGCCGCCGAGCCCGAGGTGTTGCGGCGGGCCATCCTCTACGACAGTTTTGACTGGCGCCTGCATGGCGCCGGCCTGCAGCTGGACGAGGTGAAAGAGGAGGGGCTGCACAACCTGGTGCTGCGCGCACTGGATAGCGCCGCCCCGTTCGAGACGGTCCGCCTCGGTTCCGGGCCGCCCCGTTTTGCCTGGGAGTTCCCCCCCGGACTGATGCGCGAACGTATCGCACCGCCCCTGGCCATGCGCAGCCTGCTGCCCCAGGTGGAGGTGCGTACCCGGGTGTGCCTGCTGAAGCTGTTCGACCGGGAGGAGAAGACGGTGTTGCGCATTGCCCTGGAGGAGAGCCAGGCACGCCACCCGGGGCGGGGCGAGTACCAGCCGATGGGTGGCCAGGTCCAGCTGCTGCCGGTGCGCGGTTATGGCAAGTACCTGACCCGGGTAGAGCGTTTCCTGGAACAGAAGCTGGAGCTGGTACCCCGGCAGGAGCCGATTATTGACCTGGCCCTGCGGGCACTCGGACGCCAGCCCCGGGACTACAGTTCCAAGCTGGATTTCAGGCTTGACGGAAAGCAGCCGGCCGGGGAGGTGGCGCGGCGGATACAGCTGCAGCTGCTGGAGACCCTGGAGCTCAACCTGCCCGGCACCCGGGCCGACCTGGATAGCGAGTTCCTGCACGACCTGCGGGTGGCGGTGCGCCGTACCCGCTCGGCCCTGACCCAGGTAAAGGGGGTATTCCCGGGCAGCGTGGTGGAGGAGTTCAAGAGCCGTTTCGCCTGGGTTGGCCAGATCACCAGCCCGACCCGGGACATGGATGTCTACCTGCTCGGTTTCGATGCCTACCGGGAGAGCCTGCCGCAGGAGTACCAGCCCTACCTGGAGCCGCTGAAACAGTTTTTGCAGGCGCACCAGCAGCAGGAGCAGCAGGCGATGGTGCGCAAGATCAACTCGCCCCACTTCCATACCCTGCTCAAGGAGTGGCGCGCCTTCCTGGAGACCCCGCCCGATCCGGAAAGCGACGGGGAAGCGGCGGCCAGGCCGATTCGCAAGGTGGCGGCCCGGCGCATCTACAAGATCTATCGCCGGGTGCTGGAGGAGGGACTGGCGATTGATGCCTACTCGCCGCCCGAGGCGCTGCACGAGCTGCGCAAGAACTGCAAGAAGCTGCGTTACCTGCTGGAGTTCTTCCAGAGCCTCTACCCGCCGCTGGAGGTGCGACCCCTGATCAAGGCACTGAAGAGCCTGCTCGACAACCTGGGCGACTTCCAGGACCTGGAGGTGCAGGCGGAAAAGCTGCGCCAGTTCGCCCACCAGATGGTGCAGGAGGGCGAGGTGCCGGCGGATACCCTGCTGGCCATGGGCATGCTGGTGGACAACCTGCTGAAGCGCCAGCGGCAGGCGCGGGAGACCTTCGACAGCCGCTTCGCCCACTTCTCCCGCCCCGAGCATGTGCAGACCTACGAGTCCCTGTTCGGCAAGGGCAAGAAGGAGTCGCCGGAATGAGGATCATCGGCGTCTACAACATCAAGGGCGGGGTGGGCAAGACCGCTACCGCGGTCAACCTGGCCTACCTCTCGGCGCGGGCCGGCCTGAAGACCCTGGTCTGGGACCTGGACCCCCAGGGGGCGGCCAGCTACTACTTCCGGGTCAAGCCGCGGATCAAGGGCGGCGGACGCAAGATGGTCAAGGGCAAGCGTGACCTGGACGAGCTGATCAAGGGCAGTGATTTCGAGAACCTGGACCTGCTGCCGGCCGACTTCTCCTACCGCAACATGGACCTGATGCTGGGGGAGTCGAAGGGGCCGGTGAAGCAACTGCTGCGCCTGTTGCGACCGCTCTCCGAGGAGTTCGATCGTATCTACCTGGACTGCCCGCCCAGCATCTCCCTGGTATCGGAGAATATCTTCCGTGCCGCCGACGCGCTGCTGGTGCCGACCATCCCCACCACCCTCTCCCTGCGCACCTACCAGCAGCTGGTGGAGTTCCTGGACGGGCACAAGGTGGTTGACGTGAAACGGATGCCGTTCTTCTCCATGGTGGACCGGCGCAAGCGCATGCACCTGGAGATGCTCCGCCAGCTGCCGGAGCGCTACCCGGAGATGCTCGCCTCCCACATACCCTACGCCAGCGACGTGGAGCGCATGGGTGTGTATCGGGCGCCGATCGGCAGTTTTGCCCCCAACAGCGTGGCCGGGCGCGCTTACCAGGCGCTGTGGCTGGAGCTGGAGACGGAACTGGCTGGCTGAACCTGCGGGCCGGTGATCGCGGCCGACGGTATCCGCGTGGGCACGGGGTGCCCACCGTACCCGCGCCGAATCCCCAATCGCGGCGAGGGCGCCGCTCCTACACTTGATATGGCCTGTAGGAGGCCCGCCCCGGGCCGATGGAATCCCGCAACCCGGTAAGGCAGGCAACCGCGTGGGCACGGGGTGCCCGCCCTGCACTGAAATCGAAGCGACCAGTAGGTTGGGGTGAGCCTGCGAACCCCAACATCCGGCATTGGACGCAACC
>JAPHTA010000050.1 GCA_026196475.1 Sedimenticola sp.
CCACGATGGACCGATCATGGCAAAGGGTACATCGTCGCATTGACGGGGTGTGATGGCTGGCGGCAACCGCAGCCGCTCTCCCGGATGCAGCTCCTCCGGCGCTTACAAGGCGCGTTCCGGACTCACCCGATCCCCAGGTGAGTCCTTTTTTTTGTCCTCATGTTTAATCAGTCGGGATGCCTTGGGCTGTTGCGTCCAGGGCCGCGGCAAGTCCCTGTCAGCCCCGGATGACCTCTCCACTGAGCGCGTCACGGATAGTGGATGGGGTGGGATTTCCTCCCAGCGGGGCGTGAACGATACAATCCACACCGGAGCGCAGCTTCAGCCTGACCTGCAGCGGTGAGCGGGCCGGCTGCTGGCCACTGCGGTTGGCACTGGTGGAGACCAGGGGCGAGTCACAGGCGCGGCAGAGGGCGGCCGCCACCGGGTGGCCGGTCACCCGTACCGCCAGGGTCGGGTGGGATCCGGTGAGCCACCCCGGCAGGCCGTCCGCCGCCGGCAGTAGCCATGTGTTGGGGCCTGGCCAGCTGGCCAGCACCGGTTTCATCCGCTCTTCCGACAGTGGCTTGACGTAGGGGCGCAGCTGGTCGAAGTCGGATGCGATCAGGATCACCCCTTTTACCGCTGGCCGCTGTTTCAGTTCCAGCAGGGCAGTCATCGCCGCCTCGTTGAGGGGGTCACAACCGAGCCCGTAGACCGCCTCGGTGGGGTAGGCGATGAGGCCGCCCGCCCGCACACAGCGGGCGGCCTCGCGCAGTTTCCAGGGTGTCACCGGCAGGGCCATGTGGGCCCCGGCTCAGAGAGAGGCCTGCAACTTGGCGTCTTTCTCCCTGACACCTGCCGCATTCTTCTCCCGGTCCGCCTTGATGCGTTCCGCCAGGTCACTGTCGGATAGCGCCAGGATCTGGGCTGCCAGGTAGCCGGCGTTCTTGGCGCCTGCCTTGCCAACAGCCACGGTGGCCACCGGGATACCGCCCGGCATCTGCACCGTCGAGAGCAGTGCGTCCATCCCCTGCAGTGGACCGGCGTCCAGCGGAATGCCGATCACCGGTTTCAGGGTCAGCCCGGCCACGGTACCGGCCAGGTGGGCGGCCAGACCAGCGGCGCAGATGAAGGCCGCACAGCCCCGTGCATCCGCGTCCTTGACATAACTGTGTGTGGCATCCGGGGTCCGATGGGCGGAGGTGATCTTCGCCTCGAACGGGATATCGAGAGACTTGAGAACGTCCATCGTGGACTGGAGTACCGGCAGGTCCGAGTCGGAGCCCATCAGCACGGCGACAAAAGGTTTGCTCATGGTTCGCTACCCAAATTCAATTGAAAAATGAGCAGGCAACAATACCTGAAAACCGGATCCCAGGCTACGGTCCTCCGGGCCGGTTTACCCGCCACTTTTCAGCTTTATCAGAAAACAATTCCTTATGATTTATCAATGCGTCAGCCTTAATAACTCTGGTCGTATAGACAACAGCACAGGTTGATCGGCCCGCTGCCGATCTTCTGAGACAGGCAGACGCTGATGACATACCCGATTTCCTACCGACTCCCTGCTGTACCCGGAGAGACCGCTGGCCAGCTTTGGTCAGGTTCGCGGGCCCTGCTGTCGATCCTCTTCATGTGCCTGTTCGCAGGCCCGCTTTTAGCGATCCCGGCTGGCGCCGAAGTCGAACTGGGCATCAGCGAGTATGCCGATACCACCCGGGCCCACCTGCGGGCTCCGGACGAGCCGCCGGAAAGCGTCCGGGTCAGCGACTCCACGGCGGACCACTCCAGATTCAAGGAGCTGCAGGGGCCGTTCAGCAGCGGACCGGAGGTGACCCGGGCCTGCCTTGAGTGCCACAACGAGGCCGGTCACCAGTTCATGAAGGGGATCCACTGGACCTGGGAGTATCGTCATCCAGAGACCGGCCAGACCCTGGGCAAGAAGCACCTGGTCAACAACTTCTGCACCAATGCCCGGGGCAACGAGGGGATGTGTGCCCAGTGCCACGCCGGCTATGGCTGGAAAGACGACACATTTGATTTCAGCGATCAGAACAACATCGACTGCCTGGTCTGTCATGATGCCACCGGCAGCTACTACCGGACCCCCAACTCCAAGGGCAACGCCGCCTGCTCCGTCATGTTCGAGGGCAAGCCACCGATCAACTGGAGTGAAGTGGCCCAGAGCGTCGCTCTGCCGAGCCGTTCCAACTGCGGTACCTGCCACTTCTATGGTGGTGGGGGCGACGGGGTCAAGCACGGCGATATGGACTCCTCCCTGAAGCACCCGGACAAGGCCCTGGATGTGCACATGGATGCAAGGGGGCTCGACTTCAGCTGCAGCGAGTGCCACCGGGAGGAGGGCCACCAGTGGGCTGGCAGCCGATACAATATGCAGGCCCGGGACCGGGAGGGCATCGGCCGACCGGGTCAGCGCCGCCAGGCCGCCAGCTGCGAAAGCTGTCACGGCGACGCGCCGCACCCGGGTAACAACCTGCAGGCAATCAAACTGAACGGACACACCGACCGGGTCGCCTGCCAGACCTGTCATATTCCCACCTTCGCCCGTGGCGGGGTGGCCACCAAGACCGACTGGGACTGGCGCACTGCCGGCAAGCTGAAAGATGGTGAGGGCTTCAAGCTGAAGGAGTACACCCAGGGCAACGGCGAGCATCGCGCCACCTACAAGTCGATCAAGGGCGACTTCAAATACGGCGAGAACCTGGAGCCGGAGTACGCCTGGTTCGACGGGGTGATGAACTACACCACCATCGACACCCGCTTCGACCCGCAGGCGGGACCGGTGCAGATCAACAGCTTCAGCGGCGCATACGACGACCCGGACGCGCGGATCTGGCCGTTCAAGCGGATGCGTAGCGTGCAGCCCTACGACAAGGGCAACAACACCCTGGTCTACATGCACCTGTGGGGAGACGACCAGGACGCCTACTGGGGCAACTACGATTTCGGTCGGGCGATCACGATGGGCATGGAGAAGAGTGGCAAGCCCTACTCCGGTGAGTACGGTTTTGTCGAGACCCACTCCTACTGGCCCATCACCCACATGGTGGCACCGAAGGAGGAAGCACTGGCCTGCGCGGAGTGCCATGCAAAGGATGGACGCCTGGCCCGGCTGAACGGTTTCTACATGCCGGGAAGGGACGGCTTTGGCTGGCTCGACATACTGGGTTACATCGCCGTGGCCGGTGCCCTGCTGGTGGCTCTGGGCCACGGGGTGGTGAGAATCATCATGTGCAAGAAGCGGGTAACCGAGCACTGCAAGGGCGAGGAGTGAGCGACATGGCAAAACGAGAGCGACATGCGGTTACCATCTATACCCGCTACGAGCGGTTCTGGCACTGGAGTCAGGCGCTGCTGATCTTCCTGCTGGCATTCACCGGCTTCGGCCTGCACGGTACCCACCACCTGCTGCCGTTTGACACGGCTGTGATGCTGCACACCTTCGCCGCCCTGGCCCTGATCCTGCTGTGGATCTTCACCACCTTCTGGAACTTCACCACCGGCAACTGGCGCCAGTTCCTGC
>JAPHTA010000113.1 GCA_026196475.1 Sedimenticola sp.
GGCGCCCGGCAGGTTTCAGGTGAGCTTCACCACGTAGTGACCCCTGGCCTTGCCCTGCAGCAGGCCGGCCAGCTTCTCCTCGACCTGATCCAGCGTGATCTCCGTGGTCAGGGTCTCCAGGCACTCCGGCTTCCACTCACCGGCAAGCTTGTTCCAGACCGCCTTGCGTGGCCCCATCGGGCACTCGGCGGAGTCGATGCCGACCAGGGAGACGGCGCGCAGGATAAAGGGGAACACACTGGTATTGAGTTGCGGTGAACCGACCAGGCCGGCACAGGTGACAGTGCCGCCGTATCGGGTCGCTTTCAGGGCGCTGGCCAGCATGTCGCCACCGACCACGTCCACCACGCCGGCCCAGCGCTCCTTGAGCATGGGTCGCTCGGTGTCGATGATCTCATCCCGCCCGAGCACCTCGCTGGCCCCCAGGCTCTTCAGAAAGTCGGCCGCCTCCGGCTTGCCGGTGACCGCGCTCACCGGGTAACCGGCCCGGGCCAGGATCGCCACCGCCAGGCTGCCGACGCCGCCGGTCGCCCCGGTCACCAGCACCGGTCCCTGGTCCGCCTGCAGTCCGTTCTCCACCAGGGTATTGATCATCAACCCGGCGGTGAGCCCGGCGGTGCCGAACATCATCGCCTGTTTCAGGCTCAATCCTTCCGGCAGCGGGATCACCCAGCCGGCCGGTACCCGGATATACTCGGCCAGGGCACCGTCGGTATTCATGCCCAGGTCGTAGCTGGTCACCAGCACCTCGTCGCCCTCGCTGAAATCGGGATGCTCGCTTGAGGCGACCACGCCGGCGGCATCGATACCCGGCGTGTGCGGGTAGTTGCGGGTCACCCCCTTGTTGCCGACGGAAGAGAGGGCGTCCTTGTAGTTGAGGGCGGAGTAGTGGACCCGCACCAGTACTTCACCGGCGGGTAGGTCGCTGGTGGAGCGGGTCTTGATGCCGGTTACATACTTTTTCGGTTCGGACTCTTCCACCACCAGTGCCCGGAATTGGGTTTCGCTCATCTCTCCATCTCCTTTCCAAATCTGCTTTGAATGTCAGTGTGTTTGACCGACTGTTTCTGCCGGTCGCGATAAATTTGTGTCAAACTAACAACTACCCCCTGTGCGAACAAGTAGGCACTGTCGGGTCATATACTTACCAAATAGATACTATCGGAGCACAGGGTCACCATGATCAAGGTAAATCAGTCAGAGTATAACTGCCCGTTCGAGGTGGCGATCGATATCATGGACGGCAAGTGGAAGCTCTATATCCTCTGGCACCTGCGTCAGCAAACCCTCCGCTTCAGCGAATTGAAGCGCCGGATACCGGGTATCACCCAGAAGATGCTGACCCAGAAACTGCGAGAGCTGGAGCGGGAGAGGATCGTCAACCGCAAGGTCTACGCCGAGGTGCCGCCCAGAGTGGAGTACTCGCTGACCGATTTTGGCAGGCAGCTGGAGCCGATCATGGAGCTGCTGCTGGAGTGGGGACACTACTACTCGCTGGCCTACGGCGAATCAGACTATGACTACAGCTGCCGCCCCAGAAACCCCAGGCTGCTTGAAATCGCAGGCCTGGTGGCCGGCCAGGCTACGCTTCCTGCTGTCGCAGAAAGCGGATCCAGTGTGGATTGACCTGGTCCGGATTGGTGAGGGGTGCCAAGTGGCCTCCCGGGACGCTGTGGCTCTCTATCCATGGCAGGGTCTCTCCCAGCAGTGCGGCGACGCGCCGGGTTGGCGGCGGACTCTGTGGGCTCCAGAGCAGGCAGGTGGGTGTATCAATACGCTGGTAATCGGCTGCGCTGAGCGGTTCGTTGAACAGGGCCTGGAAATCCAGCGCCACCTTGTGGATATAGCGATCCATCAACAGCTGGCGATCCCGGTCCATCCGTGCATAGGTCCCGCTGCCGCTCCAGAAATCGATAAAGTGTCGGGTCGCGGTCGCGGCATCCCCCGCGGCCAGCGCCATTGTGACGGCGGCGCCCACCGACTGCATCTGTTTGATCGCCGCATCCTGTTCCGGCAGCAGATGGAAGGCCACCGGTTCGAACAGTCCGATTGAGAGCAGTCGGTCAGGATTGTCATAGGCATAGCGCAGCGCAGTGGCCGCGCCGTAAGAGTGACCGATCAGGTGAAACGGCTGCGCCCCGATCAATTGCTCGGCCAGTTGACCAATGCGAACCGCTTCCTGCTCAAGGCTGAAGTGTTCCGGGTCGTCCGGAAAGGGCGCATCGCCATATCCGTAAAGGTCCAGCGCAATTACCCGGTAGCCGGCCGGGAGTGCCTGCTCCAGCCTGGACCACTGGGCCTTGCTGCTCATGGAACTGTGCAGCAGCAGAAGGGGAACACCGGGTTCGGGGGGGCTGTTTTGCGGTGACATGTTGGACGGGTCTGCTGTCGTTATCCTGTGAGAGGGGCAGCTTAACCGTTCAGGTTGCGCTGCAGCAAGCAGGATCCGGGGCACGGCTGGACTATATGATGGGTCCGGAGTTGATTGATTTTTTTAATAGGCGGTTTATCGGTATTGATAAAGCGCGTATGCTTCGGCGACTGGCTCATCCGCCAGATTGAGCAGGCTATGTTGCAGCCACAAGCGGCAACCCGTGTTTGGTCACCGGTTCAGAAGAGACAATATGCTGAACGCACAGGTTATTCAGTTACCCACAGACAGTGTCGAGCATGACCACGACTATCACCAGTTGATACTGGGTGTGCAGGGGCTCGCGGAGTTCGAGGTCGACGGACGGGGCGACCGGGTCAGCAAGCAGCTCGGCTGTCTTATTCCATCCTCACAGAGTCATGTCTTCTCCGGCGTTGATTTCAACGAGATCCTGGTTCTGAACGTACCGGTTCAGGATCAGCCGGTCCAGGCGCTGGATGAGATCAGTATCAAGTGTTCGTCAGAACTTTTTGATAAATCGGGTTTTTTTCAGGTAGATCCCAGGGTAAGACAGCTACTTCAGCTGTCGGTCAACGAGATGCGTGCCTATCCCGGGGATGAGTCCCTGGCGCACAGTTTCGGGGTCTGCCTGCTGCAACTCCTGTCCCGGCATGCCGCGCGAACCGGAGCCCGGTGCAGTGGCAAACGGCTGAACATGGAGGCGCTGGACGAGTACATCGAGGCCAACCTGAACCGGAAGATGCTGGTCAGGGACCTGGCGTTGCTGGCGTGTATGAGTCCAAGCCATTTTTACAGCGTGTTTCGCGAAGAGACCGGAATCAGCCCCAACCAGTACATCACCCGCAAGCGGCTGGAGCGTGCACGACACCTGCTTGAGAATACCGGTCTGCCGCTGATCGAGGTGAGTGTTCAGACCGGCTTCTCCAGCCAGAGTGCCTTCGCCTCGGTATTCAAGAAACACCACGCCGTCACTCCTCGACAGTATCGGATGAAGTAGTCCGCAGGACGTGTCCCGGTCCTCCGCCAGCGGTTCAGCCTCGCGCTTTGCGATCCCTTAACTACACTCTGCATTGGAAGCGGGCGCTTTCCGGAGCTGTTGAAAAGCTGTCCCGATCAGAGGATTCTGATAAAACTTCATAGCATTCTGCAAGAAGCGCTTCCGGCCCGGGGTTACCCTGCGTCATTCAAGGCAGTACGTAACAGGGTTAAGGGAACTTCCGACAAGAGGCCCCTCAGGGTGCCGGAGCCACCATCAACGGGTCCGGTGATTTGATTGACCGGTGCGAGGTGTTGCATAGCGATGTTCGATATCCATTCCGCTTTTGATCAGGGCAGTATCGAACAGGACCCGGCCGCGCTGAAGCAGGCGATCAGTGGCATGTACAGTATCGATGAGACGACGCTGCTGGAGCAGTTGCTGCCGCTGGCAACACCCACCGCCGGCCTGATGCAGGAGACCACCCGCGAGTGTGCAGACCTTGTGAAGGCGGTACGGGCGCGGGAGGATGCGATCCACATGATCGACGCCCTGTTGCTGGAGTACAGCCTGGACACCCGGGAGGGAGTCCTTCTGATGTGCCTGGCAGAGGCGCTGATGCGGATTCCCGACAGCGCGACTGCCGATGCCCTGATCCGGGACAAGCTGACCGTCGCCGACTGGAAGCAGCATCTGAAACAGAGCCGCTCCCTGCTGGTCAACGCCTCAACCTGGGGACTCCTGCTGACCGGCAAGGTGATCCGCCTGGACGCCGGTATTGACGATGAACCGGCCAGCGTGATCAACCGGCTGGTCAACCGACTGAGTGAGCCGGTGGTGCGGCAGGCGATGCACCAGGCGATGAAGATCATGGGGCGGCAGTTTGTACTCGGGCGGACCATTGGCGAGGCGTTGTCCAACAGCACCGCCAACCGCGAGGCGGGATTTACCTACTCCTACGACATGCTGGGCGAGGCGGCCCTCACCGGTGGCGATGCGGAAGACTACTTCGCCGCCTACTCCCGGGCCATTGAGACGGTGGGCCGGGACAGCTTTCCGGCTGACAGATCCCCCCGCCCCACCATCTCCGTCAAGCTCTCTGCTCTCCACCCCCGTTACGAGAAAACACAGTATCACAGGGTTATGCGGGAGCTGGGCGAGCGCATGCTGGCGCTTGTCAGCCTGGCGCGCAAGCAGGATGTGGGCATCACCATTGATGCCGAGGAGGCGGATCGGCTGGAGATCTCGCTGGACCTGTTTGAGCAGCTCTACCGGGATCCGGCAGTTCGTGGCTGGGGCAACCTGGGGCTGGTGGTTCAGGCCTACTCGAAACGGGCTCTGCCTGTTCTCTGCTGGCTGGCGGCACTGGCCCGGCAGCAGGGTGACCTGATACCGGTGCGGCTGGTAAAAGGGGCCTACTGGGACAGCGAGATCAAGCA
>JAPHTA010000326.1 GCA_026196475.1 Sedimenticola sp.
ACTCCCTGGGCGCGTTCCCTGATGGACTGAAGCATGACGTACCTGAAATCCGAATTCTGGAATCGTAAAGAAAAAACGGGGTATCCAAGGATACCCCGCGTCTTCTCATCTCTGGCGGAGCGGACGGGACTCGAACCCGCGACCCCCGGCGTGACAGGCCGGTATTCTAACCAACTGAACTACCGCTCCGGAAATGGTGGGTGCTGAGGGGATCGAACCCCCGACCCTCGCCTTGTAAGGGCGATGCTCTCCCAGCTGAGCTAAGCACCCGTCAAAGGCGCGCTAGTTTACGGCATCCTTCAGTGCTTTACCAGCCTTGAAAGCAGGATTCTTGGAGGCCTTGATCTCGATGGTGGCGCCGGTCTGCGGGTTCCGACCAGTACGTGCTGCTCGCTCACGCACGGAGAAGGAACCGAACCCGATGACTGACACCTGATCGCCCTTTTTCAGTGCTTCGGTGATGGCCTCGATCATGCCATCCAGCGCACGTCCGGCGGCTGCTTTTGAGATATCCGCAGAATCTGCCATCGCATCGATCAGTTCCGTCTTATTCATTAATCGTCTCCCCTAATGGTTATGAAAACGCTGTTTGTCAGCGTGGTGGAAAAGTCTGTCTGCTTACGCTGTCGGCGCGCAAAACGGGCTCAATTTATACCAGTGGCCCGGAAGAAGTGTCAAGTTAACAATCCCCAAAAAGCCTAATTTGATGCGGTTTTCAGGGCGATTAAACAGAGCGGCACAAAAACAGAAAAAACGATACCTGAAGCATACACTTTAGAATCCACAACAAGCCGTTGTTTGTTCAGGTATTAGGTGCGGTCGTTTCCGGTGAAGCATCAACGTGCACAGAATGAGGTCCGCCCAGACTGCGCACGTCGATATGATTTGACAGCAACCAGGGTGGCCGCGCTCAGTGCCGGGTCAGCCGGCCGCCCTTTTTAGCTGTCTTTTTTGTGATTCGTGCCTTGCCTTTCTCCTCTTCAGGGAGATCTCCCTTCTGCTCAACCGGTGTCGGCATATTCCTGAGCGCGATCTCCAGCGCCTGCTCTATCCAGCGTACCGGCCTGATATCGAGATTCTTCTTGATGTTCTTCGGAATCTCCACCAGGTCGCGTTCGTTCTCTTCGGGTATGATCACCGTCTTGATCCCGCCCCTATGGGCAGCCAGCAACTTCTCCTTGAGACCGCCGATCGGCAGCACCTCACCTCTCAGGGTAATCTCTCCGGTCATTGCCACATCGGCCCTGACCGGTATGTTGGTCAGCGCCGATACCAGGCAGGTACACATGCCGATGCCTGCGCTGGGACCATCCTTCGGTGTTGCGCCCTCGGGCACGTGCACATGCACATCCAGTTTCTGGTAAAAATCACTCTCGATTCCAAGCAGATCGGCACGGCTCCTGACCACCGTCATCGCTGCCTGGATTGACTCCTGCATCACGTCACCCAGTTGACCGGTATGGGTCAACCGCCCCTTGCCGGGAACCAGTGCGGTTTCGATTTTGAGCAACTCGCCGCCCACTTCGGTCCAGGCCAGGCCGGTGACCTGTCCCACCTGATCATAGTCTTCAACCTCTCCATAGCGGAAGCGCTTCACCCCAAGGTACTTCTCCAGCTTGGCCGGGGTGACCACCACTTTCCTGTCTGACTTCGCGAGCAGGATCTCCTTCACCACCTTGCGGCAGATCTTGGAGATTTCACGCTCCAGGTTACGTACACCGGCTTCCCGGTTGTAGTACCGGATAATATCCCTGAGGGTGGACTCCTTGATCTCGATCTCGGACTCTTTCAGGCCATTGTTCGTCACCTGCTTGGGAACCAGGTAGCGAAGAGCGATATTCACCTTCTCGTCCTCGGTATAACCGGAGAGCCGGATAACCTCCATCCGGTCGAGCAGGGCTGCTGGAACATTCAGGGTATTCGCAGTGGCCACGAACATCACCTCGGAAAGATCGAAATCAACCTCCAGGTAGTGGTCACCGAAGGTGTGGTTCTGCTCCGGATCCAGCACCTCCAGCAGCGCTGAAGCCGGGTCACCTCGGAAATCCATCGCCATCTTGTCGATCTCGTCGAGCAGGAACAGCGGGTTGCGCGTACCGATCTTGGAGAGGTTCTGGATAATCTTGCCCGGCAGTGCGCCGATGTAGGTGCGCCGGTGGCCGCGTATCTCCGCCTCGTCACGCACCCCGCCCAGGGCCATGCGGATGAACTTGCGGTTGGTGGCCCGTGCAATCGACTGGCCGACAGATGTCTTGCCCACGCCAGGAGGGCCAACCAGGCAGAGAATGGGTCCCTTCAGCTTGCGTACACGCTGCTGTACCGCCAGGTACTCGATAATCCGTTCCTTCACCTTCTCCAGGCCATAGTGATCCTTCTCCAGCACATCCTCGGCCGCCTTCAGATCATTGCGGATCTTGCTGCGCTTCTTCCACGGTACCCCGACCAGGGTTTCGATGTAGTTGCGCACGACTGTCGCCTCTGCCGACATCGGTGACATCAGTTTCAGCTTGTTGAGCTCCGCCTGCGCCTTGGTCTTGGCCTCTTTGGGCATGCCTGCCGCTTCAATCCGGTTCTCCAGATCCTCGATTTCGTTGGGTGCGTCGTCCATCTCGCCCAACTCCTTCTGGATCGCCTTCATCTGTTCATTCAGATAGTACTCGCGCTGATTCTTCTCCATCTGGCGCTTGACGCGACCGCGAATCCGCTTCTCCATCTGCAGGAGATCATTCTCCGCCTCCATAAGGCCCATCAGGTGCTCGAGCCGCTCGGAGACGTTCGCCATCTCCAGCACACCCTGCTTCTCCTCCAGCTTCAGAGACATGTGCGCCGCCATGGTGTCAGCCAGGCGGCTCGGGGACTCGATACTGGAGAGCGAGGTGAGCACCTCGGGAGGAATCTTCTTGTTCAGCTTCACATACTGATCAAACAGGGCGATGGCCGAACGCATCAGCACCTCCACCTCCCGCTCGTTTTCCGGCACCTCGTCGGCCACCTCGCGGAAACTGGCGGTGAAATGACCGGTCTCATCGGAAAAATCATACAGCTGGGACCTGGATCCCCCTTCCACCAGAACCTTGACCGTGCCATCCGGCAGCTTCAGCAGCTGAAGTATATTGGCCAGGGTGCCGACGGTGTGGATATCCTCTACGGAGGGGTCGTCCGTTTCGGCACTCTTCTGCGCTACCAGAAGGATCTGCTTGCCCTCGTTCATGGCCGCGTCGAGCGCATGGATCGATTTTTCCCGGCCGACAAACAACGGTATTACCATGTGCGGATAGACAACCACGTCGCGAAGCGGCAGGACAGGCGTCTTGTCGGTAGAAATATCAGTCAGTGGATTACGCGTCTCTTCTTGACCCATGGAGGGTACTCCTTCTGTTGCAGCCTACCGGCCGGATCGCCAGCACCTTGCTGGCGGCCAGCGCCCAGCAACCCTGAACCGGTAGTGCTAAATAGGGACGGTCGATTCACAGGAATCGCCGCTCACTTGATGGTGGGGGTTTATCTTGATTATTTCAAGCCGGTAACGAGTGTTGTTTGCATCACACTATCGTCAGCAGACGCTGGAGAATCCTTCGACTACACCCGTCTGGAAGACAAAAAAAACCGGCCGCGTATCCGCGGCCGGTGTTTATCGGGCTTCGTCTCGACAGACCATCCGGGGTGTGGCCGGGTCGATCAGTCCGCGGCGATCCGTTTCTGCTCCCCGCCTTCGAAAATGATATAGGGTTCATTTTCGCCGGTAATCACGGATTCGTCCAGCACCACCTTGGAGACATTCTCCAGTGTGGGCAGATCATACATGGTATCCAGCAGCACCTGCTCCATGATAGTACGCAGGCCGCGAGCACCGGTTTTACGCTCCATCGCCTTGCGGGCAATCGACGCCAGGGCATCCGGCCTGAACTCCAGCTCACAATCCTCCATCTCGAACAGCCGGCGATACTGCTTCACCAGTGCATTCTTGGGCTCTGTCAGGATCGAAATCAGCGCCTCCTCGTCGAGTTCCTCGAGCGTGGCGACCACTGGCAACCTGCCGACGAACTCCGGGATCAAACCGTACTGGATGAGGTCTTCCGGCTCCACGTTGGTCAGAACCTCGCCTACCAGGCGCGACTCGTCCTTGCTGTGCACCTCTGCAGAGAATCCGATTCCGCCCTTCTCGGAGCGGTTACGGATCACCTTGTCCAGACCGGCAAAGGCACCACCGACGATGAACAGGATATTGGAGGTGTCCACCTGCAGGAACTCCTGCTGGGGATGCTTGCGGCCGCCCTGCGGAGGCACCGATGCCACGGTCCCCTCGATCAGCTTGAGCAGCGCCTGCTGCACGCCTTCGCCGGAGACGTCGCGGGTAATCGAGGGGTTATCGGACTTGCGCGAAATCTTGTCGATCTCGTCGATGTAGACGATGCCTGTCTGCGCCTTCTCCACATCGTAGTCGCACTTCTGCAGCAGTTTCTGAATGATATTCTCGACGTCCTCACCCACATAGCCTGCCTCGGTGAGGGTGGTGGCATCGGCGATGGTGAAGGGGACATTGAGCATTCTGGCCAGCGTCTCCGCCAGCAGCGTCTTACCGGAACCGGTGGGTCCTATCAGCAGGATATTGCTCTTGGCAATTTCCACTTCATCCTTGCTCTTGTTGGTATCCAGACGCTTGTAATGGTTGTAGACCGCAACCGAGAGCACCTTCTTGGCCCGGGCCTGACCGATTACATACTGGTCCAGAAGCGCATTCAGCTCGTGCGGATTGGGCAACTTTCCGGGCGCTTCGCTACCGCCCTCCTGCATCTCCTCGCGAATGATGTCATTGCAGAGTTCAACGCATTCGTCGCAGATAAAGACCGATGGCCCGGCTATAAGCTTTCTGACTTCATGCTGACTCTTGCCGCAGAACGAGCAATAGAGCAGCTTCCCGTCATCACCTCTTGTCTTGTCATCACCCATGAAGCCACCCTCTTGCTATCTGGTTCAACCCGGGTCCCGTACTACTGTCTAGGTATAAGGCTGATCGCACATCATTACAACCCCTGACAAAACTCCAGAATTTTCCAGCAACGTCAGGGCCATACGGGCATACGCCGAAATAATTACTTTTAATCAATAAGTTACGCCTTTGATGAGCCTGGTGCTTCCGGGCGGCTGCTCAACACTTTATCAATCAGTCCGTAGGAGACGGCATCTTCGGCGCTCATGAAATTGTCACGCTCCGTGTCCTTGCCGATGGTCTCCAGCGACTGTCCGGTATGGCTGGAGAGGATATGGTTGAGTTTATCGCGCAGCAGCAGGATCTCTTTGGCATGAATCTCAATATCGGTCGCCTGCCCCTGGAAACCGCCCAGTGGCTGGTGAATCATCATGCGCGAATTGGGCAGGCAGTAACGCTTGCCCGGCGCGCCTCCGGCCAGCAACAGGGCACCCATACTGGCGGCCTGGCCCACGCACATGGTGCTGATATCAGGCTTGACGAATTGCATGGTGTCATAAACTGCCAGTCCGGCACTGACCGACCCACCCGGCGAATTGATATAGATATGGATATCCTTGTCCGGGTTTTCCGACTCCAGAAAGAGCAGCTGGGCCACGATCAGGTTGGCCATGTTGTCCTCCACCTGGCCAACCATAAATATCACCCGCTCCTTGAGCAAACGGGAGTAGATATCATAGGAACGCTCACCTCTGGAGGTCTGCTCGACCACCATCGGGATAAGCCCGAGATTCGTAGAATCCAATCCACCCATACTGCTTTTATCGGTCATGGTGACGTAATCCTTTAATGTAGTACTAGTTTAGTCAGACGCCTGCTCAGTGTCCGCTTCCTTTGCAGCCGGATTCATTACATCCTCAAAGCCGCTCTCGGTATCCTCAACCTTGACCTGGTCCAGTACCCAGTCAACCACCTGCTCCTCCAGAACCAGATTCTGAATTCCCGCAAGCTGCTCCTTGTTACTGTAATAGTAATCGATAACCTGCTGTGGCTCTTCGTAGCTCTGTGCGAAAGCCTCCACTTTCTGGCGAACCCGCTCCTCGTCCAGCTCGATGTTGGCGCTGCTCAGCACCTCGGCGATGATCAGCCCGAGCTTGACACGCTTTTCCGCCTGCTCCTCGAACAGCTCCAACGGCAGGTCTATCCCGCTTTGCTGTCCGTTTTGCGCCATGTTCGCCTTGGTCTGCTGCATCAGCGCCTGCGCCTCACTCCTGACCAGCGCCTTCGGCACCTCGATCGGATTGACCTCCAGCAAGGCATCCATCGCCTGTTCCTTGACCACACCGCGAATCTTTTCTTCCAGCTCGCGGCTCATATTGGCGCGGATCTCCTTGTAGAACTCCTCTACACCACCTTCGGTGACTCCGAATGCCTTGATGAACTCATCGTTCACTTCCGGCAGCGTCGCTTCCGATACCTTGATCACCTCCACCTCGAAGGTGGCCGGCTTGCCGGCCAGGTGATCGGCGTGGTACTCCTCCGGGAAGGTAAGCTCCAGGGTGCGGTTCTCACCTGCCCTGGCACCCAGCAGACCCTCTTCAAAACCTTCGATCATACCCTTGGTGCCGAGTTCCAGTGGCACTCCTTCGGCGGAGCCGCCCTCGAACGCCTCGCCATCGATAAAGCCCTTGAAGTTGATCGTGACCTGATCACCGTCCTGGGCCTCGCGCTCCACCTCGCTCCAGGTGGTACGCTGTTTGCGCAGTTTCTCGACCATCTCTTCGAGGTCCTTGTCGGTCACTTCCGCGAGCGGACGCTTTACCGTCACATCACCCAGCGGGTTCAGCTCCACTTCAGGCATTACCTCGAATACCGCAACGTAGGCCATGCCCTCGTCAGCGGCCTTGTCAACCGGCTCAATGGAGGGTTCACCCGCCGGACTGAGCTTTTCCTGCGTAAGGGCTTCGAAGTAGCTGGACTGAACCAGGTCTCCGAAAACCTCCTGTCTGGCATCGTTTGAGAAACGCTTGCGTACCACCGAGAGCGGAACCTTGCCGGGGCGGAACCCGTCCATCCGGATGGTCCGGGCGATCTCTTTCAGCTTCTTCTCCACCGCTTCATTGACTTTCTCGGCGGGGAGTTCAACTGTCATACGACGCTCAAGCCCTTCACTCGATTCAACCGAAACTTGCATGAAAACCTCTTCTGGCAGGTCTCTGCCATTACTCTAGTCTGATTTAGATAGCGGGAACCACCAGCCGGCAATACCCGAAAATACCCCTCCAAGCGGGGGCACACTCCCGGAAGACGGATTCGAGACACACCGCTTCCAGGTAAACATTCACCGACAGTCGGCAGAAAACCGGCCGAATCCAGATCATGAATCAAACCTTTGATGGATTCAGAACGGTGCTGCCAACTTCGCGGCCGTCCGCGAATAAGCCGGCTATTGTACCGAAAAACGCTCTATATTAAAGCGTAAATTGCCTTGCATACCCTCTTGAAAAACCTGAGATCCCTTGCTTGGCGGGGTTACCGGAGGCGACGGAGCGACCTTAATCCCGGGCAGTCCGGGGAATCTTGCGACAATCGGATGCGCGGTTGGATCAAGGTCCATCGGCAGCAAAATTGAGTGGTGCCGTCCGGGAGACTTGAACTCCCACACCTTTCGGTACCAGAACCTAAATCTGGCGTGTCTACCAATTCCACCAGGACGGCATGTGCGCCGATTATAGTGAGGCCACTCGGGGCGGGTCAATTCCGC
>JAPHTA010000231.1 GCA_026196475.1 Sedimenticola sp.
AGGAGGTCTACCCGCGCTTCAAGCAGTGGTGCGACGACTACTTCTACCTGCGCCACCGCAACGAGCCCCGTGGTATTGGCGGCCTCTTTTTCGATGACCTGAACGAGTGGGGATTCGAACGCAGCTTCCGCTTCATGCAGAGCGTTGGGGATCACTACCTGCAGGCCTACCTGCCAATTGTCGAACGCCGCCGTAACCAGCCGTTCGGTGAGCGGGAGCGGGATTTCCAGCTCTACCGGCGGGGTCGTTACGTGGAGTTCAACCTGGTGTTCGATCGCGGCACCCTGTTCGGACTGCAGAGTGGCGGCCGCACCGAGTCAATCCTGATGTCCCTGCCGCCGCTGGTGAAGTGGCGCTACGACTGGCAGCCGGAGGCCGGCTCCGAGGAGGAGCGGCTCTACCGGCACTATCTGAAACCACGGGACTGGCTGGCGGACTGAACCACCATCGCCGGCCCGGCCACGGAGTAATGCGAGATGGACAAGGCGTTTTGGCACGAGCGCTGGCAGAACAACCAGATCGGTTTTCACCAGCAGGAGATCAACAGCCACCTGCAGCGTTTCTGGGAAGAACTGGCGCTGCCTGCAGGGAGTTCGGTATTCGTCCCGCTATGCGGCAAGAGCCGGGACATGCTGTGGCTGCGGGAGCAGGGACACCCCGTACTCGGGGTCGAGATCAGTCCCCGGGCAGTGGCCGACTTCTTTGCCGAGAACGGGCTGGAGCCGGAGATCAGCGAACCTCGCGGGGGTCTGCAGCGATGGGCCTTCGACGACCTGGTGATCCTCTGTGGCGATCTTTTCGAGCTGCAGCCGGACGATGTCTCAGCGTGCCGGGCTATCTACGACCGGGCCTCCCTGATCGCGCTGCCCCCGGCCATGCGTCCCGACTACGCACAAAAAATGAACCAGTTGTTTAGCGAATCCCGGCCCACCCTGCTGGTCACCATGGAGTACCCGCAGGAGGAGATGAAGGGACCGCCCTTCTCGGTCGACGAGACCGAGGTGCGAGGCTACTACGGAGGACGGTTCCGGGTCCGGGACATCCTGAAGCTGGATATCCTGGCCGAGAACCCGCGCTTTCGCGAGCGCGGGCTCAGCCATATGTATGAACGGGTCTACCTGCTGCAGCCGTGATCCGCTCTCAGTAGAAGGTAAGCAGGTAGTCGTCCAGCTCGCAGTTGACGTTGCGACGTGCACCGGCAGTGAACAGCCCAGCCCTCTCCCGTTCGTCCTTGCTCGCACACTTGACACAGCGGGTACAGCCGGGCACTGCCCTGAGTCGGGCCCTGGGAATACTGCCACCGCAATGCTCACAGGCCTTGCCTGCGGCCGGCTTCGCGCTGCGTGCGGCAACCGTGCCGTGTTCACGAATCCTTCTGATCGACGTCAGAACCTGGTCCTCGATAAACTTGTCGGCGATATCGGCACTGTCCATAACTCTCTCCTCTGTTGATCCCGGGACTTACTCCCCGATGTAACGTTTCCTTTTCAGAGGCTTGATGCGGTCCAGGTCGACCAGGATCAGGCCATCCACACAATCGGCAAACTGGCTGTCCACGCCAAAGGCAAGGAACCGGACGCCTCCCTCTTCACACAGCTCGGTGTACTGCTTGAACAGGGTCGGCACGGTCAGGTTGAAGAGCGAAAGCTGGTGTTTAAGCTCGCTGAAGTCCGCCTTCAGGTCATTGCCGCAGAAGACACGACGGCACTCCTGAAGCGAGCCCTGGCTGATGCGGTAAGGGTTGCGGGATTCTGCCAGCCGCTCTTCACTGCCGTAGTAGTGGCTGAAGTAGTAGATGATCAGGTCCCGCGCCGGGGCCGGGTAGCGGGCACTCAGGCTGACCGGACCGAACAGGTAGCGGACATCCGGATGATGACGCACGTAGGCACCCAGCCCCTGCCACAGGTAGTCCAGGGCCCGTGAGCCCCAGAACGCCGGCTGCACAAAACTGCGTCCCAGCTCCAGCCCGTGGCTGCAGAAGCTGGAAAATTCCGGCTCCAGATGAAACAGGCTGGCGCTGTAGAGCTGACCCAGCCCACCCTCGGAAACGATCCTGCCGGTCTCGCCGAAACGGTATGCGCCGGCGATCTCTAGCTCGCTGTCGTCCCACAGCACCAGGTGCCGGTAGTATTGATCGTAACTGTCGATATCGCGCCTCTGCCCTGTCCCCTCACCCACCTTGCGAAAGCTCAGTTCCCGCAGGCGACCAATCTCGCGTATGAAGCAGGAGTCCGCCTTCCAGTCGCTGAGAATGATCTGCTTGCCGTCACTGGTGGCGCCCAGAAGATCGGCCTCGCGCAGCTCCCGGCGCAGGAACTGGCGCGACTCCGGATGGGCGATGCTCTTCTCGGTGGCGAAGATCCCCGCCTTGCCCTGGCCGATACGGTAGAGGTGTCGGCGCAGCATCTTGACCTGGGCCCTGGGCCGGATGGCAGATTCGGCCAGTACGTGCGGCGGAATACACTCGCCGATGCGAAAGCCGATGGTGCTTTTCCGCTGGCGGAACATCTCGTTCACCAGGAGCAGGGCCGAGAGCGGTTTCGACAGCATGGAGACGCCGTAGAAAAGGCGCGAGTTTCGGGCCTCGATGTAGACCGGAAGGATCGGCGACGAGGTGCGTTTTGCAAACTTCAGAAAACCTGACTTCCATCCGACATCGCGCACCCCGTTGGGGCGCAGCCGGGAGACCTCGCCAGCGGGAAATACGATCACTGCACGTTCCTGCTGCAGCGAGTCATGGATCTTTCGGATGTGGGAACGGGTCGAGTTGCCACCAAAATTGTCCACTGGCAGCAGCAGTTCCTGCAATGGCTCCAGTGAGGAGAGCAGGTCGTTTGCAACCACCCGGATATCCTTGCGAACCCGGCTCACCATCAGGATCAGGGCCAGCGCATCCAGCGCCCCGAGCGGATGATTGGCCACGATGACCACCCGGCCGGTGGGCGGAATATTCTCCAGCTCCTTGGCTGCCAGGGAGTAGTCCAGGCCGAAATACTCCAGCACCTTCTCGATGAAATCGAGGCCCCTGATCCCGCGGTTCTCCGCCAGGAAGCGGTTTATCTCACGCTCGTTGAACAGGATCCTGAGGATACGCACCAGCGGCCGTGACAGCAGCCGCGACCGGGTTTCGAAAAAATCGGGAAAACGATCGGTTATTACCT
>JAPHTA010000250.1 GCA_026196475.1 Sedimenticola sp.
AGACTGCACCAAGGATGAGTGGCTTGAACCAAGTAGATCTAAACGACATTTTGACTACCCCGCTTGAGTGAAAAATTCAAAGGTGGAGCAACAGGTATATCCACTGGCGGCACACAGTGCGAAAACACTCGCGTGTGCAGTAGAGTGCGCCAGCCAGATCAGAAAATCCTGTCATTCTCCGGCTGTGAGAGGGTTTTCATGGCTATGAGTGCCTGTCCCATTGGTTATAAGTTATAGTCCAGTTGTTCAACTATTTCAGGATCAGGCGTACGGATCCCGTACCAACCCTCTCCCGCTTCAACCCCTCACACTGTCAACTTTAAACAAACCGCAGGTTGTTTTTTTTTGCGTACCTCCGGTCAACTGGCAACTTCTTCTGATTTTTTTCTCATAACAGAAAATGTGTTGGTGGCGGGGGGGAGTTCAGTATATCGGCCAGCAGTTTGAGACCCTGTGTCAGCCGGGAACGGCTGCTCTCCACGCCCAGGCTGATGCGAATGCAGTTGCGCCGCTGTTCAGGCTGGACGAGAAAAGGGCGGTCACCGGTTACCAGCAGGTTTGCCTGCAGTGCGGTGGTGACCAGTTCGTCCGGGTTCCAGTTTCCCGGCAGATGCAGCCAGACATGCATGCCGTTGGGGTGGCGCTGGTAGCGGAAGTCTGCCAGGTAGCGGTCCACCAGTTTCTGGCGCGCTGCAAACTCCTGCTGTTCAAAGCCCAGCAGGCGATCCAGGGTTCCGTCGTTTATCCATCGGCTGACGATCTCGAATGGCAGCGGGGTGGCCATCCAGGTGGTGGGGGCGAGGCGACCGATGGTGTGGCGCAACAGGTGGCGTGGTGCCACCAGGTAACCGGCCCGTATCCCTGGAGCCAGGATCTTGGTCAGGCTGGTGACATGGAACGCCTGCTCAGGCAGCAGGCTGGCCAGGGGTGGCAGCCGGTTCGGCTCCAGGGGTCCGTAGACATCGTCCTCGATCACCAGTACGCCGTGCCGCTCAGCGATGGCCGCGATCTCGCGGCGCCTCTGCAGGCCCATGTGGGTACTGCCGGGATTGCTCATGCTGGGTGTGCAACAGAGCGCCTTTACCGTCTGCTGTCGGCAGAGTGTCTCCAGGGCCTCAGGCAAAATTCCCTGCTCATCGGTAGCCAGGCCCTGCAGACGGATATTCAGGATGCGCCCCCGTGCTATAAGGCCATGATCCACCAGCGCCTCGCAGGCGACCGTGTCTCCTGCCTGTACCGCGGTGCCCAGGGCCAGCATCAGCGCATGAGAGGCGCCGTTGCAGAGAATCAGCCGGTCGCTCTCCGTCGGCATGCGCTGGGTGTCCAGCCAGCGTATGCCGGCCTCGATATGCTGCGGTTGCCCCTGTACCGGCCGCATCGCCCTCAGAAGTGCTTCTGAGTCATCGTCGGCTATCTGGTGCAGGGTCTGGCTGAACAACTGCTGGAGCTGCACGGTGCAGACCGGGTGGGCGATCGAGAGGTCGATCGCCACCCCCTCCCGGTCACTGTTGTCAATCAGCATGAACTCGTTGTCCACGCTGCCGTTGCTGACGTAAGTACCACTGCCCACCGTTGAATCGACCAGCCCCATCTTTGTTGCCAGGCTGTAGGCATTGCTGACCGTCTGCACGCTGACCCCGAGCTGTTCGGCCAGTGAGCGGTGGGTGGGTAGCCGGGTACCGGGTGCCAGCTCGCCCTGGCTGATGGCGGTCTTGAGTGCGTCGGCGATCGCCTGGTACTTCGGAACGCCCCCCTTGATGAACGGTTGCAGATTAATTGTCATGATTCAATAAAATGATTGACCTGATTAATTGTGTTGGTGTGTACTGCGATTTCCTCAGGTCCGATGCTAGGGGATTGTTCCGGAATGTTCCACTGTCATAGTGCATTTCTTTATTTAAAACCTACAATTCTGGAAAATACAGGCTATTTTTAACTCTTGATATTGTGCCCGCCGGTTACCGTCTATTGTCATGAATTGTCATGATTTAAACGGGTCGGTAAAGGAGGCATGCAGGAACCGCCGCCACGAAGTCCCGGACTCGTGGCATTTTCGTTTTCTATGTCGTGAGTGGAAAGAAGATGGTTGAAGTGGCATTGAACTTCTCACTCGAGGAGTACGCCGAACGACTCCACAAGGTGCGGCGGGCGATGGCCGAGGCAGAGATCGATGTACTGATCGTGCACGACCCCTCCAACATGTCGTGGATCACCGGCTACGATGGCTGGTCCTTCTACACTCCCCAGGTGGTGGTGGTGGGTCCGCAGGGGAATCCGCTGTGGTACGGCCGGATGATCGATGCCAACGGTGCCCGGCGTACCGTCTACATGCCGGAGGAGGACATCACCTGGTACGGCGACGAGTATGTGATGAATCCTCCACTGCATGCGATGGAACACCTGGCCAACCAGATCCTCAAGCCGCGAGGCTGGCACACCGGCCGCATCGGCATCGAGATGGACAACTACTACTTCAGCCCGGTCGCCTACCTGGCACTGAAGGAGAACCTGGCTGAGGCGACCCTGGTGGATAGTACCGCCCTGGTCAACTGGTGCCGGGCCATCAAGTCGGAGCGCGAACTTGCCTACATGCGGATCGCCGCCCGCATCGTGGAGAACATGCACCAGGCGGCCTACGACATGATCGAGCCCGGACTGCCCAAGAACCGGCTGGTGGGGGAACTCTACCGGGTGTCCACCGAGGGGCACGAAGGCTACTTCGGCGACTACCCGGCGATTGTTCCGATGCTGCCGTCGGGCAAGGATGCCTCGGCGCCGCACCTGACCTGGGATGCACAGCCCTTCAACTACAATGAAGGGACCTTTTTCGAGATTGCCGGCTGCCACAAACGCTACCACTGCCCGCTCTCCCGTACCATCTACCTGGGTGATCCGCCGGACGAGTTCAGGCGTGGAGAAGAGGCCCTGATCCGTGGCCTGGAGGCGGGCATCGAGGTTGCCCGCCCGGGCAACCGCTGTGCCGATATCGCCGAGGCGCTGGGGCGCGAGCTGGGACTGTTCGGGTTCGATCGCGGTGGCACCCGTTGCGGTTATCCCATCGGCCTCAGTTATCCGCCGGACTGGGGTGAACGCACCATGAGCCTGCGCAGCAGCGACGACACCCTGCTGCAGCCAGGCATGACCTTCCACTTCATGCCCGGGTTGTGGCAGGACGACTGGGGCATTGAGATTACCGAGAGCATCGTGATCACCGAGACAGGTGTGGAGACGCTCTGTGACTACCCGCGCAAACTGCTGGTAAAGGGGTGACAGATGACGCAGGCGAGCAGCATAACAGCAACTGTGGACTTCGAGCGGGATGGCAAGCAGCACGGCTTTCTCAAGCTGCCCTACTCGCACGATGACTCGGCCTGGGGCAGCATCATGATCCCGGTCACCGTGGTGCGTAACGGCGAGGGGCCTACCGCCCTGCTCACCGGCGGTAACCACGGCGACGAGTACGAGGGTATCACCAGTCTCTTCAAGCTGGCCAACAGCCTGCAGCCGGAGGCGATCAGGGGCCGGGTGATCATCGTTCCGGCAATGAACTATCCGGCGGTGCAGAACGGTACCCGGACCTCGCCCATCGACCAGGGCAACCTGAACCGTTCCTTCCCCGGCGACCCGGTTGGCAGTGTAACCGAACGCATCGCCGACTACTTTCAGCGCTACCTGGTACCGCTTTGCGACTATGCGCTGGATATCCACTCCGGCGGGCGTACCCTGGATATCATTCCATTCGCCGCCGCCCATCGACTGGATGATCCGCAACAGGAGGCGGCCTGCATCGAAGGGGCGCGCTGTTTCGGGGCGCCCAACACCATGTTACTGTACGAACTGGATGCCGTTTCGCTCTATGACACCGCAGTGGAGTCCCAGGGCAAGGTATTCGTCACCACCGAGCTGTGCGGCGCAGGGACCAGCACGCCGCAGAGCATTGCCCTGGCAGAACGGGGCATTCAAAATTTCCTGATCTTCGCCAACATCGTGCGGGGGAAGTATGTACCGCCTGAAGAACCCACACGCATGCTCGAGATGCCGGATGCCAGCTGCTATCTGCAGAGTGAGCACCGGGGTCTGCTGGAGATGTGCGTCGAGCTGGGTCAGAGGGTGCAGGCGGGGCAACTGATCGCCCGCATTCACAGCCTGGATCGTACCGGGGAAGCTCCCCGGGAGTATCGCGCGCAACGGGACGGCATCCTGGCCTGTCGGCGCCATCCGGCGCTGGTCGGGATAGGTGACACCTTTGCCGTACTGGCGGCGGAAATCACCCCGTAGCGTTTTTCCGGTGGGGCAGGACCTCGCCAGGGAACCAGTGAACTATCATCCAACATACAGGGACAACCGGGTAGGTAGCATGCGACTAGATCGATACGACATCAAGATTCTGCAGATACTTCACAACCAGGGTCGTATTACAAAATCGGGACTTGCTGAAGCGATCAACCTCTCCGTCAGCCCCTGCTGGGAGCGGGTCAAGCGGCTGGAAGAGTCCGGGGTGATCCAGGGCTACACCGCCCGGATCAATCCGGACCTGCTGTTCAAGCGCTCGCCGGTACTGGTAGAGATGAGCCTGAAACATCACAATATCGCCGCTTTCGAGCGTTTCGAGGCGGCCATGCAAGGTTGCCCGGAGGTGGCGGAGTGCTATGCCACCGGTGGCGGTATTGACTACATTCTGAAGGTGATGTGCCGCGACATCGACCAGTACCAGCGGCTGGTCGACAGCTGGCTCACGTCAGATCTCGGTATCGAGCGCTACTTTACCTACATCGTCACCAAGACCATCAAGCAGCAGGAGAGTGAGCTGGAGCTGAGTCCCGACGTGATCGACGACAAGAGCTGACTAGGTCCCGCGCTTGTCAATCACCCCCCCACGGTATCCGGTAGCAGAAGCGGTTGCAGGCCTTTCTTCAGCACAAGCAAAAAAGACATTTTTTCCGTTCATTAAAAGAAAAATGCACGCTGCATGCCCGGGGTAAACAAAAAAACATTCCCGGATGAGTGCGTACAGTTAGGGGTAAGGCCGAGGATTTTTTCAACACTTGGTGGTGTCCCTATGACTTCTTTTGCACGACAGATCAGCAGCAAGGTAACCGAAGCGATCATGCCCTTCCTGGATGATCCGCGGCTGGTGCGCGAGCTGGCCTACGTGAACGGCCGATGGATCAATGGCGACCGGGATTTCGCGGTGATCGATCCGGCCAGCAACGAGGTGATCGGTCATTGCACCGAGTTGCGCCAGGAGCAGGTGGAGACCGCGATCGATGCGGCAGCGGCTGCCTTTCCCGCCTGGAGAGACCGGCTTGCAGACGAACGGGCAGAGTCTCTGATGCGCTGGTACGAGCTGTTGCTGGAGAACCGCGAGGACCTGGCCCGGCTGATGGTGCTGGAGCAGGGCAAGACGATGCAGGACGCAAGGGGCGAGATCAGCTACGGTGCCTCCTTCGTGCGCTGGTTCGCCGAAGAGGCACGACGTGCCTATGGTGAAACCATCCCCAGCCATATTCCGGGCGCCCGGCTGATGACGGTGCGCGAGCCGATCGGAGTCGCGGCCCTGATCACACCCTGGAATTTCCCCAATGCCATGATCACCCGCAAGGCGGCAGCGGCCCTGGCCATCGGCTGCAGCGTGGTGGTCAAGCCCGCCTCGGAGACGCCTTTCTCGGCCCTGGCCCTGGCCGAACTGGCGGAACGGGCCGGGTTACCCAGGGGCGTGTTCAACGTGGTGACCGGTGAGGGGCCCAAGGTGGCTGCCGTGCTGTGTCGTTCGGACAAGGTGAGGGCACTCTCGTTTACCGGCTCCACCCGGGTCGGTCGCCTGTTGCTGGAGCAGTCCGCCGGCACCGTCAAGCGCTGCTCCATGGAACTGGGCGGCAATGCCCCGTTCATCGTTCTGCCGGACATGGAGGTGGAGGCGGCCGCCGCGGCCGCCGTGGACGCCAAGTTCCAGACCTCCGGCCAGGACTGCCTTGCCGCCAACCGGATCTTTGTTCCACGTGAGCAGTACGAGCCATTCCTCAAGGTTTTCCAGCGCCGCATAGAGCAGCTACGGGTGGGTAGCGGTATGCAGGAAGGGGTCGATATCGGTCCGCTGATCTTCCCCCGGGCGGTGCAGAAGGCGCGCGAGCTGGTTGACGATGCCCTGGCCAAGGGCGCCCGGCTACTGACCGGGGATCAGTCCCGGGCACCCGGTGCCAACTACTTCATGCCGACCCTGCTGGCGGATGTGACCCCCGAGATGCAGGTGTACCGGGAGGAGAACTTCTGCCCGGTGGCCGGCGTGCTGGCCTACGACAGCCTGGAGCAGGTGATCGACATGGCCAACGACACCGAGTACGGCCTGGCCGCCTATGTCTATGGCAACGACATGCGTGACGTGTGGCGTCTGTTGAATGGCCTGGCCTTCGGCATGGTGGCGGTCAACTCGGTCAAGATGACCGGTCACCCGATACCCTTCGGCGGCATCAAGCAGTCCGGACTGGGCCGCGAGGGGAGCCGCCACGGCTTCGACGAATACAGCGAAATCAAATACTACTGTCTCGGATCAGTGAACCCCGTGACCGGTCGCTGATGGCGGCCCATGGCGGCTTGCCGACCGAACCTGGAACAATGGAGAAGCACCTGATGAATAACGATACCCGAAAGCTGCTGGAGATCGATCGCAACACCGTCTTTCACGCCTCAACCCACCTGAAACAGTACGCCCATGGCGAGCTGCCGGGGCGGGTGATCACCGGTGGCCAGGGTATCCGGATCCAGGATTCCGAGGGTGTGGAGCTGATCGACGGCTTCGCCGGCCTCTACTGCGTGAACATCGGTTACGGTCGCAGCGAAATGGCGGACGTGATATACGAGCAGGCGAAAAAGCTGGCCTACTACCACACCTACGTCGGGCACACCAACGAGGCACTGGTGACGCTCTCCGACCGACTGATCCGGATGGCGCCGGAGGGCATGAGCAAGGTCTACTACGGCATGTCCGGCAGCGACGCCAACGAGACCCAGCTGAAGCTGGTCTGGTACTACAACAACGTGCGCGG
>JAPHTA010000075.1 GCA_026196475.1 Sedimenticola sp.
AGCGGCGAGAAACGCAGGGAACCCCGCAGGGGTGGCGGGGTGGAGCGGAGGGCTTTGGTGACTTTCGCCCGTGAAAGTCACCCGCCTCAGAGGGGCGGGACCCTCGTTGGAACAGGCCGTCGCGGAGCGACACCGAATATGCATTCCCACGCGGAGCGTGGGAACGAGAGCACCGGGCATGATTGCCAAATCGTGGCAAATTCTTCGCGGCGGGGGCGCCGCTCCTACACCCGATTCGAGTTGTAGGAGGCCCGCCCCCGGGCCGATTATGCATTCCCACGCGGAGCGTGGGAACGAGAGCCGCGGTTACAGTGGAAGCGGTTGTCTGCCCTGCTCCAGATCGAGCAGGAACTGCTTGGCCTGCACCCCGCCGCCGAATCCCGCCAGGCCGCCGTTGGCGGCGATCACCCGGTGACAGGGGATGACGATGGGCAGGGGGTTGCGGCCGTTGGCGGAACCGACCGCGCGCACCGCGTTGGGCCGGCCGAGCTGTTGGGCGATATCCCGGTAGCTGCGGGTTTCACCGTAGGGGATCTGTTGCAGGGCCTGCAGCACCTCGATCTGGAACGGGGTGCCGTGGGGCTGCAGCGGCAGGTCGAACTCGGTCCGGCGACCGGCAAAGTAGTCATCGAGCTGGGCGCGAGCCTCGGCAAAGGCGGCGGGGACCTGTTGCCAGTCGTCCCCGGGCCGGATATGCCCCTTGCCCTCGGGGAAGCCGATGAAGTGCAGGGTCTCCCCTTCGCCGCCCAGCAGCAGCGGACCGAGGGGGCTTGGGTGGTAGAGGTAGATCATCATTTTCTCCCGTCGGTTTCCGCGGCGGCACGCCACAGAAGGATACCGGCATAGGCGCGCCAGGGTCGCCAGGCGTGGGAGCGTTGCCGCAGCGCCTCGCCATCGGTATCGCCATACAGCCGGTTGGCCACCTTCTTCAGTACCAGGTCGCCGTGCAGGAAGGCGTCCGGGTCGGAGAGCACCCGCAGGGCGATGTAGTCGGCGGTCCACTCGCCGATGCCCTTGATTGCCAACAGGGAGCGTTTCAGTTCATCCGCATCCACCCAGCGACCGAGATCGATCTCCCCTTCCGCCACCGCCTTCGACAACGCCATGATCGCGCCGGCCCGGGTACGGGGCATCGGCAGTAGCGCGGGATCGATAGCCATCAACTGCTGCGGGGTCGGGAACAGGGCGATACCGTCCTGGTGGCTGCCGCATGCCTTGGCGATGCGTCCCATGATGGTGGTGGCGCCATCCACCGAGATCTGCTGGCCGACGATGGCCCGAATCGCCAGTTCAAAACCGTCCCAGGCGCCGGGCACCCGCACCCCCGGGGTGTCCTCAAGCCGGGCGTTCAGCACCGGGTCCCGGGACAAGATGGCCGTGATTTCCGCCGGGTCCGCGTCCAGGTCGAACAGGCGCCGTACCCGCTCCACCAGGCCGATCAGGGAGCCGGTGGCGGGGATATCCAGCTGGCACAGCAGGTGGTCGTCACCACCCCGGCTGACCGAGACCGTACCCACCTCGTCATTGACCTTGATGCGCCGGTGCCAGGTTTGCGCTTCCACCCACTCCACCCCGGGGATGGCGCGGCGAGCCAGGAACTCGCAGACCCCGCTCCAGTCGTAGGGCGGGCGCAACGGCAGAGGCAGTGTCAGTCCTCCCGCGCTGGCTGAGAAGTCGCTTCTGCGCAGGGTGGAGGGGGCACGTCCGTAGACCTGCTGAAAGTGGTCGTTGAAGCGACGCAGGCTGCCGTAACCGGCGGCCAGTGCGATCTCGGTCATCGACAGGCTGGTCTGGTCGATCAGCTTCTTGGCGAACTGCAGCCGCCGGGTCAGGGCGATCGCCTTGGGCGAGGCGCCGAGATGTTTGCGGAACAGGCGCCCCAGGTGGCGGCTGGTGATGCCCAGCCGGTCCGCCAGCGCCGGGATGGTGGCCTGGTCCAGGGAGCCCTCGTGGATCAGGCGCAGGGCCCGGTTCACCGTGGTGGAGGTGCCCATCCAGGCCGGTGTGCCGGGGGCCGTCTCCGGCCGGCAGCGCAGGCAGGGCCGGTACCCGGCCTCGGCGGCCGCCGCCGCGGTCGGATAGAAGGTGACATTCTCCGCCTTCGGCAACCGGGCCGGGCAGACCGGGCGGCAGTAGATGCCGGTGCTCCTGACGCCCACGAAGAAGCGGCCGTCGAACCGGCTGTCCCGGGTCTGTCGTGCCTGTTCGCAGGTGGTGAGATCGAGTTCCATGTCCGGCGGGTTCCTGGGCCGTGGAGTTGAGGCTCATGGTAGGCCAGGAGCCGGGCGGGTGCTAGCCGGAATCGGACCTGTATTGTGGAGTGGGAAAGTGGCTGCGGGCGGTGATGTCCAGGGTGGGTATGCATTCCCACGCGGAGCGTGGGAACGAGAGCCGATTGCAAGGCTGTGGGAATTTCATCGCGGCGTGGGCGCCGCTCCTACACCCGATTCGACCTGTAGGAGGCCCGCCCTCGGGCCGATTGCGGATCAGCGATAACCGTAGGTTGGGGTGAGTGAAACGAACCCCAACAAATGGTGGTGTGTTCAACGC
>JAPHTA010000106.1 GCA_026196475.1 Sedimenticola sp.
CGACTCGTAATATCATTGCGCGCTTATGTCATCCCGGCTACCAGAATTCGCTGATCCGCGGCGCCTGGCGAGCCAGGGCAGCACCTTCTCGGGAAGGGTGCCACTGGCCGATCTGCCTCGTTTGCGGGAAGCGTTACTCGAGCCTGTCGGCGAGGCAGGATTCAGACTGGAGTTTTATCTCGACCCGCGCAAGCGACCCCGGATCCGGGGCGAGGTCAGGGCCGACCTGGTATTGCAGTGTCAGCGCTGCCTCTCCAGTGTCGTCCTGCCAGTCGATACAGCCCTGAATCTGGCAGTGATCGAGGTGCCCGAAGAGGCCGACCGGTTACCCGATGAGGTGGAGCCGGTCTGGGTCGAAGAGGATACATTGAGGTTAATGGACCTGGTGGAGGATGAGCTGATACTGGCCATTCCCCAGGTACCAAGGCATGAGGAAGATCAGTGCAAAATCGATTGGCAGTCGGAACCGGCTGCAGCAGAACCGGATGAGGATCAGCAAACGGAAGGGGACGACAAGCCCAATCCCTTTGCCGTACTGGCGGGAATCAAGTCTGACAAACAGTCTTGAACTACTCTATCGTTGTTTTTTGAAATCAGGAGCTTGAACCATGGCGGTCCAGCAGAACAGAAAGACCCCTTCCAAACGCGGCATGCGTCGTTCCCACGACTCGCTGAAGGGTGAGACCCTCTCCATCGACCCGACCTCGGGTGAAACCCATCTGCGGCACCACGTGTCCCCCGATGGTTTCTACCGTGGCCGCAAGGTCGTCAGCGGTAAGGGCGAATAAAGCCTGATTCACCGTGAGTAGTCTGATAGTTGTTCCTTGCAACCGTCCCGAAGGGGCGGTTGTGCTTTTCTGTGCCTGACATCGGGTGCATGCAGTGCAGGATCAGGAGAGAGACAGGTGAGTGATCGGATTACGATAGCCCTGGATGCAATGGGAGGCGATTTCGGGCCTTCAGTGGTTGTTCCGGCCGCGATCGATTTTCTGAGGAACGATCACGACGTCGACCTCATTCTGGTCGGGCGGGAAGAGGCCATCAAGGAGTACACGGGCACGACCCGGCTGGGCGACCGGTTACGCATTGTCCACGCATCGGAAGAGGTGGCAATGGATGAACTTCCTTCCCGGGCCCTGCGCGGCAAGAAGGATTCCTCCATGCGGGTTGCCATCAACCTGGTCAAGGATGGGCAGGCAAACGCCTGTGTCAGTGCGGGCAATACCGGTGCCCTGATGGCGACCGCCCGTTTTGTCCTGAAGATGCTTCCGAACGTGGATCGTCCCGCCATTATCACAGCGCTCCCCTCCATGACCGGACACACCTGGGTGCTGGATCTGGGCGCCAACGTGGATAGCAGTTCCGATCACCTGTTCCAGTTCGCCGTGATGGGTAGCGAGCTGGTCACCTCGGTGGACGAGGATATTCCCAACCCGAGAATCGGCCTGCTGAATATCGGCCAGGAGGAGATCAAGGGCAACGACCAGGTGAAGCGCGCTGACGAGCTTCTCAGCGCCAGTTCCTTGAACTACGTGGGATACGTGGAGGGGGATGGCGTCTATACTGGTGAGGTCGATGTGGTGGTAACCGACGGATTCGTCGGCAATATCGCGCTGAAGAGCGCGGAAGGTGTGGCAAAGATGATTGCCCACTATCTTAGGCAGGGGTTCCGGCGTAACCTGTTCACCCGGCTGGCAGGTTTGCTGGCGATTCCGGTTATGAACGGCTTCCGCAAGAAGATCGATCCCCGACGCTACAATGGCGCCAGCCTGCTGGGCTTGCGCGGCATCGTGATCAAAAGTCATGGTGGCGCTGATGTTCTGGCTTTCAATCACGCGATTCGCATGGCCAAGAAAGCGGTTCATACCAATGTACCGGAACGGATTGCCCATGGCGTGGAGAGACAACTGGATAAAAGGGCAAGCGAGTGACCTATTCCCGAATTGTTGGAACCGGCAGTTACCTGCCGGAAAAGGTACTGAGTAACGACGATCTGGCACAGATGGTCGATACCTCGGACCAGTGGATCCGGGAGCGTACCGGTATCCACAAGCGCCATATCGCGGCAGAGGGCGAGACCACCTGTGACCTGGCGGAAAAGGCAGCAAGAAACGCCATTGAGGCCTCGGGCAAGTCGATCTCTGATATCGACCTGATCGTGGTTGCCACCACCACACCGGACCAGGTATTCCCCAGCACCGCCTGCCTGCTGCAGAGTCGTCTCGATATCCATGGTTGCGCTGCCTTCGATGTACAGGCTGTCTGCACCGGTTTCGTCTATGCCCTGGCGGTGGCGGATAATTTCATTCGCGCCGGAAGTGCCCGCTGCGCACTGGTTGTCGGAGCCGAGACATTTTCCCGCATTCTCAACTGGGAGGATCGGGGTACCTGCATTCTCTTCGGTGACGGCGCTGGCGCCGTGGTTATCGAGCAGAGTGAGACGCCGGGAATACTTTCGACCCATCTGCATGCGGATGGCGATTACGCGAATCTTCTGCATGTCCCTGACGGCGTATCCAAAGGTTATGACAAGGTCCGACAGAATGCCGCGTTCGTCGAGATGAAGGGCAACGAGGTGTTCAAGATGGCCGTAAACACCCTGGGGCGGATTGTGGACGAAACACTGGATAAGAACGGAATGCAGAAATCCGATGTGGACTGGCTCATTCCCCACCAGGCCAACATCAGGATCATCCAGGCAACGGCAAGAAAACTGCGTATGTCAATGGATCAGGTGGTGGTAACGGTGCATGATCATGGCAACACTTCGGCAGCATCGGTGCCGCTGGCTCTGGATGTGGCGGTACGTGATGGGCGTATCAAGCGCGGAGAGACGCTGTTGATGGAGGCCTTTGGCGGCGGATTCACCTGGGGTTCCGTGCTGGTCCGCTACTGATATCGTCGCGCGGCACGGTGTCGCAGGTCCGCTGCAGATTCCGTAGCGCCCGCTGCTTGAATCAACCAGAACAGAAAAAACCAATCTGGAGAGATCAATGCTTGAGAATCAAATTGCCCTTGTTACAGGAGCCAGTCGTGGAATAGGCGCGGCGATAGCCGATACCCTTGGCGAGGCTGGCGCCACCGTGATCGGAACCGCCACCTCCGAGGCCGGCGCGGATGCGATCAGCCGCCGCCTGGCGGAGGCTGGAATCAAGGGCGAGGGCATGGTGCTCAACGTAACCGATGCTGAATCAATCGGCGATGTGTTGAAGGCGATTGCGGAAAAGTACGGCGCACCGGGGATCCTGGTCAACAACGCCGGCATCACCCGTGACAACCTGCTGATGCGCATGAAAGACGATGAGTGGGATGACATCATCAACACCAACCTCACCTCCATCTACCGTCTCTCGAAGGCCTGCCTTCGTGCCATGATGAAGGCGAAGAAGGGGCGCATCATCAGTATCGGTTCGGTGGTGGGCTCCACCGGCAACGCAGGCCAGACCAACTATGCCGCAGCCAAGGCGGGCATGCTGGGGTTCACCCGTTCACTGGCGCGTGAAGTGGGGTCCCGGGGTATTACGGTGAATGCCGTGGCACCCGGCTTTATCGAGACCGATATGACCGACACACTGCCCGAAGAGCAACGCAAGAAGCTCCTTGCCGAAGTGCCTCTGGGTCGCCTGGGGACGCCGCGGGAGATCGCGAACGCGGTGCTTTTTCTCGCATCCGATCAGGCTGAATACATTACCGGGGAGACACTGCATGTGAATGGTGGCATGCATATGGGGTAATCCCTAATGATTTGCATGCTATCCTGTTTCTCGAAAACGTTTGTATCAACTTGTATTTAAAAGCATTTTGTATGATCTCAAAAATCGGGAAATTAAAAGCCAATATGCTTTGAACTTTTGAGGTTTGATGAATACAATACCCATCGGTCGTACGACAAGCCGGCCGTCTTTTTTTACCGGAGGAATTTAAGAACATGAGCTCTGTCGAAGAACGTGTTAGGAAGATAGTTGTTGAACAGCTGGGTGTATCTGAAGATGAGGTGAC
>JAPHTA010000006.1 GCA_026196475.1 Sedimenticola sp.
ATCTGTACCGAGAACATGATGGTGCCGGTGTGGGCCGCCGGGTAACTGGTGGTGGCCATGTCCTCGATATTGATGCGCCGGCTGGAGAAGAAGTTGGCCAGTTGGTGGACGATGCCCGGGTGGTCCAGTGATACCACCTGGACGATATAGGGCAGGCAGGCCTCACGGCGTTCC
Source organism: Sedimenticola sp. (assembly GCA_026196475.1). Lineage (GTDB taxonomy): Bacteria > Pseudomonadota > Gammaproteobacteria > Chromatiales > Chromatiaceae > Sedimenticola. Next base: position 175 of record JAPHTA010000006.1, read on the forward strand.
CGCTGCTCGGTGCGGCGGGCGATGATGGTCAGATCGAGTTTTTTCTCCAGACCGCTGATCGCCTCCTCCAGCTTGCCCAGGGTGTTCCAGTTGCCCTCCACCATCAGCAGGATGGCGAACTCGCCGCCGAGCACGGTCATGCGGCTGTCGGCAATGTTGCAGCCGATATCCAGTATCGCCTTGGAGAGTTGATCGACAATCCCGGGGCGGTCGTTTCCCAGCGCGGAAATCACCAGGTAGTTCTTTGTGGACATGGGTGTGGGTTACTCCTGTTGCGTTTGTCCCAGAGTGTAGCGTTACGGGCCCCTGCTTGTCTTGTCCGAGTCGGCAAACCGGGTGCATCCGTGCCCTCTACCGGGTGGGGGAGGTTGAGGCAGGTCAGCCCGGCTTGTTCGCTAGCGCCGGTTGAACCAACCTGTTGAAACGGGGCCTAACCGGGCAAACTGGCTGCAGTGCGGAGCACCGCCCTGCCCCGGGGCTCTTTGGGGAGAGGACCGGGCCGGTTGCGGAAAGGGAATCGCCCCATTATCGAGCATCCGCCTTGTCAGCGTCTGATCAGGCGTTTTAGAATGACGGATTAGGTCCGCAACTGGAGTTTTTTCGCATGTTTCAAGGCAGTATGGTGGCGCTGGTCACCCCGATGGGGGAAGACGGCAGCGTCGATGAAAATAGCCTGCGCAACCTGGTGGACTGGCACGTGGAGCAGGGCAGCGATGCCATCGTCGCGGTCGGCACCACCGGCGAATCAGCCACCCTCGACGAGCAGGAGCACTGTACCGTCATCCGCCAGGTGGTGGAGTTCGCTGCCAAGCGGGTGCCTGTTATCGCGGGAACCGGTGCCAACTCCACAACCGAGGCCATCCAGTTGACCCGCTGCGCCCGGGAGGCCGGTGCCGATGGCTGCCTGCTGGTTACCCCCTACTACAACAAGCCGACCCAGGAGGGGCTGTACCAGCACTTCAGGGCGGTGGCGGAAGCGGTGGACATACCCCAGCTGCTGTATAACGTACCGGGCCGGACTGCCTGCGACATGCTGCCGGAGACGGTGGGCAGGCTGGCGGCGATCCGTAACATCGTCGGCATCAAGGAGGCGACCGGAGAGTTGGAACGGGTGGCCAGGCTGCGCGAGCTGTGCGGTCCCGATTTCGCCCTGATTACCGGTGACGACGCCACCTCGCGCGATTTTGTGCTGCTCGGCGGCGATGGCACCATCTCGGTTACCGCCAACGTGGCGCCGGCGGCGATGCACCGCATGATCGAGGCGGCCAGACAGGGCGACACAGGGCAGGCGGCGGAGATCGACCGGCCGCTGGCTGCCCTGCACCGGGACCTGTTTCTGGAATCGAACCCGATTCCGGTCAAGTGGGCCCTGGCCGAGATGGGCCTGATTCCGAAAGGTATCCGGCTGCCCCTGACCTGGTTCTCCGAGACCTATCAGCCCCGGTTGCGCGAGTCCATGGTTGCCGCCGGACTCCTTTGAATTTCTGCCCCCAGGGCGAACACAGGTTACTTACATAATGGTTTTCAGTCTCCGTTCCACCCTGTTTCCTCTTCTGATCGCCGGAGTTGTCTCCGGTTGCGGCGCGCTTCCCAGCGTCGAGGATGTGCTCCCGGACCGCAAGGTGGAGTACAAGAAGGCCAAGGATGCCGGCGCCAATCTCGAGATTCCGCCGGACCTGACCAAGAGTACGATCAATGACGAGCTGGTGATTCCCGGTTCCTCCCGTGCCGAGGCGACAACCCTGTCGGGGCAGATGGAGCGGGAGCGTATCCAGGGCCGACTGGCGACCCGCAACAGCGCCAACGTACTGCCGGAGATCGACAACATCCAGGTGATGCGGGACGGCGACCAGCGCTGGCTGCGGATCCGCGGTTCGGCGGAGGATGTCTGGTACAAGACGGTCGCCTTCTGGCAGGAGAACGGTATCCTGCTGGCGCAGCAGGACCCGACCGTGGGCGTGATGGTCACCGACTGGTTGGAGAACCGGGCCGACATCAAGAGCGACTTTATCACCGACAAGATCCGCTCCGTGTTCGAGGGCGCCTATTCGGCTGCGACCCGGGACCAGTACCGTCTGCGCATCGAAGAGACCGCAACACCTGGCATTACCGAGCTCTACCTGACCCACCGTGGCATGGAGGAGAAGTACGTCCTGGACGGTGGTGGCGACCCGGAGCGGACGGTGTGGAATCCGCGCCCGACCGACCACGGGCTGGAGGCGGAGATGTTGCGCCGGTTGATGAACTACATGGGGGTTACCGACCAGCAGTCACGGCGCTCACTGGCCCAGTCCGGTGCGACACAGGCCCGTTCGCGCCTGGTGCGCAACAACAACGAGGTGCTGCTGTTGCTGGACGAGGAGCTGGGCCGTGCCTGGCGCCTGACCGGTGTCGCCCTCGACCGGGTCGGCTTTGCGGTGGAAGATCGCGACCGCGACAAGCGGATCTACTATGTCCGCTACAACGATCCGCTGAAAGAAGCGGACGAGCCCGGCCTGCTCGACAAGCTGGCGTTCTGGCGTGACAACGATCGCAATATCGACAAGGAGAACCAGTACCAGGTGGGACTGGACGAGGATGGTGCCGGTACCCGGGTGGTGATCAGAAACAAGGAAGGGGTGCAGCAGAACTCCGAGACCGCGCTGCGCATCCTGACCCTGCTGCATGAGCAGATCCAGTAACGGACAAGACTGATACAGGGCGATCCTATGCGGTTTGCCTCCTTGGGCAGTGGCAGCCAGGGGAATGCCACCCTGATCGAGTATGCCGGCACCCGGCTGCTGCTGGACTGCGGATTTGCCGCCCGTGAAGTGGAACGGCGCCTGGGCCTGCTCGGGGTGGAACCGAAGACGCTGGACGGCATACTGGTCACCCATGAGCACCAGGACCATATCCGGGGCGTCGGGCCGCTGGCCCGCCGACACCGGCTCCCGGTATGGATCACCCACGGCACCCATCGCGGGGAGCGCTGCGGGGAGCTGCCCGAATGCCACCTGATCCACAGTCACCAGCGGTCCTTCGATATCGGTGCCATCTCGGTACAGCCCTACCCGGTGCCCCATGATGCGAGGGAGCCGGTGCAGTACGTGTTCATTGCCGGTGCCCATCGTCTCGGCATACTCACCGACAGCGGCCAGATCACGCCCCATATCGAGCAGGTGCTGACCGGTTGCAGCGCACTGCTTCTGGAGTTCAATCACGATCAGGAGATGCTGGCCAGCGGCCCCTACCCGCCGGCGCTGCAGCGCCGGGTGGGCGGGCGCCTGGGACACCTCAACAACGAACAGTCACTGGCCCTGCTGGCGAAACTGAATCACGATGGGCTGCGCCGGCTGGTGGTGGGCCATGTCAGCGAAAAGAACAACCACCCGCAACGGGTGCGGGAATGTATACTGTCGAGTATGCCGCACCTGTCGTCGCGCCTGTCCCTCACCAGCCAGGCCGAGGTGAGTCCCTGGTTCGAGGCCTGATCATGACACTGAAAGCCCGCCTGTTTCCGAAGGAGTCGCGTTACCTGCCGGGCCAGCGCTGGCTTAACGTGCTGTTCAGGACCCTTCACCTGGTGGGGCTGGGTGGACTCGGCGCCGGATTTCTCTACCCGGCGGCGGATCAGAGCTGGCAGCTCTACCTGCAGCTGACCCTGATCTCCGGGGTTGCCCTGACCCTGATCTCGATCTACTCCAATGCCATCTGGCTGATCCAGATGCGCGGTCAGATGGTGCTGCTGAAACTGCTGCTTCTGTGGTTGACCGGCCCATTCCCGGAATACCGGATGGGACTGTTCATCCTGATCATTCTGATCTCCGGCTGGATCGCCCACGCCCCGGCCCGGGTGCGATACTACTCGCCCTATCACCGGCGGCGTATCGAGGCGGCGGACCTCTATCGGCAGGGATCCGAGTCAGGCTAGGTACAGGTTGCCCGGAACGCTATGGCCGCTTCCCTCGTTCCGCGCTCTTCGCCCCTCGTTCCCACGCTCCGCGTGGGAACGCGTACCCGCCCCGATCCGCGGGCGTCAAATGCGGAAATTTCCCGCCGCTTGGAGTATCATTCCCGATTTGATTTTCCGCCCACACAGGTAGCCCATGCTCACTCTTCGCGGTGCCCCAGCCCTCTCCGATTTCCGCCAGCAGAAGCTCGAAAGCCGTCTCGTCGAGGCCACCGGTGAGCCGGTTGCGGTGTATGCCGAGTATCTCCATTTTGCCGAACTGAACCAGTCGCTGGATGAGCGGGAGCAGGCCGTGCTGGACCGGCTGCTACGTTATGGCCCGAAACTGGCGGAACACGAGCCCCGTGGGCAACGGGTACTGGTGGTACCACGTCCCGGGACCATCTCGCCCTGGTCCACCAAGGCCACCGATATTGCTCACAACTGCGGGCTGTCGAAGGTGGAGAGACTGGAGCGGGGGGTGGTCTACTACCTCACCGACAGCCGGGGCGAGCCGCTGGGCAACAGAGAGTTGTCGCGTGCCTGCAGTGTGCTGCACGACCGGATGACCGAGGCGGTCTTCTCCGATCCTGAGGATGCGGTCTGCCTGTTCGCCCGCGCCGAGCCCAGGCCCTTCAGCACCGTTGACGTTGTGGGTGGCGGGCGCGACGCGCTGGTGGTGGCCAACGGCGAACTGGGGCTGGCCCTGTCGGCGGACGAGATTGACTATCTGGTGGAGAGCTTCCAGGGGTTGGGTCGTAACCCTACCGACGTGGAACTGATGATGTTCGCCCAGGCCAACTCGGAGCACTGCCGGCACAAGATCTTCAATGCCGACTGGATCATCGACGGCGAGCGGCAGGAGCGCTCCCTGTTCAAGATGATTCGCAACACCACCGACTGCTCCCCGGAAAACGTCCTCTCCGCCTACAAGGACAATGCGGCGGTGATGAGCGGCCATCCGGGGCAGCGCTTCCATACCGAGCCCGGCAGCCACCGCTACGTCTACAGCGCCGAGCCGATCCATATCCTGATGAAGGTGGAGACCCACAATCATCCCACGGCGATCTCCCCCGATCCCGGAGCCGCCACCGGCTCCGGCGGCGAGATCCGTGACGAGGGGGCCACTGGAAAGGGTTCCAAGCCGAAGGCGGGCCTGACCGGTTTCTCGGTCTCCAACCTGCGAATTCCCGGCGCCGAGCAGCCCTGGGAACAGGACTTCGGGAAACCCGGGCGCATCGTCTCGGCGCTGGACATCATGCTGGAGGGTCCGATTGGCGGCGCCTCCTTCAACAACGAGTTCGGGCGTCCCAACCTGTGCGGTTATTTCCGCACCTACGAGGAGCGGGTGCCCGGTCCCGATGGCGAGGAGCTGCGCGGTTACCACAAGCCGATCATGCTGGCCGGCGGACTCGGCAATATCCGCCAGGAACATATCGAGAAGCATGAATTCCCCGCCGGTTCACCCCTGGTGGTGCTGGGTGGCCCGGCGATGCTGATCGGCCTGGGTGGCGGTGCCGCCTCATCCATGGCCAGCGGTGCCTCGGCGGAGGATCTGGATTTCGCCTCGGTTCAGCGCTCCAACCCGGAGATGGAACGGCGCTGCCAGGAGGTGATCGATCGCTGCTGGGCGCGGGGTGAGGAGAACCCGATCCTGTTTATCCACGATGTGGGTGCCGGCGGCATCTCCAACGCGCTGCCGGAGCTGGTGCATGACGCCGGCCGTGGCGGTCGCTTCGAGCTGCGCACCGTCCCCAACGACGAACCCGGCATGTCGCCAATGGAGATCTGGTGCAACGAGGCCCAGGAGCGCTACGTGATGGCGGTGGATATCAACCGGCTGGAGGAGTTCAAGGCGATCTGCGAGCGCGAGCGCTGTCCCTTCGCGGTGGTGGGAGAGGCGACCGATGAGGAGCACCTGCTGCTGGGGGATGCACACTTCGATAACAACCCGATTGACATCTCCATGCCGCTGCTGTTCGGCAAGCCGCCGCGCATGCTGCGGGATGTGAAGCACCGGCCGTTCCACAAGCCGGAGCTCGATTTCAACGGCGTCACCCTGGAGCAGGCGGCGGAACGGGTGCTGCGCCTGCCTGCGGTGGCCAACAAGACCTTCCTGATCAGCATCGGTGACCGCTCCATCACCGGCCAGGTGGCCCGGGACCAGATGGTCGGGCCGTGGCAGGTGCCGGTGGCGGACCTGTCGGTGACCCTCTCCGACTACACCGGCTTCACCGGCGAGGCGATGGCGATCGGGGAACGCACCCCGCTGGCGCTGATAGACGCGCCGGCCTCCGGACGCATGGCGATCGGCGAGGCGATCACCAACCTGGCGGCTGCCGCGATCGAGCAGATCGGTGATATCAAGCTCTCCGCCAACTGGATGGCAGCTGCCGGGCACGTGGGCGAGGACGCCAGGCTTTACGAGACCGTGAAAGCAGTAGGTATGGAGCTGTGTCCGGCCCTCGGTATCGCGATTCCGGTGGGCAAGGACTCGATGTCCATGAAGACGGTGTGGCAGCAGGATGGGGAGGAGCGAGCGGTGACCGCGCCCCTGTCGCTGATTATCAGCGGCTTCGCCCCGGTCAGCGACATACGTCGTACCCTGACCCCGCAGCTGCGCACGGACAAGGGGGACAGCGACCTGATCCTGATTGATCTTGGCAAGGGCGCGAACCGGCTCGGTGCTTCGGCGCTGGCCCAGGTCTATCGCCAGATCGGCCACCAGGGGGCTGACCTGGATGATCCCCGGGCGCTGAAGCGTTTCTTTGCGGTGATCCAGGAGCTGGGCAGGGACGACCTGCTGCTGGCCTATCACGACCGCTCCGATGGCGGACTCTTCGCCACGCTCTGCGAGATGGCCTTTGCCGGCCACAGCGGTATCAATGTGCAGCTGGACGGGCTGACCGGAGATGACCTGGCGCTGCTGTTCAACGAGGAGCTGGGGGCGGTTATCCAGGTCCGGCACAGCGATACCGACGCGGTGATGAAACAGTTGCACGATGCGGGGCTTGGCCACTACTCGCACCTGATTGGCACCCTCAACGACGAGGACCGGATCTGTATCAATCGTGGTGGGCGGACGCTGCTGACAAAGAGTCGGGTCGAGCTGCAGCAGGCCTGGTCGGAGACCACCCTGGAGATGCAGCGGTTGCGGGACAACCCGGCCTGTGCGGAGGAGGAGTTCGAGCGGATTGCCGATGCCGATGACCCCGGGTTGCTGGTACGGCTCGGTTTCGACCCGCAGGAGGACGTGGCGGCGCCCATGATCAACCGCGGGGTGCGGCCCGAGGTGGTGGTACTGCGCGAGCAGGGGGTCAACGGCCAGCTGGAGATGGCGCATGCCTTCGCGCGGGCCGGTTTCGACAGTATCGACGTGCACATGTCCGATATACTCTCAGGCCGGGTCTCCCTGGAGCGGTTCCGGGGCCTGGTCGCCTGCGGCGGCTTCTCTTACGGCGACGTGCTGGGGGCTGGAGAGGGGTGGGCCAAGTCGATCCTCTTCAATCCCAGGGCGCGGGACCAGTTCCAGGCCTATTTCGAACGCCAGAATACCTTTGCGCTGGGGGTCTGCAACGGCTGCCAGATGCTCTCCAACCTGCATGAGCTGATTCCCGGTGCCGATAACTGGCCGCACTTCGTGCGTAATCGCTCGGAGCAGTTCGAGGCGCGCTTCGTCAGTGTCGAGATCCAGTCCACCGCTTCGATTCTGATGCAGGGAATGGCCGGCTCGGTACTGCCGATTGCGGTGGCCCACGGCGAAGGGCGGGCGGAGTTCCGTGATCCGGGCCAGCTGCAGGCGCTGCAGAACCAGGTGGTGATGCGTTACGTGGAGAACTGCGGCGAGGTCGCCACCCGCTACCCGGCCAACCCCAACGGCTCTCCGGAGGGGATTACCGGTGTCACCAGCGAGGATGGCCGGGTCACCATCATGATGCCCCACCCGGAGCGGGTGATCCGCACGGTGCAGAACTCCTGGGCACCGGAGGAGTGGGGCGAGGATGGCCCCTGGCTGCGCCTGTTCCGCAACGCCCGGCTCTGGCTCGGTTAGGCGGTGGGGGTACAGGGATGTTGCGCCATGCCGCCCGGTGATCCTGAACAGGTAGATTCGTGTCGACCCTAGGGGTGGCGTTTCGGGCCTCGCTGCCGGTGATGTTCGGTTACGTGCCCCTGGGCATGGCCTTCGGTATCCTGTTCCAGGATCTCGGTTACGGCTGGTACTACGCGCCGCTGATGGGGGTGACGGTCTATGCCGGCGCCGCCCAGTTCATGGCGGTGGGGCTGCTGGCGGCCCAGGCTTCGCTGGTGGAGGTGGCGATCTCCACCTTCATCCTCAATTCCCGGCACATGTTCTTCGGTCTCTCCCTGCTGCAGCGATACCGGGGGCGGGGTCTGAAGAAGCTCTACCTGATCTTCGGTCTCACCGACGAGACCTACTCCCTGGTTACCAGTACCCGGCCGCCGGACGGGCATGACGAGCAGAGCTATTACCTGGCCCTGACCGCGCTCAACCAGTGTTACTGGGTGAGCGGCTGCGCCCTGGGTGCCCTGCTTGGGGCCAGCGTCAGCCTGGATACCACCGGCATGGACTTCGCGCTTACCGCGCTGTTCATGGTGCTGATGCTGGAGCAGTGGAAGACTCTACGCGAGCCGTACCCGTTCCTGGTGGCCCTGTTCTGTGGGTTGCTGTCGTTGTGGCTGCTGCGGGAGCAGATGCTGCTGCTCTCGATCGGCTTGTCGATTGCGCTGTTGCTGGCCCGTGGCCGCCGGGAGTGGGTTCGTGAGTGAGGAGACGATCTACCTGTTACTGGTCTGCCTGGTGATGACGGTGGCCACCTTCATCACCCGGCTGATCCCGTTCGTGGCATTTCGTGACCGCCACGATCACCCACTGCTGCTCTACCTGGGCCGTTACATGCCGCCGGCGATCATGACCCTGCTGGTGCTCTATAGCCTGAAATCGCTTGACCTGGCCCAGGCACCCCACGGCATCAACGAACTGCTGGCGCTGCTTTTGACCACCCTGCTGCACCTGTGGCGGGGCAATGCGCTGCTAAGTATCTTTGCCGGCACCCTTCTCTACATGGTGGCCGTGCAATCGGGGTGGTTTGTGTAGC
>JAPHTA010000170.1 GCA_026196475.1 Sedimenticola sp.
CGTCGATGGTGAGGAAGTGCTTGAGTCTGCCGCTCTTGTCGAGCTGGATGTTTGGCTTGCTCACGATGCTCCCCTGGTCTCCTGTTTTGAGTGGCCGATGACCAGCTCCAGTGGGTCGGGTCCGGTGAGGGTGATCTGCTGCTCGCTGGAGAGGGGGGGTCTGACACCCACCACGCTGGGCTGAATCGGCAGTTCGCGGCCGCTGCGCTCGACCAGGGTGGCGAGCAGAATCGAGGCCGGGCGTCCATAATCGAAGATCTCGTTCATGGCGGCGCGAATGGTACGCCCTGTCTGCAGCACGTCATCCACCAGGATGATGTGGCGATCCTCCACCTCGAACGGGATGTGGGAGGGCTTTACCTTCGGGTTCATGCCGATGCGGGTGAAGTCGTCCCGGTAGAAGGAGATGTCAAGGGTGCCCAGGGGCTGGCTGATCCCGAGCAGGCGGTGCAGTCTCTCCGCGAGCCAGACGCCGCCGGTGTGAATGCCGATCATCACCGGGTCCTTCGCCTGCTGCACCTCGAGCCGGGTCCGGATGGCCTGCACCATCTCGTGGATCAGACCGTCGATTGCCTCGGCCTGCATGTAGATTTTATCGTTGTTCACTTAGCCAGGTTTCCAGAATCAGTTTGGCTGCCATCGCATCCAGTTCTTCGTAGTTTTTCGCTGCCCGCCCCAGCTCCTGTCGCGCTACCTGGGAGGTCAGCCGTTCATCGGCCATGTACACGGGGAGTCGGTAGCGCCCTTCCAGCTGCCGCGCGAAGCGGCGTGCCAGGGGGGCTATTTCGGTCTCCCGGTCATCCAGGTCGAAGGGGAGGCCGACCACCAGCGCTTCCGGTTGCCACTCGTCAATCAGTCTGCCGATTCGCTGCCAGTCCGGTTTCTGCTGCACCGCGCGCAGTGTGACCAGCGGAGATGCGCTTCCGGTCGTGGTCTGTCCGACCGCGACCCCGATCTTCGCGGTGCCGTAGTCAAAGCCCAGTAGTGTACCCATTTTTCACCTCTGCCGACAGGCTGGGGAGAGCCTGGCGACGCCGGTATCCGGTTGGGTGGTGAGCCGGTTGTGAACCCGTCCTGTTCCCTTTTCCGGTCGCCGGGAGCAACGGCACAGGGTACGGTCTGGTGGCGTCGGACCGGTTTCCGTCTCAGGCATGTCCCGCTTCGCCGGAAAGCAGGTTCAGGTCGACGCCGATAGCCCTGGCTGCCGCCTCCCAGCGGGCCTCCGGCGGCAGATCGAAAAGGATCTCCTCCGCTGCCGGTCCGTTGAGCCAGGCGTTACTGCTGATCTCGGCCTCCAGCTGACCCTCACCCCAGCCGGCGTAACCGAGCGCAATCAGGCTCTTTTCCGGCCCCCTGCCATGGGCGATCGCGTCCAGTATGTCGCGCGAGGTGGTGACGCTGATCTGCGGGGTGATCTGCAGGGTGGAGTCCCACTGGCTGCCACTGGTGTGCAGAACAAAGCCGCGGTCGTTCTGCACCGGGCCGCCGATGTAGATCGCCTGCTCCCCGCTGGGCAGGTCACTGCTGCTGATGTCGAGCTGATCAAGAATGTCGTTCAGGCGCAGGCCCGAGGGGCGATTGATGACAATCCCCATCGCCCCCTCCGCACCGTGCTGGCAGAGATAGGTGACGGTGTGGTGAAAATTGGCATCCTCCAGGCCGGGCATGGCGATCAGGAGCTGGTTGTTCAGGGACTGTTCACTGTTCATGACACCATAGTATCAGACGAGCGAGGTATCACCGCAACCGCTGCGAGTACCCGGGACCCCGTTGGCCCCGGTTTTCGATTAACTCTCCAGCCCCGTCGCCGCCAGAAGCCCGCACGCGATAAATGAATGAGGATCAAAGTCCTGCAGCGGCCGGTCTGAATGAAGCCTGCAGTTGGTGTGCCTAGCGGGAAAAGAGCTGGTCGTTGCTGCGGAACTGCCAGGTGCGGATGATATCGATAATGTCCGTCTCCTTCCTGATCTCCGCCGGGAATGGGGCGAAAGGGGCGGAGAGGCGGACGATGCGTACCGCCGCGTCGTCCAGCAGCTTGTGGCCGGAGGATTTGCGTACGTTGATCGTTTTAACCGAGCCGTCCGGCCGGATCGCCACGTGCAGGACCAGGTTGCCGTAGAGCTTGCGTCGCTTGGCCTCATCCGGATAGTTCAGGTTGCCGACCCGCTCCACCTTGCGCCGCCAGGCATCCAGGTAGTTGGCGTACTTGTACTCCTGGGTGCGGGCCGACAGGGTCTTGCGTCGGGGGCGCTTGGCATAGGCGTGGGTTTTGCGGTCCAGTTCGGCGGTCAGGCGGTTGATCTCCTTGCTGGTACTGGCCAGCAACTGGGCCGCTGTGACCCGCTTCTCCTTGGGCGGCTTGGGCCTCTTCTCCGGGGCGGTCTCGACCTTTTTACGCTCCACCTTCTTTGCCGTGAGGACCTTTTTCGGTTTTTCCGCCACCGGCTTGGGCGCGGGTGGCGGCGTTGGCGGCGTGGCCTGTACCTGTTCCGGTTTTCGTGGTGGGGTGGGGGGCGTGACCTCGGTGGTCGGGCGTACCTTCTGCTCCTGGTTTCCGCCACCCTCCTGGCTCGACTGGGCGAGAAAATCCGGTTTGTCCACCGGTTTCTCCGGTTCCCGCTTTTTCGGATTCTGCACCACCATGATCTCCAGGGTCCGGTCCGGTGGCGGGCTCTTTTCCGGTTTTTCCAGGCTGAAGGTGATGCCCAGAATAGCGGTGGCGTGCAGGGTCACCGCCACGAAGAGGGTGAGGCCGAAACGGTCTATCGAGGTGATGATGTTCGATTTTTTCATTCGTCCCGGGCCGGTGCCGTCTCCGCGCGTGGCGTCAGCGGTGGACTGAGCTTGATCCGGTAGCTGTCGTCCAGGAGTTCGATTCGCGACTGCATGGCGGGATTCATGTGCATGATACCCTCGCTGTCCACCAGCAGTACATAACCCAATCCCATCTGCTTTGCAATCTCGTACCAGCCCTCCGGGCCGGCGATGAACAGCGCCGTGGCAGCAGCGTCCGCGGTGGTGGCATCGCTGTCGATGACGGTTACCGAGCGGCTGCCCGTGGCCGGATAACCGGTCCTGGGATCGATGATATGGTGGTAGCGGCGACCCTCCCAGATGAAGTGGCGCTCATAGTCGCCGGAGGTGAAGATCGCCTCGCTACCCCGGGTCTCGATCACCCCCAGCACGCCCTCGCCGCTGGGGTGGCGAATGGCGATACGCCATGGCTTGCCGTTGCGGCTGCCGATGGCTCGCAGGTCACCTCCGGCGTTGAGAATCGCATTCTCTACCCCCAGTTCCCGCAGGTGTTTTATCGCCAGGTCGATGCCGTAGCCCTTGCCGAATGCGCCGAAGTCCAGTTTCACCGCCGGGTTGTCGCTGCGCAGGGTGATACCGTCGATCTTCAGGTCGCTCATCCTGGGTGCGGCGGAGAGTAGCCGTTGAATCGTCTCCTCCGGGGGTGGTTGCTGGCCTTCCGGGTCGTTGCGGTGGAAACCCCAGGTGTCGATCAGTTCGCCGATGGCCGGATTGAACAGGCCGTTGCTCTGGGCTGAGAGTTCCGCCCCGCGACGGATCAGGGGCAGGACCGATGGCGGGGCGGCGAACGGGGCTTTGCTCTTTATCAGCCGGTTGACCCGTCCCAGCGGGCCCGGATCCCAGGCGTGCCATGCATGGTGCATGCGCTGGAAGTCGCTCTCGATAATCTCCGTGGCGGTGATTGCGTCTTCCTGGGGCAGGCCGGATATCGAGATGTCGACCAGGGTGCCGAAGGCGAGAAACTTTCCCTTGTATAGCGGTGGTTGGGAATCACAGCCTGTTATCAGCAGCAGCGAGAGGCAGAGGGCCGTGGCAATACGTCTCATACGGCCAGCTTCTCCTCGATTCTGTCCATGAGCCGTGCACTGATGTTGAGGCCGAACTGTGAATCCAGTTCCCGGATACAGGTGGGGCTGGTGACATTGATCTCGGTGAGGTAGTCGCCAATCACGTCCAGGCCGGCGAACAGGATCCCCCTCCGCCTCAGGTCGGGGCCCACCTGTAGTGCGATCCAGCGATCCTGATCGGACAGCGGGATGCCCTGCCCGGTGCCGCCCGCTGCCAGGTTTCCCCGGGTCTCGCCAGGGCGGGGAATACGCGCCAGGGCATAGGGGATCGGCTCCCCGTCCACCATCAGGATCCGCTTGTCGCCCTGGCTTATCTCGGGTACGAAGCGCTGCACCATGGCATATCGGCGACCGTGATGGGTCAGGGTCTCGATTATCACGTTGATGTTGGGATCGTCCTGGCGGGCGCGGAATATGGAGCTGCCACCCATGCCGTCCAGCGGCTTCAGAATGACATCCTTCTGTTCTGCCACGAAGGCCAGGATCCGTTCCCGGTTGCTGGTCACCAGGGTTGGCGTACAGCATTGGGGAAACCAGGCCGTGTACAGCTTTTCATTACAGTCGCGCAGGCTGGCCGCACGGTTGACAACCAGCACGCCTCGCTGTTCCGCCTTTTCCAGGATGTAGGTGGAGTAGATGTAGTCCATGTCGAAAGGGGGATCCTTGCGCATCAGGACCACGTCCAGCTCGTCAAGCGGTACCGTCTCATCTCCGCTAAAACGGAACCACTCCTGGGGATTCTCCTCCACCTGCAGTGAGCGGGTACGGGCAAAGGCGCGATCGCTATCCAGGTAGAGATCGGGCTGCTCCATGTAACGTATGTCCCAGCCCCGTTGCTGGGCCTCCAGCAGCATGGCGAAGGTGCTGTC
>JAPHTA010000124.1 GCA_026196475.1 Sedimenticola sp.
CGGCTGGCCCAGGAGCTGCGCAGTTTCCTGATCGATACCGTCTCCCGTACCGGTGGCCACCTGGCGGCCGGTCTCGGGGTGGTGGAACTTACCATCGCACTCCACTACGTGATGAATACCCCGCACGACCGGCTGGTCTGGGATGTGGGTCACCAGGCCTATCCGCACAAGATTCTTACCGGGCGCCGGGCGCGTATGGCGGGCCTGCGCCAGCGGGATGGCATCTCCGGTTTCCCGCGTCGCGATGAGAGTGAGTACGACACCTTCGGCACCGGTCACTCCAGCACCTCCATTGGCGCCGCACTGGGCATGGCCGCGGCGGCCAAGCGGCAGGGTATCAAACGGGATGTTGTGGCGGTGATCGGCGATGCAGCGATGGGTGCCGGCATGGCCTTCGAGGCGATGAACCATGCCGGTGCACTGGACCTGGATCTGCTGGTGGTGCTGAACGACAACGACATGTCGATTTCAGACCCGGTGGGTGCCTTCCGTAATCACCTGGCGCGACTGCTCTCGAGCAAGTTCTACACCCGGGTGCGAGAAGGCGGAAAATCCGCCCTCAGCAATCTGCCGCACATCTCCGAACTGGTCGGACGCTGGGAAGAGCACATGAAGGGCATGGTGATGCCCGGCACCCTGTTCGAGGAGCTCGGGTTCAACTATATCGGGCCGATTGACGGCCATGACCTGGAGACCCTCACCTCCACCCTGCAGAACATGAAGGCGATGCACGGGCCGCGCCTGCTGCACGTAGTGACCCAGAAGGGGCGCGGCTACAAGCCGGCGGAGGGAGATCCGCTGGTCTACCACGGCGTCACTCCGTTCGACCCCAAGACCGGCAAGATGGACAAGAAGCCGGCCGCTGGACCCACCTATACCCAGATCTTCGGCGACTGGCTGTGCGACGCTGCGACGGCGGATGAGCGCCTGGTGGCGATCACTCCGGCGATGTGCGCCGGTTCCGGTATGGTCGCCTATGCGGAGCGCTTTCCGGACCGCTACTACGACGTGGGCATTGCCGAGCAGCACGCGGTCACCTTCGCCGCCGGCCTGGCCTGTGACGGTTTGAAGCCGGTGGTGGCAATCTACTCTACCTTCCTGCAGCGTGCCTACGACCAGTTGATTCACGACGTGGCGCTGCAGAATCTGGATGTCACGTTCGCGGTGGACCGGGCCGGCCTGGTGGGTGCCGACGGGGCCACCCATGCCGGCAGCTTTGATCTGAGTTATGCCCGTTGCATACCCAACATGGTGGTAATGGCGCCGGCCGACGAAAATGAGTGCCGGTTGCTGCTGCAGACCGCCTACCAGCACCCCGGTCCGGCCCTGGTGCGTTATCCTCGCGGTGCCGGCTGCGGTGCGGCTGTGGCGAACGGTCTGGAGACACTGCCCATGGGCAAGGCGGAGACCCGGCGTCAGGGTCGGGAGATTGCCCTGCTGGCCTTCGGCAGCCTGCTGGATACGGCACTACAGGTGGCGGAGAAGCTTGATGCCACGGTGGTCAACATGCGCTTCATCAAACCCCTGGACGAGGAACTGGTTCGGGAGATGGCCAACAGCCATCGGCTGCTGGTGACCCTGGAGGAGAATGTGGTCCAGGGTGGTGCAGGAGCTGCGGTGAACGAGTACCTGGCCGCTATTCAGCACTCGGTTCGGGTAGTCAATCTGGGCCTTCCCGATCGGTTTATCGAGCACGCCACGCCGGCGGAACAGTTGCGGGAGGCGGGGCTGGACGGTGACAGTATCCTCGACCTGCTGCAACAGGCCCTGCAAAGGGAAAGTGATCGGGCGACGGGCTGAACGGCCGGGCCGCTGTCGTGCAGCGACAGGGCCTCAGCGTGCACCCCTGCGACTGACAATGCTGGCGCTGTCGCGTACTCTGTAGTTCGCTGCGCAATGCGCTCGCAACCAATGGAATGAGATAACAAGAGAGGCGTTCATGAAACGATTTGTTGCCCTGTTTGTGCTGCTCGGTGCCATCCTGCTGGCGGCGCCCGGCGTGATCGGGTTCCAGGTGCAGGATTACTATCAGCAACTGATGCAGGAGCTTGGCAAGGGGGGCGCAAAGGTCGTCGCCGGCGACTACCGGCGTGAGTGGTTCGGAGCCCGGGATGAGACCCGTTTCAGGGTTCAGGTGCCGAAGCAGCCTGGCGGCAAGGAGACACAGACCCTGGAGTTCAGCCTGGTCAGCGAGATCGTGCATGGGCCACTGACTTCCTCGGGCATCGCCCTGGCGGAGGTTCGCAGCGAGATCCGTATCGAGGGCGAGGCACTGCTGCCGGCCGACTACCAGGCCTCCATAGATACTTTGATCACGATCACGGGTCAGGGCACGACCCGTATCAACCTGCCCGCCACCCGGATTCCCGCAAAGGGTAAACAGCCTGCGATGCAGTTTGACGGCATGCAGGGCGAGATGCGGTTCGATCCGGGATTTGAGCAGGTAGCGGCTGAATTGACGATGCCGGTGCTGACCTTTGAGCAGTCTAACGGTTCGCTGTTGAAACTGCAGGGCATGCGGCTGGATTCCCGCTCGCAGAAGGATGCCTCGGGGCTGATGCTGGGGGGCGGCCGTTTCTCGGTCGACCGCTTCGAACTGAATGATACGGCAAGGGAGAGTCGCCTGCAGATCAGGGAACTCTCGGTGGATGCCGAGAGCAGCAACCGGGAGAGTGGTGTGGCGGCTCATATCCGCTACAGTCTGCAGAGCCTGCAGCTGGACGACAAAACCTACGGGCCGGCGGAGCTGAAGCTGGGCCTGGCCAACCTCTCGGCCCCGGCGCTGCTTGAGATCCAGCAGTCGGTAGAGGCGATCAACGCCCAGCAGCTGAGCGAGCAGGAGAAGGGTGCGGCCCTGATGAGCGTACTGATGGGCAATGCACCGGCGTTGCTCAAGGGTGATCCACGGCTCTCCATCGACCCCCTGCGGGTGGAGACTCCGGATGGCCTGATCGAGGGCCAACTCTCCCTGCAGTCCAGGGGCTTGCAGTGGCAGGACCTGGGCAAGGCTTCCGTAGTACTCGGAAAGCTGGCTGGAGAGGGCTCTCTGCGGATGCCGGAGAAGCTGTTTCGTGGCCTGATGAGGCAGAAGGCAAGAACGGACCTGCTGCGGCAGTTCGAGCAGCGCCGCCTGGCCGACCCGGATCAGCCGGTGCCGGACGAGGCACAGCTGGAGCAGCTGGTTGAGCGTCTCAGCGAACAGCAGATTTCGGTGCTGCTTGGGCAGGAGATCCTGGTCCGGGAGGGGGATGCCATCCTGACCGAGGCGACACTCGCCGACGGCCTGTTGAGCGTCAACGGAAAAACTGTGCCGCTGCCGGTACCGCCGGAACAGTGAACAGAGTAAAAAAAGGGCCCGGTCACCGCCTGGTGACCGGGCCCTTTTTTTGTTCGCCCCGCAGGTTGGGTTGAGCGGAGCGAACCCCAACATATGATGGCTGCATGTATTGCCGGCTGCTGGGGCTCGCCGGTTCACCCCCGCCTAGGTGTTCTTGGTTGAAATCTCAGCCGTTGCGCTCGTCCATCATGCGCTCGATGATCGGAGTCAGGATGATCTCCATCGCCAGCCCCATCTTTCCGCCCGGTACCACGATGACATTGCGTCGTGACATGAAGGAGTCGTGCAGCATCGACAGCAGGTAGGGGAAGTCGATGCCGAACTTCTTCGGATCGCGGAAGCGGATCACCACGAAGCTCTCGTCCGGGGTCGGTATGTCGCGCGCGATAAACGGGTTCGAGGTGTCCACCGTGGAGACCCGCTGGAAGTTGATGTCGGTACGCGAGAACTGTGGCGTGATGTAGTTGATGTAGTCCGGCATGCGGCGCAGGATGGTGTCGACAATCGCCTCCGCCGAGTAGCCGCGCTCCGCATTGTCCCGGTGAATCTTCTGGATCCACTCAAGGTTGACGATGGGTACCACGCCGATCAGCAGGTCGACAAACTGCGCCACGTTGGCATCGTCGGTGACCACGCCCCCGTGCAGCCCCTCGTAGAACAGCAGGTCGGTGTCCGCCGGCAGATCCTCCCAGGGGGTGAACTGCCCCGGCCCCAGCTTGGTTCCAAGGCGCTCGTTGTGCTCGATCGCCTCCTCCTCGCTGTGCAGGTAGTAGCGCTTCTTGCCTTGACCGCTTTCGCCGTAGGACTGGAACAGCTTCTCCAGATCACCGAACAGGTTTGATGCGGGGCCGAAGTGGCTCAGGTTCTCTCCCCGGCGCGAGGCTTCCGCCACCGCTTCCCGCATCGCCGCCCGGTCGTAGCGGTGGAA
>JAPHTA010000166.1 GCA_026196475.1 Sedimenticola sp.
CACGCCCTTCGATCGGACAAGCGGTCAATTTGAACGTCCTACTGCCGGGGCTCGCTGCTCTGCTCGGTAACAAGGGGGGCGGCAGGGTCGCCACGTCGCCTCTGTTTCCGGGGCAGTTTTTCTGGACGTAACCGATTATGGAAAATTCACAGGAGGGTGAAAATTGGAAGATTCAGCAGAGGTTGTTGGGGTTTTCCGCTAGGAAACCGTAGTGCCTCAAGGGTAAATAACACCCGAAGCAGGGGCCAGAAGGCAACACCATCAGGAGGACTCGATAGTCAGCATCATGCGCATCAGATCGGAGAGCGAGCGGGCCTCCATTTTCTCCATCACCTTCGCCCGGTGCGCCTCCACGGTGGATTGGCTGACCGACAGTTCGGATGCGATCAGCTTGTTGCGCAACCCCTGCACCACCAGGTCCATCACCTCCCGCTCGCGGGGCGTCAGACGCTCCAGCCGACCGCGGATCTCGGCAATATGGGAGGCCTCCCCGCGTTGCCGGGAATCATGCTCCAGGGCGCGATGAACGCTGTCCAGAAGAGACTGGTCGTTGAATGGCTTCTCAATGAAATCGATTGCGCCCGCCTGCACCGCGCGTACCGCCATCGGCACGTCACCATGCCCGGTAATGATGATCACCGGAGGACAGAGCGGTTCTCGCAGCAGCTTGGCCTGCAGCTCCAGTCCACTCATCCCCGGCATTCGCACGTCGAGTACGATGCAGCCGGGGCGCGAGGGGTCAAACTGCTCCAGGTAGTCATTGGCAGACTCGAACAACTGCACGCCGAGGCCCACCGACTCCATCAGTAGTTGCAGCGCCTCGCGCACCTCCTGGTCATCGTCAATAATGAAAACCGTGCTTTCACTCATCCTGCATCTCTCCGGGCTGTGATGTGGGCAGCAGGAAGGCGAAAGTCACCCCCTGTTCCTGATCGAGGTCGACGTAGAGACGCCCCTTGTGCGCCTCGATAATACCCTGGCTGATGGACAATCCCAGCCCCATGCCGTTGGCCTTGGTGGTGACAAAAGGGTTGAACAACTCGCCCATCACCGCCGGGTCGATCCCCGGCCCGGTATCCGATACCGACACCCTGATACAGCCATCATCCGTGGTTCCGGTGGTGACAGTCAGCACCCGCGCACCCGCCTCCACCTCGGCCATCGCCTCGATCGCATTTCTGGCCAGGTTAAGAATCACCTGGTCGATCTGCACATGCTGCGCCAGCACCGGGCCGATCGAGTCGTCCAGGTCCAGCTCCACCTTGACGCCTGCCTTGCGGATCTCGGTTCGCAGCAGCAGGATCACCTCGCTGATCACCTCGTTAATGTCAATCAGGCTCAGCTCCGGCTGCTCCTTCTTCACGAACTGGCGCAGGTGCCGGATGATCTCTCCGGCACGCGCCGCCTGGGCACCGATCCTTTCCATCACGTCGATCACACGCTCCCGCTCGCTGTCGCCACTCTCCAGCATGCGGATGCAGGCGTGGGCATTGGTGGCGATCGCGGTCAGCGGCTGGTTGATCTCATGCGCGATACCGGAGGCCATCTCACCCATGGTGCTGAGGCGAGCCACGTGGGCCAGGTCATCCTGGTGCTGTTGTGCCTCGTCATGAATACGCTTGCGGTCGCTGATATCCCGGAACACCACCACACTGCCAACGGTCTTGAATTGCTCGTTTCTTATCGGTGTACTGGAGTACTCCACCGGGAAGCTGGTGCCATCCTTGCGCCAGAAGATATCGTCGTCCACAAAGCGGGATATCTCATCCTTGCAGGTGGCATAGACCGGACACTGCTCAGCCGGGAACGGGGTGCCGTCCGACCGCGTATGATGCAGCAACTGGTGCTGGTTGCGACCTATCAGGTCACGACTGTTCCAGCCGGTTATCCGCGTCATGGCCCGGTTGGCGAAGGTGGTGTTACCCTCCAGGTCGACACCGATGATGCCATCCGCCACCGAGTTCAGGATCAGCTCGTACTGCCGTTCCAGGTGCAGCTTGGCCTTCTTCAGTTCCCGGTTGAGGCGCGATACCCAGGTGGTCATCGTCAGCATGAACACCACGAACAGGAGGCCGGTCAGCAACCAGTACCAGTACTTCTTGATCGCATCCAGCAGGGTAAATCGGCCGGAGTGCACGTAGGGCGGCAGGTGCAACTCCTTGAACAGTTCGTGCACCGGCTGGTAATCCAGGGGAATGGTCCAGCCGGCGTAGCTGCCGGCGCGGGCCGCCGGGTGGTTGTGGGGCATGTTCAGCAGCGCCACCGCCACCATCTGTGCAAGTTGATTCGAGGTGTGCAGTACCTTGCTGAACGGCCACTCGGGATAGAGCCGGGTACTACGGCTGAGCAGAAACCCTGGGTTGACCTTCGGGTTGAGGATCTTGAACTGGTCAAGATCGATCTCGCCATCCGCCGCCATCCGCTCAAGAATATCGGTCCGCACGTTGCCCACGTCCACCTTGCCGTCACGCACTGCGCGCACCACGTCGTCGTGGATACCACCAAATGAGAAGGCCGAGGTATCGCGATAGGGGTTCAGGCCGATCCCGTTCATCTCGCGCCAGGCCATCCAGAATCCGCCCAGGGAGGTGACATCAACTGCCATCAGGCTTCTGCCCCGGATGTCTGCCAGGGTATTGATATCGTCCCGGTCACTGCGGGTGAACAGCACGCCACCAAACACGTTGGTGGCCAGCGTACCGGCCCGGTTATTGAGGGTGGCAATGCGGGAGACCCGGTAGCGCACCTCCAGGTTGACGTAGATGCCAGGGTTGGTGAGGATGAAATCGACCTGGCCGAACTTTACCGCCGGATCCATCTCGTCGAAGTCGAGTGGCACGATCTCGAAATCGTGCCCCGCCACCACCCGGCTCAGGTAGGTCGCGGTCGGGCCCCACGCCAGGTTGGTTGCCTCGTAACCCCGGTGGCTGAGTACGCCGATACGGATCAGTTGGTGATCCGCCGCAAGCAGAGCGGAAACCTGCGGCAACAGAAGGCAGAACAGCAGTATCCAACGCCTCATGGCAGTACCCCTGGTGGTCGGTGATTGCAGACTACGGAATTCTCCCGTCCCAGGCAAGTGACCGCGAAACCCGGACTGACTCCGGCATGAAATCGGGTGACTGCGAACAAACCTCTTTTATATCAACCGATTATGTTTCAGGCACTTGACCCGCCGAATGCTGGAAAAAAATCCCGGCGGGCACCATAATGAAGGCAAATCCAGAAAGGAGAGAGGGCATGGCTAACTATCAACGGATCCTGGTCGCGGTCGATTTTTCGAAGGAGTTCGAATCGGTCCTGGCAAAGGCGATCGAACAGCAGCAGCTGACCGGTGCCCGCCTGCTGCTGGTGCACGTGGTGGAGTACACGGGAGCCATGTATACCGGCGAGATCCCCCTGCCCGAGGACCTTGACCTGGACCAGCGGCTGGCAAAACAGGCGGAGGAGAAACTGCAGGCGATGATCGAGCAGAACGATCTGCAGAATGCCGGCTACCAGGTGGAGATCGGCACCCCGAAACGGGAGATCGTGCGCGTTGCCGAAGAGCACAGCGCCGACCTGATCATCATCGGCAGCCACGGACGGCACGGACTGCAGCTGCTGCTCGGCTCCACCGCCAACGGGGTACTGCACCAGGCGACCTGCGACGTGCTGGCGATTCGGGTGGAGGGGGACTGAGCCCATCCGGAGCGATCCTTGCGTGGGCACAGACCCCGTGCCCACCCTACCTGCCGTTCCACATCTCCCAGTTCACATCTGTAGGGTGGGCACGTTTTTCGTGCCCACGCGGATGCTACACAAACCACCCCGATTGCACGGCCACCATGTAGCTCGCAGGTTGGGCTGAGCTTGCGAAGCCCAACAGGACGCCAAGGACCCGGGGCTGGATGTTGGGGTTCGTTCCTCACCCCAACCTACACATCGACCGGCTATTTCAACCCGATATCAGCCACAGCAACTCACCCCAACCTCCGGACTGCTCCACATCCCCCAGGCCACAACCGTAGGGTGGGCACGTTTTTCGTGCCCACGCGGA
>JAPHTA010000235.1 GCA_026196475.1 Sedimenticola sp.
AGTAAGTTAGCTCTTATTATCCCCTCACCCCAACCCTGGGCCGCATGTTCCCGACGCGGCCAACCGACTACATCCCTGTAGTCGTCTCCCTGAGGGAGATGGAGTTTGTGGGACAGCAGCGATTCGTTATAACTATTCGCGTTTATTCGCGTACATTCGCGACTTTATTCACCCTACGAGGCGATCGCTGGTTCACACCGGCGAAGGCTCCAGCGACAGCTGCTTCAACGGCGTGGGGTGGCCGATCGCGTAACCCTGGGCATAGTCCACCTCCAGCTTGCGCAGGGCATTGAGAATCGCCTCGCTCTCCACGAACTCGGCAATCACCTGCTTGCCCATGTGGTGGGCCACCTCGGTGATCGACTTGACCATGGCGTAGCTGACGTCGTCGCGATGGATCTCGCGCACGAAGACACCGTCGATCTTGACCACGTCCACCGGGAAATTCTTCAGGTAGGAGTAGGATGCGTAGCCGGAGCCGAAATCATCGAGGAAGAACTGGCAACCCTTCTGGCGGAACTCCTCCATCAGGCTGCGCACGTTGCCGAACTGGCTGACCATCGCCGTCTCGGTAATCTCGAAGGCGATGTACTTTGGCGGGATGGGTGAATTCTGCAGCTGCTCGCGCAGGAACGGGACAAAGCGGTCATCGCTCATCGACTGGCCGGAGAGGTTGAGACTGAAACCGCCCAGCTCTTCCAGCACTGCCGGATCGAGCACATCCCGCGCCCAGCTGAAGAAGCGTTCCACCACCCAACGGTCAACCGCGCTCATTCGCTCGAACTGCTCGGCCGCCAGGATCAGTTCTTCCGGGCTGCCCGGCTTGTCCTGCTCGTCCAGGCTGCGCAACAGGATCTCGTGATGCTGATGCAGATCCTCGCCGATAAATACCGGCTGGATCAGCTGGGCATGCAGGTCGAGACGGTTCTTTGACAGCGCTTTCTCGATCAGCGGTACCGACTCGATCAGTCGCTTGCGCTGCACGAACGCCTCCGCGTCCAGCTGGTAGCAGACGCAGCGGTTGCGGCCCTTGCGCTTGGCCTCGGCACAGGCGGAGTGCACCTCGTTCATCAGTTCGTCGGCCAGCCCGCTCTCGCTGTGCAGCTCCACCAGCCCGATACTGACGGTGACCGAGACCTGCTCCCCGCCCCACTCGAAGCGGAACTGCTCCACCGCCTTGCGCAGGCTGTCGGCAAAGCGGTAGCCCTCGGCAATCGGACACCCCTCCCACAGCAGGCTGAACTCGCTGCTGCCGGTACGGGCCAGCGTGCCGCTACGGGAGGAGAAGCTGCGGCAGAGATTGGCCAGCCGGGCCAGGAAGTGGTCACCGCCCTGCATGCCACAGAGGTCGTTGACCAGGGAGAAGTTGTCCACGTCCATGCAGACCAGGGTGTGCCGGCTACCGCTCTGGCGGCATGCCTCGCGCAGACGGCTCACCTCGCGCCGAAGGGCGCGCCGGTTGTGCAGTCCGGTCACCGTATCCAGATCACTCTCGTCGCGCAGCGTCTCGAATCGCTGTTTCAGCGCCACCTCCACCGCCCGCTCCACCATCGGCAGGGCACCACCCTCGATAAACGAGAGCCGCCCCTCCTGGATGTGTCGCAACAGGGTGTTGCGGTGGCAGTCGAACACCTTGACACCGCTGCCATCGACGAACAGGAAACGCTCGTTGTCAATGTCGTGCAGCGCCAGGTTGATCACCCGGGCCCGGCCGTGCTGCTGCTGCTCCATCAGCCAGTCCCCCTCCCGCAGGCGCTCCAGTTCCACCAGCCAAAGCGGATCGGGATCGTTCTGCGGCGCCTCCTCGGCAGCCAGGCCTGCGCTGGCCGGCAGCAACTGGTCCAGGTAGGCGGCATCGACCTCCACCCGCCGTTCGACAAACAGCCGGTGCTGTTCACTGCCCTGGCGCAGTGCCTCGCCGATCTCGTCGATCAGGGATTCGCTCTGCTCCTGGTAAAGGGCGTAGACCTTGAAGCCGTTGTGCAGGACCTGTGCTACCTTTTGCCACTTGTCCGGTTTCAGGTAGGCCTGGCTCTCGCCGGGCTGGAAAGCCTCGTGGATCATCAGCAGGATCCGCTGATACCCTTGCAGTACCTTCGCCTTCTCTTCTCCCGCTTCCGCCACCTGCACCATCAGGCCGGCCCAGCCGGAGCGCAGCAATCGATCGACCAGGATCGAAATCGAGCCTCCAAGTTCCTGCTCAAGAAACAGCCGCACCTGGAGACATGCGGCACTCGCCTGGCGTGCCGCCCGGTAACCGTTCACCACCTGCTCAATATTGCTGCTGAAGAGTTCACGCCGTTCGCTCAACAGCTCGTTCACCTTCTCCGACACCTGCCCCAGGTCGGCCCTGCCGCCGGCCGCCTCCAGCGACTCCAGCACCGAACGCAGCGCCTGGTCCTGCTCCCGGGCCAGCAGGGAGTTGCTATCAGCAGCGCCGAGCAGCGCCAACTGGTCCAGGTTTTCGAGCAATTGGCGGGATGCGTGCTGCGGATCATTGAGTACCGAGGGATCCTCGATCGCCGCCTTTGCCAGCGGTAGCTGCACCTGGCGCAGGATCCTGCGCATGGTACTGTCGTGGCGCGGATCCTGCTGTGCCACCCGCAGTAGCTGTTCAGTGGCATCGATGATCTGGCGACTCTCCCGCGAGAGTTCCGCCCCACCCTCGGCACCTGGCCCGGCCAGGGCTTGCGCCACCCGGTCGGCCAGCCCGCGCTGGTCACCCTGCACCATGCTGTCCAGGGCGTGGGTCACTGCGGCGTTGCTGGAGACCTGGTGCGCTTCGGCCTCCCCCTGCGCCCTGCGCCCGATGTAGGAGGAGAGGGTCTCGATCAGAGAGCGGGGGCGGGGACGCTGCCGCAGCTCATCTGGCTGCTTCGCCTCCCTGGTCACCTCCCGAACCGGCCGCTCCTCCCGGCCGACCAGTTGCCCCTTTTCATCAAGCTGCTGGTAGACCTGCTGGTAGAGGGAATCGAGGGCGGCCAGGATCTGCTCGGAGAAGACCCGGTAGGCGGTCTGCCGGGTCTCGCCTGCCAGCTCCAGCGGATCGAGGCTCTTCTTGAAGGCCCACAGCAGGCTGTAGGGTGCCAGCGGGTTGTTGTCACTGCTGACCGGGGTACGGACGATAAAGGCAAAGGCGCGGGAGAGTTCGAACAGGGTGTGGGAGAGGCGGCTCTCCTGGCGCCGGGCCAGGGCCACCACCGAGGCCCACTCATCGAACTCCTGCTGATCCACCAGCTCCAGGTTCTGGTCATCGTTCAGCTCCGAGGCCTCCCCCCTGGCCGGGACGTGGAGCTGCTGCCAGCTGTCGCCAACGTAGGCCAGAAAACGCTCTCTCAGTTCATCCTTGCTGCTGCTGAGCACGTTACGGGCACGCCGCAACTCCGGCTGGTCCTGTTGCGAGGCCCGGTCCTCCAGTTCCAGGCAGGCCTCCTCCAGCAGCGACAGGCAGGGGCTGAAACGGGCCTTCAGAAAATCATCCAGGAGTGACTCGACCCAGGCCAGTGGACCGCTGCCTGAACCAGTGGAGCCGGTGCCGGCGCTGCGCAGGCTGTCGGAAAGGTAGGCCAGCAGCCGGGAATCGGACTGCATGAAGGCCACACCCAGAGCACCATCGGAGGCAAAGGCGATGCGCACCGGGACCTGAAAGGTCTCATCGCCGGACTGGGCATCCAGCAGTACCTCCGCCTGCAGCGACGGGTCGTCCCCCGCCGGCTCCAGATCGCGCAGCCCGGAAACCGCCTGCCGGTCGAGCGCCAGCGAAAAGCCGCCGCGGGAGAAGTTATTGATGTGGCAGCCCGACAGGGTCTGGTTGCCGACCCGGAGCCGGGCCGGATGGTGGATCCGGTAGCGTCGAAACTTGCGTCTATCCCTGGTCAAGTCAACACCCCACTGCTGCTGGCGATTCTTTCCGGATCAGGGAGTAGCCATTGCGCTCTATAACCGGAAACCAATCAGAACCGTTTAATCCTCTGCCAGCAGAATATCACAACCGGTGGGGATTGCACCGCAAAGCGGCCTGTTCAGGCGGCCCGATCCTGCCCGGAGGCGGCCGCCGGCCTCTGGCCGCGGACCGGCACACGCTGCAGGCTGAAGCCCTGGGTGAAGGCGGCCCGGGTGATCAGGGTATATTTCATCCAGGCACCGGCCAGCAAGGATCGCCGCCTCCGGCCACAGGGGTGTCAGGCAGCAGAGCCTGCGACCGGTGACCTACAATGGCCCGGGCAAGGAGACCCCGCCTCCTGCCCCGGTCACCGCCCTGGCGCTTGGCGGTGGGCAGTTCGAAACGGATGGGGCTCAACAAGCTGCTGCTGCCTCTCGATGGACGTCCCATGATCCAGCACACCCTGGACGCCCTGCGGGGAAGCGATTTTAAGGGAATCACCCTGGTCGGCGGTCCCCAGTCCCTGCGCCTGCGCCTGCGCCTGCGCCTGCGCCTGCGCCTGCGGGACGACCCGCTGCACAACCGACTACGGATCGTCAACAACCCGGATTACACCAGCGGGCTGGCCAGCTCCCTGCGCCAGGGACTGAAGCAACTGCCGTCCGGCCACGACTGCCTGCTGTTGCCGATTCTGGCAATCCAGGTGGCACAGCCAAGGGTGTAAAACCCACCCCGGGGATTGGGTATGCGTTCCCACGCAGAGCGTGGGAACGAGAGCCGCGGCATTGATCGGGGCGTCCTTCTTCGCGCCGGGGCGGCGGGGCGCCGCTCCTACACTCGACTCTACTGTAGGAGGCCCGCCCCCGGGCCGATTGCGGATTGGCGACAGATTGCAGACTTGAATCTCGCACAGTTTTTGCGACTTCCGCGCCACCGAGTATCGCAGCCGGTTACGGATTCAGGCGCGTGGCTGTTTGAGCGCAGCGAGTTCCACGCGCCCCGTAACCGGCGAGAAACGCAGGGAACCCCGCAGGGGTGGCGGGGTGGGCTTTGGTGACTTTCGCCGGTGAAAGTCACCCGCCTCAGAGGGGCGGGACCCTCGTTAAAATGATCCGTCGCGTAGCGACACAGCAGCAAGCTCTTAACCACCCCAGGGGTCGTAGTCAAGCTGTCGACGGGCAATGTCGGTACCCGCGTGGGCACAAACAACGTGCCCACCCTACCTGTTAACAACTACCGGGACAGCGCTTCTTCCGCCGGCAGGTAATCGTAGCCCAGGTCCCGGGCCACCGCCTCGTAGGTGATCCGCCCCTTGTGCACGTTCAGTCCGGCCAGCAGGTGGGGATCATCCTGCAGCGCCCTGGGGAACCCCTTGTCGGCCAGGGCCAGGGCAAACGGCAGGGTGGCGTTGTTGAGGGCGAAGGTGGAGGTCCGGGCCACGGCACCAGGCATGTTGGCCACGCAGTAGTGCACGATATCCTCCACGATATAGGTGGGTTCGGCATGGGTGGTGGGGCGGGAGGTCTCGAAACAGCCACCCTGGTCGATCGCCACGTCCACCAGCACGGAGCCAGGCTTCATCCGGCCCAGCATCTCCCGTGTCACCAGCTTTGGTGCCGCAGCGCCCGGAACCAGCACCGCGCCGATCACCAGGTCCGCCTCCAGCACGTACTGCTCCAGGGCCTCCTTGGTGGAGTAGATGGTATTGAGGCGACCACCGAACTGGGAATCCAGCTCTGTCAGACGCTGGATGGAACGATCCAGCACCGTTACGTGGGCCTCCAGGCCCATGGCCATGCGGATGGCGTTGCTACCCACCACGCCACCGCCGATCACCACCACGCTGGCCGGCGCCACCCCGGGCACCCCGCCCAGCAGCAAACCGGCGCCACCGTGGGACTTCTCCAGACACTGGGCGCCGGCCTGGATCGACATCCGTCCCGCCACCTCGGACATCGGCACCAGCAGGGGCAGACCACCGCGCCTGTCGGTGACCGTCTCGTAGGCGATGGCAGTGACCCCGGAGGCCACCAGCAGCTCGGTCTGGGTCGGGTCCGGCGCCAGGTGCAGGTAGGTGAACAACAACTGCCCTTCCCGCAACATGCGGCACTCGTCGGGCTGGGGCTCCTTCACCTTGACGATCATCTCTGCCCGTTCGAAAACGGTCTCGGCCCGGGGTACGATCTCGGCACCCACCGCCCGGTAGGCGGCATCGTCCATTCCAATCCCGATTCCGGCCTGGCTCTCCACCAGCACCTGGTGTCCGTGGTGGACCAGTTCCCGTACGCTGGCCGGGGTGAGTCCGACGCGGAATTCATTATTCTTGATCTCTTTGGGTACGCCGATCAGCATGCTCGCTACTCCAGGTGGCTTGGGTTTGCTAAGGGCCGGCAGAAACCGCCCGTTGACACTATAAAATCTAGCCCATCCACCGGGACGGTTTTTTGTTTTATCCCGCCTTTCACGAAAATATTTACTGATTTCCCGGGGCCTGGCAAAAAATCCGCCATCCCGCGTTTACCATGCCGGGATACACCCGGTCATCCGCGAATGGCCGCCGATAGGCTACAATGCGCCCCTCAGCAACAACGGAACAGCTCATGTCGCCGATCCTGCAAGTGGACAACCTGGTAAAACACTTCGGCAGCGTCGAAGCGGTAAATGGTGTCAGCTTCAGCATCCGGCGCGGCACCTGCTTCGGCCTGCTGGGGCCGAACGGCGCCGGCAAGACCACGACGGTGGAGATAATGGAGGGGATCACCCCGCCCACGGCCGGCGGGATCCTGTACCGGGAACAGCCGATCGGACAGGCCTTTCGCGAACAGGCCGGGATCATGTTCCAGGAGACCTCGCTGCAGGAGTACATCCGGGTCGGCGAGACCCTGAAGCTGTTTCAGCGCTTCTACGACCACACCCGGCCACTGGACGAGTTGATCGAACGCTGCGCCCTGGGAGAGTTCCTGGATCGGGACGTGCGCCGGCTCTCCGGCGGCCAGCGTCAGCGACTGCTGCTGGCGATCGCCCTGATCAACGACCCGGAGATTGTGTTCCTGGACGAACCGACCACCGGCCTCGATCCCCAGGCGCGACGCAACTTCTGGCAGCTGGTGAACGATATCAAGCAGGAACAGAAGACCCTGGTGCTGACCACCCACTACATGGAGGAGGCCTACGAACTGTGCGACGAGATCGCGATCATGGACCACGGTCGCATCATCGCCCAGGGCACACCACAGGCCCTGCTCAAGCAGCATTTCGACACCTCGGTGATCAGCCTGCCCCGGGCGGACCTGCCGCCCGATCTTGAGCAAGTCACGGGCCTGCAGCTGCATCCGCACAACGACCAGGTGGAGATCTTCAGCCACGACCTGAACCGGACCATCCGGATCCTGATTGAACGCCATGTACCACTGACCCACTTGCAGGTCCGCTCCCGAACCCTGGAGGATCTGTTCCTGGAACTGACCGGCCGCGACCTGAGGAGCTGACCCGATGAGCCTGCAACGCCTTCTGGCCATCCTCACGGCCCGCAACCTGGAGTTCTGGCGCGATCGCAGCGCATTGTCCTGGAACATCGCCTTTCCGGTACTGATCGTGTTCGGTTTCGCCTTCGCCTTCAGCACCGGCGGCCCGGACCTGTTCAAGGTCGGGGTGCTGGAGCACTCTCCGGCCACTCCCGCCATGGCCCGTTTCACCGCCCTCGAGCATATCCAGTTCATCCCGGTGGAGCAGGTCGAAACGGCGGTAACCAAGGTGGAGCGGCACCAGCTCGACATGTTGGTGGACGGTGCCAGCGGCCGCTACTGGATCAATGACCGCTCCGCCAACGGCTACGTGCTGGAGAAGCTGTTGCGGGGCGCTGCGGTGGAGGGCGGGCTCAGCAAGCAGACGGTCACCGGCGAGGCGCTGCGCTACGTGGACTGGCTGATCCCCGGCGTGCTGGGGATGAACGTCATGTTCAGCTCCCTGTTCGGGGTCGGATACACCATCGTGCGCTACCGCAAGAACGGGGTCCTGAAGCGGCTCAAGGCAACCCCCCTGACCGCCCTGGAGTTTCTCTCGGCCCAGGTCGCCTCGCGCTTGTGGCTGATCGTGTCGGTCACCAGCCTGGTCTACGCCGGCACCAACCTGCTGGTGAATTTCCGCATGTACGGCTCCTACCTGACCCTGTTCCTGGTGCTGCTGGTGGGTACCTTCAGCCTGATCTGCCTGAGCCTGATCATCGCCGCCCGGCTGGCCAGCGAGGAGACCGCCAACGGCCTGCTGAACATGATCAGCTGGCCGATGATGATGCTCTCCGGGGTCTGGTTTTCGCTTGAAGGCTCACCACAGATCATCCAGCAAGCGGCCCTGCTGTTCCCTCTGACCCACATGATCAACGCCGCCCGGGCGGTGATGATCGACGGCGCCGGGCTGCTCGACATCACCCCGGAACTGCTGATCATGCTGGTCATGAGTGCCCTGTTCATGACGATCGGCGCGCGCTGCTTCCGCTGGGAATAGGCAGCAATATGCCGCTATTATGAAGCGTGCATCACGGGTGTCCGCACGGTAACCTGACCAAGGTGCCGGGTCCACGGTGAGGCCACCGGGGAGCGCCCGCAACCACAGGAGAAGAACTAATGATTCGCGTAAAGCGACTGCTGCTGGACATCCTCAAACCGCATCACCCGAACGTCATCGACTTTTCCACGGCACTGGCGGAAAAGGGGAACTACCAGGTCCGGCTGTCGGTACTGGAGATGGATGACAAGACCGAAACCCTGCAGGTAGAGATCGAGGGAGAGAGCATCGACTACGAGCAGATCCGGGAGGCCATCAGCGAGATGGGCGCCTCGCTGCACAGCATCGATGGGGTGGAGGTCGAAAACAGCGCCGCAGACACCGACTAGAGTCATATGTTTCCGGACAAACTGGACCTGTGGCTGCAACTGACCCGATCCCATGGCATCGTCCGTCGCTACTTCGTGGTCAACGGCTTCGATGGCGCACTCACCATGCTGGGACTGGTCACCGGATTCTATCTCAGTGGCCAGGCGGCCCTCGGCGTGGTGATCAGTGCCTGCCTGGGGGCCGCCATCGCCCTCGGTATCAGTGGCCTCACCAGCGCCTACCTGAGCGAGAGCGCGGAACGGCGCAAGGCGCTGGCCGATCTTGAAAAGGCGATGCTGCAGGACCTCTCCGAGAGCGCCCATGCCTACGCGGCAAAGGGGATTCCGCTACTGATCGCCCTGGTCAACGGCGCCGCGCCGCTGCTGATGTCACTGCTGATCATCAGTCCCCTGTGGATGGCTGCGGGCGGCGTCGACCTGGGCATGGATCCCCTGCTCGCCGCCATCGCCTGCGCCTTCGCCTGCATCTTCGGACTGGGCGCCTTTCTCGGCAATGTCGGCGGCACCTCCTGGCTGATGAGCGGGCTTAAAACGGCGGCCATCGCCCTAGTCACCGTCACCCTCATCCTGCTGATCGAACACTGAGATGAATACCCATGACACCAGGCTGCCGGATCAGACCTCTGAGTCCTCCATGGCCTTCTGGTAGCGACCGAGGCGCGCCGCTCCGTTCAGTTCAGCCCGGCGGTAGAGTGCCGCCTGCGCAGCCGGCCGGTTCTTCGGCTCCCCTTTCCAGGCCTTCAGCGCCGGTTGCTGCAGGGCCCGGCCGTAGGAGAAGCTCAGCTCCCAGGGCTGGCTGCTCAGGCAGTTCATGGCGTTGAGGTTGGCGGTCGCCTCTTCCGGCGACTGGCCGCCGGAGAGAAAGTTGATGCTGGGCAGGGCTGCCGGCACCGTGCGCCGCAGGATGCGGACCGTCTCCTCCGCCACCTGCACCGGTTCCGCCGGCACCGGGTGGTCCTTGCCCGGGGTCACCATGCTCGGCTTGAGCAGGGTATGTTCCAGCACTACCCGGTGCCGGTGCAGGGCGTGAAACAAAGCATGCAGCACCACCTCGCTCACCTCGGCACAGCGTTCGATGGTGTGATCCCCGTCCATCAACACCTCCGGCTCGACGATCGGCACGATCCCCTGGGCCTGGCAGATGGCCGCGTAGCGGGCCAGCATCTCGGCGTTCGCCTCCACCGCCAGCGGGCTCGGGTTACTGGGCGAGATGTGGTAGACGTTGCGCCACTTGGCAAAGCGCGCCCCCTGCTTCTTGTAGCCCTCAAGCCGCTCAGCCAGGCCGTCCAGGCCCTGGGTGATCTCGTCACCGGGGGATCCGGGCAGGGCCAGCTTGCCCTTGTCCACCTTGATCCCCGGCACCACCCCCTGGCGTGCCGCCAGCTCCGGCAGCGCGGTACCGTCATCTGCCTGCTGGCCCAGGGTCTCCTCGAACAGGATAATGCCGCTGATGAAGTTGCCCAGGTTCGGCGTCTCCAGGATCAGGCTGCGGTACTGGCGCCGGTGTTCCAGGGTGGACTCCACCCCGATACTGTCAAAGCGCTTGGCAATGGTGGGACTGCTCTCGTCCGCCGCCAGTATCCCCTTCCCCTTCTGCACCAGCTGCTCGATGGTGGCTTGCAGTTCATCCCGTGTGCTCATCTCCCCTCCTTTGTCTCCATTGGTCTGATTCATTAGGGGAAGTATAGACAGTCGCTCCTGTTACCGGCCAAACCCTCACCAAACAGGGCCGTTGTTGCTGAATGTGGAGGGTGGACTACTATCTGGAGACTGCCGCAACTGCCGGAATATCACGGGGGGAGAGATTCATGAGCAACAGCCTTCACCACTATTCAGATGGAAAAAGCGGCCTGGCCCCGGGTGAGTTCAGAAACAATGCCGACCAGTTCTCCTACGCAGTGGGCAAAATGGAGCATGACCTGAAGATACAGAGCAGGCAGGATGAGGAGCGACTGGCCGCGAGCGGTCCAGAACATGAACACGGCATCCAGATCACCATCCTGATCCTCGGCTACGCCGCCACCTTCGCCATCCTCTGGAAAGTGCAGATTCTGCCCCTGGAGATCTGGCAGGTCGGCCTGATCTGTATTGTCTCCATATACGCAACCTACCGGATCCTGAAGCTCCTGCCCAATTGGCTGAGCGGAAGCATCATGGGATTGTCGCTGGGCGGATTTTCCGGCTACCTGGGATGGGCCGAGGGGGGCATCTACTGGGCCAGTGGACTCGCACTGGGTATTGGCGGAATCATGTACTGGCTGTTCAGCCGGGTCGAGTGAGGTACAGCCGAGCGGTATTCTCTATTCTGAAAAAGCCGGCAAAACCCTCCCTCGGTTTCACCGGCTCTCTCTTGTCAGCGACAACGCTGGATTTACTCTTCCACCGCTACCGAGACACTGATCATGCCGAACACGTCACCGGCTTCCAGCCCGTCTTTTTTGAAGCCAAGCATATCCAGCTCCCCCTTCGGCTTGCCATGGCAGGCCAGGCAGGGTTCCATGAGATGTACCGGGTCAAAGTACCGATACACCTTCTGCTTCCCCATCATGGCAAACTCGCCTACCGGCTTCGCCTCCTGGCCACTCTTCACGAACGCCGCCAGGACCTCCTTCTCTTTTGCGTCCGGCGCATTGCTCGGATGCCGGTAGTTTATCGACGGTTGCCGGGTGACGATACCGGTCCGGGAGTTGAACATCAGGCCCGCCTCCCGGGCCCATTTCGCAGGCAGGAAGTGTTTCCACTTGACCCCCTTGACGTTCAGGCGATCCTGGTTGTTGTCGATACTTTGCTTGCCGGCCCACATCAGCTTTCCCAGTATCCGCTGTTGCACGGGCGTTGCGCCCATGGTTTCTGCCTCCAGGGCACCCTTCCACTGCTCGAGAAAATAGTCCCCGGTGAAGCCCTTGTCGCCAAGCTCCGGATCGGTCAGCACTCCCATGTGCGAAAAGATCACCAGCCTGCCGATCGCCAGGGACTTGGAGATCATTTCGGCAGTAGAGTGAGCCTCGGCCTCATCCACCTTTTCCAGGAAAAGGTACTCCGGCGCACCACCCTGTGCCGGAACACCGATTTCCTCGACCGCAAACGCCCCTAGGGGCAGGTACAGAGATGCAATTATCAGTAACAGCTTTTTCACTGGACTCCTCCTTAACGATACCTTGCCGTGTTGTTGTTTATGACGGATCCCGTGCGGCATCACGGGTCCAACTTTTTGTATACGGAAAGCACGGAGAGCTATCGCCGAGAGGCTGCCAAGCGGATATGCATCGAACCGGACTGTGCACCGGCCCCATAAAATACCCTCTCACACCATCGGAAACCGGGGATAGCTCTCCGTTAAAAGCGGAAAAGGGTCGTTAACTGCTCGGGTCTAGCGGGGTCCCGGTGCCGCCAGGCACCGGTTGGACAGGAACTGCACATGTGCCAGGTACGCCAGCATGCGCCCGTAAACCGGAATTTCGCTTTGCAGGGATAGTGACAGCCAGGGGGTGGAGAGTTATTTCAATCCGGAGTCATTTTGTATCAAGTTGTATCAATACAAGTGGAGGAAAAGGCGCGTCACGAGGTGTCTAGCAACACCTTTACCCACTCTACAATATTCCGGAGCGTATTGAAAACATTACTGTTCGGGCAAATCCGACATGTCCCTGTCAGACCCGATTCAACAAGGCCTTCAATAGCTGCCAGTGAACTTTCGTTATACCGAAGGAAGCTGCTATGATCTGACGAGGTTTGTCAAGTACACGAATGGCCCGTTCAGAGGTCACGGCAAGCCCCGCTGCAGTTATAAAATAATAACAGTGAGTAGCAGGGAGGTAGATATGTCCGAACAACGGACATCAAGACGAATTATCGTCTACGGGTTTCTGCTGGTTATCGCGCTGCTTGTGGCGATAACCGCAACCGGTCTCTATCGCATCCAGCGCCTCTCCTCCGGACTTACCGAAATTGTCCAGGAGCGCAACACCCAGATCACGATGATGCACACCATGCGGCAGGTGGCCCGGGAACGCTCCATAAGCCTGCAGTCTGCAATGATCACGAACGATCCCTTTGTGGTCGATGACTACGCCCTGGAGATGAGCGCTGCCACCGCACGCTATGTAAAGGCGCGGGAAGCGCTGCTGAAGCATGAAATCTCCGACGAAGAGCGTTATCTGCTGGAACGTCAGCATGCCCAGACGGTAAAAACCGCCTCTTCACAGAACCGGGTTCTCCAGCACTTGCGTGACGAGGAGTACCCGCAGGCGGACGAACTGCTGTTTCACACCACGCTGCCCGGCCAGAGACAGGCCATGGGTTTGATGGACCAGTTTATAGTGATGAAACAGCAGCAGAACCTTGCCAGCCTGAAAAACACCAGCACCGAGATCAGCCAGACCTACAGCCTGATGATCGCGCTCAGCATTTTCGGGGTACTGTTCAGTGTCAGTATCGCGATTCTGATACACCGTCGCATCAGTAACGAGATAGTACGTCGCCAGGAGTCGGAAAACGAACTTCGCCACAGCGAACTCCGTGAACGCACCATTCGTGAAAACATGATGGACGGCCTGCTTACGCTGAACGCCCGCGGCATCATAGTCTCCTGCAACAAGGCGTGTTCACAACTCTTTGGCTCCGACCCCGAAGCTCTCGTTGGCAAAAGTGCACGAGCGCTTTTACCGCAGCTGATTACAGAGCGGGGAGATGAGGTTGTCATCCAGGAGCACGAGGAGTGGAGGAGACGCGTTCTCGGCATGAGCCGCGAGGTAACCGGTAACCGGACAGACGAAACACCGTTTCCGGCCGAAATTGATGTTTCAAGGATCTTACTCGAAGGCGAGGCGCTCTATATCGTGGTGGTTCGTGACATCACGGAAAAGAAGGAGGCAGATAGGAAATTGCGGCAGTTCAACCAGGAACTGGAAATGCGGGTGCAGGCCCGAACCCAGGAACTGGCACACACCAACGAAAAGCTCAGGTTCGAAATCGCTGAACGACAGAAGGCACAGGACAAGCTGACCCATCTGGCCACGCACGATCCATTGACGGGTCTGCCCAATCGCTCGCTGTTCAGTGAACACCTGGAGATCGCACTGAACAGCGCCAGGCGCCACGACAGGATGCTGGCGCTTCTGTTTCTTGACCTGGACGGATTCAAGAGCGTCAACGACGTCCACGGACATGACACCGGGGACGAGCTTCTGAAGTCAATCGGCAAACGCATGCGCAAGTGTATCCGTAAGGAGGATATCTGTGCCCGCATCGGAGGTGACGAATTCACGATACTACTCAGCGAGCTGAGTCAGACCGCCGATGCCACCCTGATCGCGCAAAAGCTGATCGAGGTGATCAGCCAGCCGATTACCGTCGGGGAAAGTGTGTGTCATGTCGGGGCAAGCATCGGCATCAGCCTGTTTCCCGAATCGGCTTGGGACGCTCGTACCCTGCTGCGCCTGGCTGACGATGCGATGTACCATGCAAAGGCCAACGGCAAGAACCGCTTCAGCCTGGCGCAACCAGCTGTGGAATCTCCCTAGTTAACCTGTGCCGGGTGGCAGCCCAACAGCCCTTCTTGGGATGGCTCATTTTTTCGAAGAAAAACACAGGGTAATCGAACACCCTGCCATTCGCCAATCCTACCTACCCACCAAACCGATATCGGGATCCACCATCTGAAGCGACACACGCTTGCCGCCCGGTAGAGACTGCTGACCAACCTCCAGAAAGCCAAAGCGGGCATGAAATGCACGGGAACCCGGATTCGGGGGCTCGATGTTGTACTCGCAGGTAATCAGGGGAACCGCGTTGTCCCGGGCGAAGCGGAACAGCGCCCGGTAGAGCTGTCCACCGATCCCCTGCCCGGAATAGTCGGCGCCGATCACGATCCGGTCGACGTAGATAAAGCTTGGATAACGGGAATCGAACCAGGTGTAGTTGTCGCTCTGGTACGGAGTCCCCTGGGGCAGGGCAAGAAGAAAGCCGGCTACCTGCCCATGCACTGTCGCCACTTGATGGAAACAGGAAAGAGTGTGCAAATCTGCAAGCTGCCCGGCATCGAGCGGGCTGGTTTGCCGTACTTCCAACGCGTTAAGATTGAGAATGGCTGGAAAATCGGCCTCGGCGGCATCCCGTAACTTTGTCATCATGCCCTCCTCTTTATTGGCGACCCGCTTCTTGCGTCTGTTCAACCCGGGGCACCCTTATTCTTGGTAAAAATACAATAGTCAATGGGGCAACACCGTTGATCAGTCTAACGCAGCTTTCATAAAGTTGATGTGGCCCGTTATTAACCCGGCATTCAAATAGATATCAGGCGGCATAGCAAATGAACTCTGCATCAAAGTATTTGGCAACTCGCCCAGGCAACTTTTGCAGTTTTCGC
>JAPHTA010000398.1 GCA_026196475.1 Sedimenticola sp.
CCCCCTTTCTTCTCCACGTTGCCGGTGATCACATTCAGCATGTTGATGGCCGCTTCCTGGTAGGAACCCCAGATATGCTTGCAGGGTCCCCGGTAGGAGAAGGTGGTGGCCGGCTTGGTGGTGGCGAACTCACGGGCAATGCGGCGAATGTCCTTCGCCGGCACCCCGGATTCCTCCTCGGCAAACTCCGGCGTATAGGGCTTCAGGTGGTCGATCAGCTGCCGGGCAGTGACATTGGTCCAGTTCTCTATAAAGTCAGCATCGTACAAATCTTCGTTCATGATCACGTGGGCCATGGCCAGGGCGACCGCGCCATCTGTCCCCGGGTAGGGGAAATAGGCCTCGTCGGCGAAGCCCGAGGTGTTGGACATGCGCACGTCGAAGCTCACCAGCTTGGCCTTGTTGCCGACCACACCGTCCACCAGTCGCTGGGCGTTGGGATTCATGAAGTAAGCGGTCTCCAGGATGTTGGAGCCGAAGTTGATGATGTACTTGGTGTTGGCCCAGTCGCAGGACTCGATATCCGGCCCCCAGGTGGGTTCCAGCCCGACCTTCTTGGAGGATTCGCAGATATTGGTGTGGTTGAGCATGGCGTTTGAACCCAGGGCGTGCATGAAGCGCCCCACCGCACCGCCGGTACGGTCACGCCCCCACTTGAACACCATCTCGTTGAGGATCTCCGGCTTGTGCTCGGTATTGGCACGATCGATCACCTCGCGCAGCTTGCTGGCCAGCAGGGTGGTGGCCTCGTCGTAGGAGATCCGTTTCCACTTGCCCTCGCCCCGCTTTCCGGTACGCAGCAGCGGCGTCATGATGCGGTCCGGATCGTAGACGTGGAGGAAACCGGAGTTACCCTTGGCGCACAGCTTGCCGCGGGTGTTCGGATGATCCATGTTGCCTTCCAGCTTGACGATGCGGCCATTCTCCACGTAGGCGACACCGCCATCCTCGATGTTGCAGGCCATGCAGGTATAGGGAACCGCCTGGCGCTCGGCACCGGTGGCCGGCGAGTAGTCCTTGCCCCCCAGATCCTGCTCCATGGCCACCAGGCGACTGCTGGTCAACCCCAGGGCGCTGGCCGCGGTCCCCACCGCGCCGCCGAACTTCATGAAATCGCGGCGGGTGAATTTGATAGAGTCACTCATTCTTTGTCTCCTCAGAAATTGATCTGGGTGAGCTGACCGGCATAGATCAGCACTTCCCGGAAGCTATAGGCACCCACCGCGCCCAGCACCGCCGCCAGGGTCAGTATTTTCGGGTCACGGCCCAACTTCGGTATGGCGACCAGCACCAGCGGTACCAGGATCCCGATCAGGAAGGTCATCCCCCAGTACTTGAAGGCAAACTGCTGATTGATGATCTCCCACGCCTGCTGCTTCTCGCCGGTGCCGTAGTTGAGTACCACCCACTCGGCCAGGAACAGGGCGAAGGTGACCGCCAGGGAGAGGTAGAGAAATGCGTGCAGAAACTCGGCAGCCCGCTGGTCAAGCTGGCCGCGCAGCAGCTGGATGACCGCCACCACCGCGGTACCGGAACTCATGGAGAGAATCACGAACAACAGCGGGATGGTCGGGTTGCTCCACAGTTCCCGGGTCTGGTTCACCATCAGATCGAGGCCGGTATAGAGCGGCATGGAGAGTGCCAACAAGGAACCCAGGATACCGGTCCAGCGCATCAGGCTCCGGTTATCCTTCATCAATCCGTAATAAAAACCGACAATACAGAGACCGAACAGTGGCAGGAACAGCGACCCCCAGGAGAGTGGTGAGGTCCAGTGGAAATAGAGAATCGGGTAAAGGAATCTGCCCGGCTGGCCCAGATCCATGATCAACAGCGGCCCACAGATCACCAGCAGCACCAGTGAGGCGATCAGGCCGACTTTCTGGAACGGCTCCATCGACTTCGCAGCACCGCCAAAAACATTGCCGAATACCACGGGTGCCGCGGCGTAGACGAAGGTCATGCCGGCGGCGCCGATCAGGAAAAAGTAGATAACGATTTCGTGCCCCCAGGGGGCGATGTTGTAGTCCATGTACTCAAACATGATGCATTCCCCTATAGAACACCTGAAAAGAACTTGCTGCCCCGATTGTGCTGGTAGAACGCCTGCGCATCGGAACGGGCAGCATAGGATTGAGGTGCACTGAACACCTGCTCGGTCTGGGCACGATCCGGCTTGATGTAATAGACCTGGGGACGGGTACCCTTGTCCGGTTTCAGCACCACCGTCTTGTGGCGAGCCACCAGGCGGGAGACCTCACTGTTGGGGTCATTCAGGTCGCCAAATATGCGCGAACGGCCCAGGCAGGTCTGCACACAGGCGGGGGTCAGGCCCTTTTCAACCCGGTGATTGCAGAAGGTACACTTGTCCACCACGCCGCCGATCTTCACCCGATCACGGTTTTTCGGCAGCACGTGGCGTGCGTTGTAGGGGCAGGCCGCGATACAGGTGCGGCAGGAGATGCAGCGTTCATAACGCTGCAATACAAACCCGTCCTCATGCTTGTAAGTCGCCTGGGTCGGGCAGTTACGGACGCAAGGCGGATTGTCGCAATGGTTGCACAAGCGGGGCATGAAATGACGCTTGGTGTTCGGGTAGTGACCGGTATCCTTGACCTTTACGGTAGTCCGCCATACGCCAAGCGGCACATCGTATTCAGCCTTGTCTGCACAAACGCAGGCCATGCAGCCGATACATCGACGCAGGTCGACGACCATGGCCCAACGTTTTTTACCGGGCACGCCCAGGGATGGTTCAGCCTGGAGACCAACGGGCATGGGATATCCTCCTTTAGTTTTGGTGTTGAAGCGGTAAGAAACCGACAGCTGCCCGGAGCCAGCACGTGCTCTTGTTATTTGCTGTACGGCACGCCTCCAGACAGGGAACACCACAGCAGAATCCATACCACAGTTTAATAGTGTGTTTTTTAACTTATTGTTATTTAATGTAATTTCAGGAACCGAGACACTCATCCACGGGGGTTTCCCGGACCCTGAACCGCGATCTGGTTACAGATCGGTAACGGGCACCTTCCCGCATTCCCATTACTTGTTGTTTTATATATATTTTTATCAGGAAGGGCTGCAACGGGAGGGATGTTACGCGTTAGTAACACCCCTGCTAACCGGGCCGGTGGCAAAGCGCAGGGACTGGATAGCGGCCGCCTGAAACCCGTAATACTCCCCACGCCAACCGTGGCACTGACCGATTTCGGGTTACGGTTCGGT
The DNA here is from genome assembly GCA_026196475.1 of Sedimenticola sp. GTDB lineage: Bacteria > Pseudomonadota > Gammaproteobacteria > Chromatiales > Chromatiaceae > Sedimenticola. The sequence continues at coordinate 3,229 of JAPHTA010000398.1, forward strand.
AACGCTGTCGACGCTCCGTCGGAGACCTCGTTCCCCATTGAAAGCTGTGCCCGGCGGGAGGAGACTGGGTCGAGGCACAACCGACACCGGGAGGCACCACGCCCAACATGAACAAGGTAGTCATCCTGTTACTGCTATCGCTGATCTTCAGCCCCGCCTTTGCGGGCAGCGCACTGGTAAGCGGAGGCTGGCTGAAGGAGCACCTGGACGAGCCGGCACTTTACATTCTGGATATCCAGGCCCCGGAACGATACCGCCAGGCTCATGTTCCGGGGGCGGTCAACGCCCCGTACCGGGTCTGGCGCACGGGGAAGCGGACCTCCCTGCCGGGAATGCTGCCACCGACAGAGCAACTGGAGGCACTGCTTAGCCGACTTGGCATCAAGCGGGAGCACCACGTGGTCATCACCGCAACCGGAGGCCGGGCAGGAGACATGTCGGCGGCAAGCCGGGTCTTCTGGACACTCAAGGTGGTGGGGCATCCGCAGGTATCACTGCTGAACGGCGGCGTGTCGGACTACGCCAACCGATTCGGCGGAACGCTGAAAGCCAGGCCGAATCAGGCAACCCCTTCGCAATACCGCGCCAAACCTGACAGGCACCTGGTCGCGGATATCGGAATGGTTGAAAACGCTATCCGTCGCGGCACTCCGCTGCTGGACGCCCGCACCCTGGGCGAATACCTTGGCGTACTCACCGCACGCCCCGCCGAGCGCGCAGGAACCCTGCCGGGCGCGCGACACCTCCCGTTTGACTGGCTACTGGACAACGATGGCAGAATCCGCGATAAACCTGCCATCACGATCCTGTTCCAGGCTGCCGGCCTCGATGTCGGCCAGGATGGGACCATCCACTTCTGTCATAGCGGCAACCGGGCCGCGCTGAACTGGTTCGTCGACTACGCTATCCTGGGCCATCAGGACGCCAGGCTATACGACGGATCAATGGGCGAGTGGTCCACGCGCACGGACCTGCCCATGGAGTCAAGAATAGTACTGCCCCGCTAAGCTTGGCCTGCTCTCTATACCCACACCCACAGCAGGTTGTTATGATGCCACCTCCCGGGCAAGCTCTCCTGGAAACCGGTAATTCCGAACAGCCGTCATGAACCCGTTGTACATCATCAGCCACGTCGCCTGCAGCCGCCCCGGCTACCTGTGCGAATACCTGGATCGCCAGTCAGTCCCCTATCGCAGGGTGGACGTGGAATCCGGTGACCCGCTGCCCGCGGCTGAGGAGACACGCGGCCTGATCCTGCTCGGGGCACCGGTCAGCGTCAACAGCGGCGCCCCCTGGATTGAACAGGAGATGGCGCTGGTGCGGGCCTGTCACCAGCGGCAGATCCCGGTCTTCGGCATCTGCTTCGGCGGCCAGCTGATCAGCAAGGCCCTGGGCGGCGCGGTGTGCTCCGCTGCCTCGATGCAGATCGGCTGGCACCCGGTCAACCTGACAGAGCAGGGGCGCGCGCTGTTCCGGGACCCGGAGATGCCGCAGCAGGTGGAGGCGCTGGAGTGGCACGAGGAGACCTTCAGCCTGCCGCCTGGCGCGGTACCACTGTTCCGCGGCGGCTGCATCGAAAACCAGGGGTTTCGGCTCGGCAGCTGCCTGGCGGTGCAGTTCCACCCGGAGGTGAGCGAGGCGATGGTACGGGAGTGGGTGGACCGCTACCAGGCCTGTACCGCCAACCACAACCACTGTATCCAGCACCACAGCGACATCCTGCTGCAACTGGAACAACGCCTGCAGGGGATGCGACGCCTGTCGGACCGGCTGTTTGCCTGGTGGCTCGCCACCCTGGATCGGCACAGGCCGCCGATTTCGGGTTAGAATGGTCGCTTTGCTGTGCGTGCAGCATTGAATTATCGAGATACGGGTATTCAGCGGATACCCTTTTGACACAACCATCAGCAGGATTCTGAACCTATGCAATTTCGTCCCTTCAATCCCCCCGTACGCACCCTGATGGGCCCCGGCCCGTCGGATGTTCACCCGCGCATCCTGGAGGCGATGTCCCGGCCCACCATCGGCCACCTCGACCCTGCCTTCATCCAGATGATGGAGGAGGTCAAGGCGCTACTGCAATACGCCTTCCAGACCGAAAATCAACTGACCATGCCGGTCTCCGCTCCCGGCTCCGCCGGCATGGAAACCTGTTTCGCCAACCTGGTGGAACCGGGTGACAAGGTGATTGTCTGCCAGAACGGCGTATTCGGCGGGCGCATGAAAGAGAACGTGGAGCGCTGCGGTGGCACCCCGGTGATGGTGGAAGACACCTGGGGCGAGGCCGTCGACGCCAACAAGCTGGAACAGGCACTCAAGGACAACCCGGATGCCTCGATCGTGGCGTTCGTGCACGCCGAGACCTCCACTGGCGCCCAGTCCGATGCCAAGGCCCTGGTCGAACTGGCCCACCGCCACGACTGCCTGACCATCGTGGACGCGGTCACCTCCCTGGGTGGCACCCCGATCAAGGTGGACGAGTGGGGTATCGACGCCATCTACTCCGGCACCCAGAAGTGCCTCTCCTGCACCCCGGGCCTCTCCCCGGTCAGCTTCAGCGAGCGGGCCCTGGAGAAGGTGCGCAACCGCAAGCAGAAGGTGCAGAGCTGGTTCATGGACCTCAACCTGGTCATGGGCTACTGGGGTGGCGGGGCCAAACGGGCCTACCACCACACCGCGCCGATCAACGCCCTCTACGGCCTGCACGAGGCGCTGCTGATGTTGCAGGAGGAGGGGCTGGAGAACGCCTGGGAGCGGCACCGCAAGAACCACCTGGCGCTGCGTGCCGGCCTGGAGGCGATGGGGCTGACCTTCATCGTCAACGAGTCAGACCGCCTGCCGCAGCTGAACGCGGTCTCGATCCCGGACGGGGTTGATGACGCCGAGGTGCGGGGTCGCCTGCTCAACGAGTACAACCTGGAGATCGGGGCCGGCCTGGGCGCCCTGGCCGGCAAGGTGTGGCGCATCGGACTGATGGGTCACGCCAGCCGGGCCGAGAACATCCTGCTCTGTGTCGGTGCCCTGGAGGCGGTGCTCTCCGACATGGGGGCACAGATCAACACCGGGGTGGCGCTGGGCGCAATGCAGAAGGCGCTGAACTGACCTTCAACACCTGATGAGGCGGTTTTCCGGACCACCTGCACCCTGCAGGGAGGCAGGGGACAGGTGACAAGCCGTGATCAGGCGGAGGCCGCCGTTTCGCCCTCCGGCCGGTAGGCCTCCGGGTGCTGACGGATAAAGCGGATGCGCTTCGGATAGGGGAATACATCGGCATGGATGCCGCGCCCGATCTCGGCCTGCCGCTCACGCCAGTAGTGGGCGTCGAACAGCTCCGGGTGCAGCTCAAGCAGGGTCTTGCGGATCAGCGGGCTGGCGCTGAGGAAGGTCAGAAACTCCTCCGGGAACACGTCGTCATCCGCCACCGAGTACCAGGGCTCGCTGGCCATCTCGTCCTCCGGTGTCCGCGGAGGCGGAATCTTCCGGAAGTTACACTCGGTCATCTTGCAGATCTCGTCGTAATCGTAGAACACCACCTTGTCCTGCCGGGTCACACCAAAGTTCTTGAACAGCAGGTCACCGGGAAAGATGTTGGCTGCCATCAGCTGTTTGATGGCCCGCCCCCAGTCATCGAGCATGGCGCGCACGACCTCCGGTGAGCTTTCGGCGAGGCAGATATCCAGCGGCGTCATGCGGTGCTCGATATAGAGATGATTAATGATGACGTAGTCCCCGTCCCGCTCCATCTTGGAGGGAATCGCCTCCTCCAGCTCAGCCATAAGCTCCGGCGAGATGCGGTCGCGCGGGAAAGCGGTCTTGGAGAACTCCAGGGTATCTGCCATGCGGCCGACGCGATCATGCAGCTTGACCTGCATGTAGCGCTGCCTGACCTGGGCATGGGTGATGTTCTTCTGCGGCGCGAAACGGTCCCGGATCACCTTGAATACGAACGGGAACGAGGGCAGCGTAAACACCATCATCACCAGCCCCTTGACGCCCGGCGCCACCACGAAGCTGTCGTTGCTGTTTTTCAGGTGGTTCAGCAGGTCGCGATAGAACTCGTTCTTGGCCTGCTTCTGGAAACCGATACTCATGTAGAGCTCAGAGATCGGCTTGTGCGGCATGATGCTGTTGAGAAAATCGACGGTCGCGGCCGGTATCGAGTTATTGGCCATGAAGTAGGCACGGGCGAAGCTGAACAGGGCACCCGCTTCATCGACCGTGGTCAGCAGGGTGTCGACGAACAGCGTGCCCTTGTAATTCAGCAACGGCAGGATAAACGGCTGCATGCCATCCGGACCCACCACCCGGCCGATCAGGTAGGCCGCCTTGTTGCGATAGAACGGCGCCTCCAGCACGTCGATGCGCAGATCCTCATCCGCCAGCCGCCCCAGGCTGGAGCGGGCACGGAAGGCCTCGGCGGCGTAGGCAATATCCCGCTCCATATCCTGGTAGGATATGCGGAAATAGAAAGAGGAGAGAATCTCCCGAAGGCAGGTCTCCAGCCCGCCATCTTTCAGATGGAACGACATGTAGACCCGGTCCCGGGCTACCAGGGCTTCCCGATCGACGCAGGACTCGATGAAGATTTTGTCGTTGTCGAAGTACTGGCGGTCGAACATCTTGCAGAAGACCGAGTTGTAGAAGGTCTCGGCCAGCTCCGGGCGCCGGTAGTTGACCAGAAACTGCTGGTACTGGCTCTTCACCTGCTGCCACAGCGCCTCGTCCACCTGGGACACGTCGAAGGTGGAACGCACCTTGCTGATCGCCTCCTGCACCCGGCGATCGTAAAAACTGATCCGGTCCACCGAGGCCTGACGGATCGCCTCCCAATCGGCCTGCTCGTAGCTGTGCCGCACCTGCCGGGTGATCTCCTGGAAAAAGGAGAAGTGGCGTTCGAAGCCGGTAAAGATGGTGCGGGCAAGCTGCTGTGCCAGATCAGACATCGACGAATACTCCTAGATTAAGCGCAACCGGTACGCTTCGACCATACCGTATTAAGGAATTATTACTACCCCATTTCTTCCGCAATGCAGCATAAATATTTTCAATACAAAGGATTAAAGTATTTATCGTTCTTAATACTGCACAATTGAGTATGCTCTTAGCCGCTCAAATATCTATTTACTTGTTATTAATAGGGTTTTGCCTGAATCGTTCGGGTATTTTCCATGTCAGCCAGAAAAGGAGAGACCGAAAATGCCGAACACCGCAGTTATCTGCCCAGACGATCCGGGCATTCACTTCACGCCGTCGGCCGACGCTTCAGCCGCCTCCCTGCTGACTTCTGGAGCGCTGCAGTTCGTCGCCGAACTGGAGCGACGTTTCGGTTCCCGACGCCAGCAACTGCTGGGGCTTCGGGAGGACCGACAGCAACGTCTCAACGAGGGGGAGCAGCCCGGCTTCCGCATCGAAACCGCGGAACTTCGCGATGCCCAGTGGCAGGCCAAGACGGCCCCTGCCGACCTGCGTGAGCGGCATGTTGAGTTACTGGTCCCGGCAGGACGTACGAGCCTGGAACAGGCCTTCGCCTCCGGCGCCAGCACGGTCATCGCCGATCTCGAGGATAGCCACGCTCCCACCTGGCAGCGCACCCTGGCCGGCCAGCACGCCCTGAAAGAGTTGATCGGGAGCCGTCGCCGTGCGGGGCTGGCGGTTAGCGGATCGGCACCCCGCCCCACCCTGATGCTGCGCCCCCGGGGCTGGCATCTGCTGGAGCACAATCTGCGGATCGATGACCGGCCCGTCTCCGCCAGCCTGTTCGATTTCGCCCTCTACCTGTACCACAACGCGCACAACCTGCGCGAGCAGGGCAGCGGCCCCTACTTCTGCCTGCCAAAACTGGAGAGCTACGTCGAGGCCCAGCTGTGGGCGGACCTCTTCGCCTGTGCCGAGGAGAGCCTGGGACTCAGCCACGGCCGGATATCCTGCAGCGTGCTGATCGAGACCCTGCCGGCGGTCTTCGAGATGGAGGAGATCCTGTTCACCTTGCGGGACTACGCGGTTGGACTAAACTTTGGTCGCCAGGATCACCTGTTCAGCTTCATCAAACGGTTTCAGGCCATTCCGGAGCGGGTGCTGCCGGAGACCGGCCAGTTCTCGGGCGCCGGCTTCCAGCACGCCTGTTCCAGGCTGCTTGTCCAGACCTGCCACCGGCGGGGAGCACACGCCATTGGCTGTTTGAGCACCCAGATCCCTGACCGCCCCGGGGACGATCTTGAGAACACGCTGCGGCAGCAGAAAACTGGCGAGGCAGAGGCCGGGTTCGACGGCACCTGGGTGGCCCATTCAGGGCTGGTCCGCGCTGCACGGGAGGCGTTCGAGAGCGTCCTTTCGGCACCGCACCAGTTCGATCGGCAACTGGACGACCTGCGGATCACGGAGAGCGACCTGCTGTGCGTACCGGAAGGCCGGATCACCGCACACGGGATCGACCTGCACGTTCGCACCGGCCTGCACTACCTCTCTTCCTGGCTGGATGGCGAGGCCAGCGTCGCCATTGACAACCGGCTGCGGGATATTGCCGATGCAGAGATCGCCCGCGCCCAGCTCTGGCAGTGGGTGCATCATCCGGGAGGACGTCTGGACGACAACAGCCCGGTTACCTACGAAATGGTCGACTCCATCCTGCAGCAGGCACTGCAAGAGATCAGGCTGGAGATCGGCGAGGCCGCCTACCAGGCGCAACACTACCCTGCCGCAGCAGAACTGCTTGGCGGAGTGATAGCCAGCGACAGATTCGAAGAGTTTTTAACACAGCCGGCTGGCCACAGGCTGGCCTGATACAACCTGATAGCCAAAACCGCCAGCCCGCCCACCTGCGGGAGGACTGACCGGAGGAGGTTTAATGACAGCAATACTGAAGGAGATTGTTATATGAACCGTAAAGAACAGATCGCAGCGATTGAGAAAGACTGGGCCGAGAACCCCCGCTGGACCGACGTGAAGCGTGGTTACAGCGCGGCCGATGTCGTGCGTCTGCGTGGCTCTGTACAGCCTGAATACACCTATGCCCGCAACGGCGCCAACAAGCTGTGGGAACTGATCCACGGCAAGGCAAAGAAGGGCTACGTGAACTGCATGGGCGCCATCACCGGCGGCCAGGCGATGCAGCAGGCAAAGGCGGGCATCGAGGCAATCTACCTCTCCGGCTGGCAGGTGGCCGCGGATGGCAATACCTCCGAAACCATGTACCCGGACCAGTCCCTCTACGCCTATGACTCGGTACCGACCATGGTTCGCCGCATCAATAACGCCTTCAAGCGTGCCGACGAGATCCAGTGGTCGCGCGAGATTGAAGAGGGTGATAACGGCTACGTCGACTACTTCCTGCCGATCGTGGCCGACGCAGAGGCCGGTTTTGGCGGTGTGCTGAACGCCTTCGAGCTGATGAAGAACATGATCGCCAACGGTGCCGCCGGCGTCCACTTCGAGGACCAGCTGGCTGCCGTGAAGAAGTGCGGCCACATGGGCGGCAAGGTGCTGGTACCGACCCAGGAAGCGGTTCAGAAGCTGATCTCGG
>JAPHTA010000087.1 GCA_026196475.1 Sedimenticola sp.
TCAAATGAAAGTAACTTGCTGTTTTGTAAACCCCCTCATCCTGTCCTTCTCCCTGAGGGACCTCGGTGCCGCTTGACGGTAGAAGGGACTGCAGTTTCGCGACTTTCATGTCCATGAAGCTATCGTTTCAGGGATGGGAATTGCCCCGGTTCCATCCCGGGTACCGTGATTTTATTTTATATTTGCGTGTATTCGCGTTCATTCGCGGCTTAATAATATTGTATTCGATAATAGCGAGCCTGCTGACGAATCAGGTTCGTTTAACGCCGAGGAGAATCAGGTTCCCGGAATGACCAGAACCTGGCCAACCCTGATTACGTCGCCGGAGAGCCCATTGGCGGACTTCAGGTTGGCCAGGCTGATATCGTAGCGGCTGGCGATTCCCCCCAGGGTATCGCCGCGCTCTATGGTGTACTGGCGTGCACGCCGCTGGGCCAACAGCGTGCCGGGAGGAGGATTGCTGCCGAAGTGGCTTTTGAGGCCAGCCAGGATAGCGTTGGCGATCTTTTGCTGGTGCCTGGAATCGAGCAGATTACGCTCCTCGTGCGGATTGGAGATAAAGGCGGTCTCCACCAGAATGGAGGGTACGTCGGGCGACTTAAGCACCGCAAATCCGGCCTGCTGAACAGTCCGCTTGTGGGTTCGGCCAACCCGTTTCAGCTGTCCGAGTACCTTGCCCGCAATCTCGTGGCTGGCCTGACGAGTACCGGTCTGGGAGAGATCCAGCAACACCGATGCGAGAATATCGTCCTTGTCCTCCAGCTTGACGCCTCCTATCAGATCGGCGCTGTTCTCGCGCTCCGCCAGCCAGCGGGCGGCTTCACTGGAGGCCCCCCGGTTGGACAGGGTATAGACCGAGGAGCCGCGGGCCCGGGAATCATGGAAGGAATCGGCGTGTATCGATATAAACAGATCGGCTCGCTTTGAGCGCGCCAGGTCCATGCGTTTGCGCAGGCCCAGGTAGTAGTCCCCGTCCCGTATCATCACCGGCCGCATCCCTTTTTCACGGTTGATCAGGGCCTCCAGCTTGCGCGCGATCGAAAGCACTACATCCTTCTCATGAGTGCCACGACGACCCACCGCACCTGGGTCCTCGCCTCCATGGCCCGCGTCGATCGCAATCACCACGTCCCTGAGTTCATTGCTGGCCAGCTGTTTGACCGGTTTTTGCGCCTTCTCCGCGGTGCTTTGACCCTCCGCCCCGTAGAGGTCCACAACCAGCCGGTGACCGTACTGGCGATTGGGTTTCAGGACGAAGCTTTTTGGCTTGGTGACGGTCTTGAGATCCAGAACCACGCGCAGGCTGCCATCCTTGCGCTGGGCACTGCGTACACGGCGAATGAGAGGGTTCGTCTCCAGTTCCGGCGTCTCGCCGGCGAAACGCGCGTTCTGCACGTCAATGACCAGCCTGTCAGGCTGCTTCAGTGTGAACAGGTTGTGACTGACCGGGTGGCTGGTATCGAATACCAGGCGGGTGTGGTCCGGCGCCGCCCAGATACGCAGATTGTTGACCGACACCTGGCCGGCCAGCAGTGGCATACTGAGTAACAGAAGCAGAATTGTGGCTATCTTCTTCATATCAGCATTTTTTCCGGGGCCCACACAGTTTCTCTGCACGCAACTGAAAGATAGCACGCAGATTATATAAACTCCAGAAATATCTGATGGATAGAGTTACAACCTGCATTCAACTATTAACTTTATCCCCGCATGCCGATTCCAACCACTCAAGTAACTCGCCACCCAGCGCGGTTTTTGCCTCCAACACCAGTTGTCGCCCACTCTCCCGGTAGCTGATGGTGATCCGGATATCGGGAACCGGTAGCGCATCGCCGCCCCGTTCCGGCCACTCTACGAGCAACAAGGCATCTCCCTGCAACAGGTCCCGGATCCCCAGAAACTCAAGCTCATCCGGGTCGGCCAGCCGGTAGAGATCCAGGTGGTAACAGTGTCGTCCGGCTATCTCATAGGGCTCGATCAGGGTATAGGTGGGACTTTTTACCGCGCCGGCATGGCCCAGACCCTGCAGCAAGCCCCGGGCAAATGTCGTCTTGCCGGCACCCAGATCACCCTCCAGGTAGATCAGGCAGCCGGTTGGAATTCGCGCAGCCAGGGTAGCGGCGATCCGCTCCTGCTCCTGTTCTGATCGGGCAATCAGGCTCAGCATGGACCGCCCTCCGGATTCAACAGGCGACGCAGGTTGGGTAGAAGATCAGTGGCCAACATTCCCCGCTCCCCTTCACGAGCCGCAAGATCCGCCGCCTGACCATGCAGGCAGACCCCCATCCTGGCGGCAGCCCCGGGGGATTCACCCTGGGCCATGAGGCCACCGATGATACCGGTCAACAGATCGCCCATGCCTCCGCTCGCCATGCCCGGATTACCCTCTACACAGACCCCGGGCAACCGGTCTGCTGCTTCCACCACCAGGGTGCCGGCACCCTTCAGCAGGACCACCCCGCCATAGCGCTGCTGTAGCGACCGGGCGGCCTGAAAACGATCCGACTGGATCTCCGCCACGCTGCAGCCGAGAAGCCGTGCCGCTTCACCTGGATGGGGCGTTAACACCCAGTTGTCACGGCATGTCGGCTCCTGTGCAAGAAGATTCAGCGCATCCGCATCAACCACCATTGGCACTCCGGACTCAAGTACCCGCCCCAGCATGGCACGCCCCCAGGACCGCTGCCCAAGGCCCGGTCCTATCGCCACCACATCGGCACGCACCAGCAGCGGTGCCAGTTCGGTGGCCGACTCTACGCCGTGAGACATAAGCTCCGGGCGACGACTGCTGACCAGCGCCGCGTGCGCCGCGCGGGTCGCGAGACTCACCAGGCCGGCCCCGGTCCGTGCCGCGGCTTCTCCCGCCATCTGCAGGGCACCGGAGAAGCCGCTGTCTCCACCCACCACGAGAAGATGGCCGCAGTTCCCCTTGTGCGCGGTACGCCGGCGGGGCTGTAATTTGCGGGCACAACCGGTCCAGGTCATGCGGTTCGCGGTCGCCTCGACCGCGTCATAAAGCCCCGCCGGCACCCCCAGGTCATCAAACATGATCTCGCCACAGAGATCCGGACCCTCACCGGTGAACAGCCCCTGCTTGAGGCCGATAAAGGTGACCGTGGCGTCGGCTTGCACTGCGCAGCCCATGACACAGCCGCTGTCGGAGTGCAGCCCGCTGGGCATATCCAGCGCCAGGACCGGCGCCGGATGCCGGTTGACCGCCCGTACCATTTCTCCCCAGGCACCTGTCACCTCCCGCTCCAGGCCGGTACCCAGAACCGCATCGACAACCAGGTCACACCCCTCCGGCACGCCCTGGAAGGGCTCCACCCGGCCTCCGCTCTGGCGGAATTCCCGGGCGCAGGCCAGGGCATCCCTGCTCAACCTGCCTCCATCCCCCATTTGCAGAAGCTGCACAGAGAGGCCGGCCTCGAGTGCAAGCCTGGCCACCACGTACCCATCCCCTCCGTTGTTGCCTGTGCCGCAGATCACAGCCAGCCGTTGCACCTCCGACCAGCGCTTTTGCAGGTAACCGAATGCCGTGGCGCCGGCCCGCTGCATGAGTGTCAATCCCGGAATACCGAATTGCTCTATCGCACAACGGTCGAGTCGATGCACCCGTTCGGCGGTGTAAAGTTTTTCTGGCAATCTGGATGGGCCGATCAAAGTCATCGTTCCGTGGATCCCGGTCGGTTTTTGCCTATTGTAGGGCTTTATCCAGGGTTTTGTCCCTGCTGCGCCATGCTATTCTGGCCTGTCAGGGTGTATGATCGCATGCCACCATGACGCGGACTACTTCAACAGACTATCAGGTTCTCGCCGAGCGGATTCGACACTGGGGACTGGAGCTCGGTTTTCAGCAGATCGGCATAGCTGATACCGACCTGACCCTGGCCGAACAACACCTCAACCGCTGGCTGGCGGAAGGGATGCAGGGCGAAATGGGGTACATGGCGCGCCACGGCAGCAAGCGCTCCCGCCCCGGGGAACTGGTTCCCGGGACTCTGCGCATCATCTCGGTCCGCATGGACTACCTGCCGACAGATGACGATCCCCGGGCAGTCCTGGATGATCCGGAAAAGGGCTTCATTTCGCGCTATGCGCTGGGGCGCGATTACCACAAGCTGATGCGCAACCGGCTGCAGAAGCTGGCACACCTGATTGAAGCCGAAACAGGCCCCTTCGGATACCGGGCCTTCGTGGATTCAGCACCGGTACTGGAGCGCGCCCTGGCCGACAAGGCGGGACTGGGCTGGACCGGAAAGCACAGCAACCTGGTAAACCGCCAGGCCGGCTCCTGGTTCTTTCTCGGAGAGCTCTACACCGACCTGCCACTGCCGGTGGACGAGCCTGAAGCAGACCACTGCGGCCGTTGTACCCGCTGCATCGAGGTCTGTCCGACACAGGCCATTGTCGCTCCCTACCGGGTCGATGCCCGTCGCTGCATCTCCTACCTGACCATTGAACTGGAAGGGCCGATTCCGGAGCCGCTTCGTCCCCTGCTGGGCAACCGGATCTTCGGCTGCGATGACTGCCTCATGGTCTGCCCCTGGAACCGTTTTGCCCGTCCCGCAGCAGAAGATGACTTCACACCCCGCAACGGCCTCGACAACGCTACCCTGGAGAGCCTGTTCGCCTGGGACGAGGAAACCTTTCTGAAACGGCTGGAGGGCTCACCGATCCGCCGTATAGGGCACCTTCGCTGGCTACGCAATATTGCCGTCGCTCTGGGCAACGCACCAACCACAGACACAACCGTTGCAGCGTTGAAGAGCCACCTGGACCACCCTTCGGATCTGGTAAGGGAGCATGTCCACTGGGCCTTACGGCGACACAAAGCCTGACTCCGCGCACACTTCTGCAATCCGAACCCGGCCAGCGCGTGTAGAGAGGGCCGGTTCGGCTAGACTTATACGCAGAGACTACCGGGTGCCGTACTGCCCGTCATGACAGGCAAGGGTGTTGCAATGGAGATAAGCCCCTCCACCAGTTCCAGGACGATGCAGACCAGCGTTTCAACTCCCGCAGGGGAAAGGCGGGGCTCGCCCGGACAAGGCAGCACGGCCGACTCTTCCGCCGGCAACGGGCCGGTCACCGGACAGCGTGAGAGCATCAAATCGGAGAGTGAACTGAAATCCCTGCAGTCCCTTGACCGGGCAGTCCGGGCCCATGAGCAGGCACACCTGGCAGTGGCCGGTCACTATGCCACCAGTGGCGCCAATCTTCAGTATCGAAAGGGGCCGGACGGCCGGCAATACGCGGTGGCTGGCGAGGTCAGTATCGACACCAGCCCCGTGTCCGGGGATCCCGAGGCAACCATCCGCAAGGCCGAGGTGATACGGCGCGCCGCGCTGGCCCCCAGCAACCCCTCTGGCCAGGACAGGCGGGTCGCTGCCGAGGCAGTCAGGATGGCGCTGGAAGCACGGCTCGAACAGCAAAGGGAGAAAAGCGATACCAGTGAAACCGGCTCTCGCCTGGAGCAGCGCCTGGCTCGCGCTGCAACTGATGATGGTGCCGGGATGCCGGCCCTGGTCGATCTGCTGGCCTGAATCAGGGGGCCGGTTGTCCACCCCCATCCGCAACATTCAGGAATTCACTGCGGTAGTGCCGCAGCTCATTGATCGAGTCCCGGATATCGTCCATCGCCAGGTGCCGACCACTCTTGACCACACCCTTCGCCACCGCCGGCGCCCAGCGCCGGGCCAGCTCCTTGAGGGTGCTTACGTCGAGATTGCGGTAGTGAAACCAGGCCTCCAGCTCCGGCATGCAGCGAGCCAGGAATCGTCGATCCTGGCAGATGCTGTTGCCGCAGATGGGTGAGGTACCCTGCGGTACGTACTGCCGGATGAAGGCCAGGGTCTCCTGCTCGGCCTGTGATTCACTGTAGCGACTCTGCCGCACCCGCTCGGTCAGGCCGGACCCGGCATGCTGATTGGTGTTCCACTCGTCCATGGCAGCCATCACTTCCTCAGGCTGATGAATGGCAATCTCCGGACCCTCGGCCAGGATATTCAGGTCACCATCGGTGATGATGGTGGCGATCTCGATGATACGATCGTTCTGGGTATCCAGGCCGGTCATCTCCAGGTCGATCCAGATCAGGTTGTTGGAATCCAGTGTCATGCGTTCTCCCGGTCACAGCGGATGTCGTTGAACGGGGCATTCTAGCAGAACCCCCTGCAAGCCTGTATCCTTTGCCCATGCACCCGTTCACCACACTCTTCATAAGTGCCATTGCCATCGGCGTTGCTCTGCAGCTCTGGCTCAAGTGGCGACACAAGCGGCACATCCTGCAACACCGCGCAGCCGTGCCGGAGGCATTTGCCGGCAAGGTGAGCCTGGCGGAACATCAGAAAGCCGCAGACTATACCGTTGCCAGGCTGGAGGCCGGTCATGTCGCCCTGCTGCTGGGTACTGCACTGCTTCTGTTCTGGACCCTGGGCGGCGGTATCAACCTGCTGCACGAACAGTGGCGGCAACTGCCGCTCGATCCTCTCTGGCGCGGAATCGGTCTGATCTTCAGCCTCACTTTTCTGAGCAGCCTGATCGAGCTGCCCCTTGGCATCTGGAACACCTTCGTCCTCGAAGAGCGCTTCGGATTCAATCGCACCACCCCGGCCCGTTTCATCAAGGACATGCTGCTGCAGCTGCTGCTGGCGCTGCTTCTCGGGACCCCGCTGCTACTGGCCGTGTTATGGCTGATGGAGCAGGCGGGAGACGGCTGGTGGCTGGCTGCATGGGGGGTCTGGATGGGATTCCTGCTACTGGTGATGTGGATCTATCCGACCCTGATCGCCCCCCTCTTCAACAAGTTCACGCCACTACAGGAAGGCGCACTGAAACAGCGTATCGAGCAGCTGCTGGAACGCTGCGGCTTTGCCAGCAAGGGGATCTTCATCATGGACGGCTCGCGGCGCTCCGGCCATGGCAACGCCTACTTCACCGGGTTCGGCAGAAACAAGCGGATCGTCTTCTACGATACCCTGGCGGACAGCCTGGAGGTGGACGAGATGGAGGCAGTACTGGCTCATGAACTGGGTCACTTCAAGCACCGCCACATCCTCAAACACCTGGTATTCTCCAGTATAATGACCCTGCTCGGATTTGCCCTGCTCGGCTGGCTGGCCGGCGAATCCTGGTTCTACCGGTCACTGGGTGTTCAGGGAGAGAGCAACGCCCTGGCACTGCTCCTATTCCTGTTGGTACTGCCGGTATTCACCCAGTTCCTGCAGCCCCTGATGGCCCTGCTCTCCCGACGTCACGAGTTCCAGGCCGACAATTTCGCCGTCGTCCAGAGCGGTGCGGAGCCGATGATCCGGGCCCTGGTCAAACTTTATCGCGAGAATGCCAACACCCTGACCCCGGACCCGCTCTACTCGGCGTTTCATGACAGCCACCCCCCGGCACCGGTACGCATTGCCCACTTATCATCTAAAATTCCCTCCGTACCCACGCATGAAGAGGTGACCCAATGAACATCCTCAGGATTCTGACCATTGCCGGTTCCGTGCTGGTGGCCACAACAGGCACCGGCCAGGCCGCCGACATCAGCGTCGGAGAACAGCAGCACCAGCAGTACTGCATCTCCTGTCACGGCAGTGAGGTCTACACCCGCCAGGATCGCCGGGTCCAGAGTCGCAACGGACTCAGCGCCCAGGTACAGCGCTGTCAGCTGGCCCTGGATCTGAACTGGTTTGACGACGAGGTGGAGAACACCGCCGAGTACCTCAACCGCGAGTACTACCACTTCAACAACTAGCCCCGGACAATCCACCCAGCATGGCCAAAAGGCGTCTGACCCGACAGCAGCAGGAACGCATCAGCGCAATCCAGGAGCGACGCAGGAACAAGGCGCAGCAGCAGGCAGAGGCAGCTCTCGTAGCCAGCGACAGTGAATCTCACCTGGAGGGGACCGTGGTGGCTCGCCACGGCCAGAACCTGGTGATCACAGACCCGGATGGCCACTACGTGCACTGTCTGTCACGGCAGAACATCGGCCAGGTGGTTTGCGGTGACCAGGTGGTATGGCAGCCGACCCAGGACGACCAGGGCGTGGTGACTGCGATCCTGCCCCGACGGAGTGCCCTGGTCCGTCCCAACTTCAGCGGCGAGGCCCGGGCCCTGGCAGCCAATATCAGCCAGATCGTTATCGTGCTGGCACCGGAACCGCCCCCCAGCCCCTACCTGGTGGACCAGTACCTGGTGGCGGCGGAACAGATCGGGGTGCGGACCCTGATCGCCCTCAACAAGCGCGATCTGATGGACGACGGCCAGATGACCGCCTTCAACAATACCTTCGGACACTATCCCGGAATCGGCTACCCGCTGATCAGGATCAGCGCCAAGTTTGAACACGGGCTTGACCCGCTGATCGACCGGCTGGTGGACCAGACCAGCATCCTGGTGGGACAGTCGGGCGTGGGAAAATCCTCCCTGGTCAAGGCACTGCTACCGGATATCGATATCCAGATCGGTCGCCTCTCCGAAGCATCCGGCCAGGGCCGGCATACCACCTCCGCCACCACCCTCTACCAGCTGCCCTCGGGTGGCAGGCTGATCGATTCCCCGGGGGTGCGCAGCTTCCGGCTCGGGGAGCTCTCCGGGGAGCAGCTGGCCAACGGGTTCATCGAGTTCCGGGAGTTCCTCGGCCACTGCCGCTTCAGCAACTGCAGTCACCGGCAGGAGCCGGGCTGCGCACTGCTGGCTGCCGTGCAGGCGGGACACATCCATCCGCAACGCCTCGCCAACTACCTGCACATGGCCGAAGGGCTCCCCAGCCAGCACTGAGCCTGCCCCCCCTCAACGCATGGTGACCAGCTCCTCGGCCCCGGTGGGATGAATGGCGATGGTATCGTCGAAATCCCGCTTGGTCGCGCCCATACGGATGGCAACCGCGAATCCCTGCAGCATCTCGTCGGCGCCAAACCCGATCACGTGACAGCCCACCACCCTCTCCTGCGCACCGACGCAAACCAGCTTCATCGCCACCTGGCTCTGCCGTTCGGTGAAGGCGTGGTACATGGGTGTAAATCGGGTCTGGTACACCTTTACCGCCTCGCCGTGGCTGGCCCGGGCCTCATCCTCGGTCAGGCCAACGGTGGCGATCGGCGGGTGCGAGAAGACCACGCTCGGGACCAGGGAGTGATCCAGGCGGCGATCCGCCATGCCTCCGAACAGCCGGTCGGAAAGCCTGCGGGCAGCAGCGATCGCCACCGGGGTCAGCTGCGGCGCGTCGGTCACATCGCCCAGCGCGTAGATACCGGGAATCGCCGTATTCTGAAACTCGTCGACCCGGATATAACCCTGCGAATCCCGCTCCACCGCGCAGTTCTCCAGGCCCAGGTTGTCACTATTCGGATTTCGCCCGATGGCCCAGATCAACTGATCGAAACCGCCCTGGAGCTGGCCGCTGGCGGCACAATAGAGCCCCAGCGTCCCGTCATCCGCCCGCTCCACCCGGTCGATGGCGGAGGAGGAGATGATATTCACCCCGTCATTCAGCATCTCCTCCATCAGGCTCTCCCGCAACATGGAATCGAAACGTCGCAAAAGGTGTTCGCCACGCAGGAACATGGTCACCTCGCTGCCCAGTGCATTGAGCATACCGGCCAGCTCTACCGCGATATAGCCGCTGCCCACCACCGCCACCCGCCCGGGTTGTTGCTGCAGGGCAAAGAAGCCGTCCGAGGTAATCCCCAGTTCCGCACCCTCGATCTCCGGCACCACCGGGTAAGAGCCCGGCGCGATCACGATGTGATTGGCCCGGTACTCCACCCCGTTGACCTCCAGGGTCCGGTTGTCGATGAAGCGGGCATGCCCCTGGATCTCGTCAATGCTGGAGTCAGCCAGGTAGGTGTGATACCAGTTGTTGATGTTGGCCACGTAGCGGTTGCGCTCGGCCACCAGCCGGCCCCAATCAAATCCGTCTCGCTTTAGCGAAAAGCCGTAGGCCGGTGCATCATGCAGTGTGTGGGCGATGGAAGCGCCATACCACATGATCTTTTTCGGCACGCACCCAAGGTTGACACAGGTCCCACCCAGCTTTCCGGTCTCGATTACCGCCGCGCGGGCCCCGTACCTGGCCGCCCGCTCCGCCGCGGAGAGTCCGCCACTGCCGCCCCCGATGGCGATCAGGTCATAGGTTTCTGTCATACATGGCTCCTTCGAATATGGGATACTCGTCTTGGGATACGGGCGATTGTCCCAATATCCTGCTCTATCGGACAACCGGAACAGGGAACTATACCAAGTGAACAACGCCATCACCGCCGCCAGCAGTAAGCTCCGTCGACTGATCCACGGTACCGCTCGCCTCTATCATCCGCAGACCCTGCGTGAGAAGGGGTGGCTATGGGCCTCCGGACTGGGTGCCGTAACCCTGCTCGTGGTGCTTTACGGGATCGGTGTCTACTGGAGTCTGGAGCCGGATGCCTTCGATATCCGGCAGAACACGGAACAGCAGCTCGGGGGCGCGGAGATGGTCACCGGCAGCCACACCACGGCGGCCCTGTTGCGGGTGGTGGAGACCCTGCTGGATAAGCCGGGTGGCTACCTGAGCAACGATGTGACCCCACCCAGCGTGCTGCTGGACAATATCCCCAACTGGGAGTACGGCGCCCTGGTGCAGTCACGGGACCTGGCCCGTACGCTGCGCAACGACATCAGCCGTTCCCAGTCCCAGTCGACCGAGAACGAGGCGCTGGCCATTGCCGAGCCGCAGCTCAACTTCAGCAACGACTCCTGGATACTGCCCTCGTCCGAGGGCGAGTACCGGACCGGCATCAAGGCGCTGCGTCAATACCTCGATGATCTGGCATCGAGCGGCAACCAGAACACCCAGTTCTATGCCCGCGCGGACAATCTTCGGGACTGGCTGGCAGTGGTGGAGAAACGCCTCGGCAGCCTCTCCCAGCGACTCAGCGCCAGCGTTGGCCAGGAGCGAATCAACACCGACCTGGCGGGAGACCCGAATGCGGCCCAGTCGACCCGTTCGGCAGAACAGGTGGAAGTGCACACCCCCTGGCTGGAGATCGATGATGTGTTCTACGAGGCGCGCGGCTCAACCTGGGCCCTGACCCACTTCCTGCGCGCGGTGGAGATCGACTTCCGGGACATCCTGGTAAAAAAGAATGCCCTGGTCAGCCTGCGCCAGATCATCCGCGAGCTGGAGGCGACGCAGCAGACGGTGATGAGCCCGATCGTGCTCAACGGCAGCGGTTTCGGCATCGTGACCAACCACTCCCTGGTGATGGCCTCCTATATCTCGCGCGCCAACGCGGCGGTAATCGACCTGCGCAACCTGTTGAGCGAGGGATAGCCGGATCAGCGATTGTGCACCGCCGAGGAGAGGTCCCACATCGGCAGGAAGACACCCAGTGCCAGCACCAGCACCATAATGCCGATAATCACGATAATGATCGGCTCGATAGCATCGGAGAGCCGGGCCAGGTCATACTTCACCTCCCGCTCGTAGTGTTCCGCCGTCTCCAGCAGCAGGTCGTCCACCGCACCGGTCTCCTCGCCAATGGCTATCATCTGCAGCACCATGGGAGTGAACATGCCGGTGGCCGCCGCCGTGTTGGCAATCGAGTCCCCGCTCTCGATGCCGTCCCGCATGCTCAGGATCCGTTCACTGACATAGGCGTTGTTGACCACCCCTGAGATGACCGTCAACCCGTGTACCAGCGGGACACCGGAACGCAGGGCAAGCGCCAGTGAACGGGAAAAGCGGCCCAGAATCGCCTTTTTCAGGATGTGCCCGATCAACGGGAAGCGGAGCAGCGTACGCGACCAGATGTAGCCACCCTTCTCGCTGCGTATCCAGAAACCCAGGCCCAGCAGCACGAGAATGGTTACCACCATCATCGGCGCCCACCACTTGACCATGAAACCGGAGACCGCCAGGAGCAGCCGGGTGGCCAGGGGCAGCTGCGCATCGAAGCGGGCGAAGGCATCGGCAAACGCGGGTATCACCCAGATATTGATGATCACCATCGCCACCACGATAGCCAGGATGACCGTCAGCGGGTAGCGGGTAGCGGACTTGATCCGGTTGCGGGTCTCCTTCTCCAGCTCCAGGTAACCGGCCAGCTGCAGGAAGGTCTCGTCCAGCCGACCGGTGCTCTCCCCGACCTTGACCAGGCTGATAAAGAGGGGCGAGAAGATATCCGGAAAGCGGGCCAGCGCCATGTGCAATTCACGGCCCGACTGGATATCCTCCGACACCCCCTTGAGTGCCGCCGCCAGGGTCGGGTTTCGGGTTGTCTCTGTCAGGCTGGCGAGGCTGCGCAGGATTGGCACCCCCGCTTTCTGCAGGGTGTAGAGCTGGCGACACAGCAGTACCAGCTCGTCCAGGGTCACCCTAGGCTTGAACCAGCCCAGCTTGATCTCCCTTCCCGCACCCCGCCTTTCCATCGGGGTGATCTCGATCGGTGTCAGGTTGGAGCGAAACAGCTGTTCCGCGACCGCTTCCGGCGTCTCTCCCTCCAGGGTGCCGGTCTGCGCCTCGCCACGCCGGTTTCGCGCCTTGAACTGGAATGCGCGCATCAGTACTCTCCTGCTCCGGGGCCCGTCAGTTCAGTCATCACTCCAGCTCCACGTCGCCGCTGATCCTGATCGCCTCGCTCAACGAGGTCACACCCTGTGCGGCGTAGGTCAGCACCGAATGCCAGAGTGGCCTGAACTTCCCGCTTTTCTGGGCGGCCCGGCTGAAGGCCTCATGATCATCCCGGCGCAGCGCGGCCGCCATCTCGCCGTTCAGCTCCAGCAGTTCGTAGACACCGACACGCCCCTGGTACCCGCTGTTGCCACAGCGATTACAGCCACGCCCGATACGCAATCCGTCCAGATCCAGTTCATGACGGACACCGTCCAGCCACGCCTGCTGGATGGGGTCCGGCTGGTAAGGCTCCGCGCAGTGGCTGCACACCCGCCTCACCAGGCGCTGCGCCACGATCGCCAGCAGGGAGGAGGCCAGCAGGTAGCCGGGGGCCCCCATGTCCAGCAACCGGCTGACGGTGCCGATGGCACTGTTGGTATGCACCGTGGAGAGAACGAAATGGCCGGTGATTGCGGCACGCAGCCCGATCTGCGCCGTCTCCAGGTCACGCATCTCGCCCACCAGCAGAATATCCGGGTCCTGACGCATGGCGGTGCGCAGGACACGGGCGAAACTGAGGCCGATCTGGTCGTGCACCTGCACCTGGTTGATTCGCGGCAGGCGGTACTCCACCGGATCCTCCACGGTGATGATCTTCTTCTCCGGGGTATTCAGTTCGCTCAGCGCCGAGTAGAGCGTGGTGGTCTTGCCGCTCCCGGTGGGGCCGGTGACCAGGACCATACCGTGGGGCTTCTGGATCAGCATGCGAAGTTGCTGCAGCATATCCGGATCCAGGCCCAGATCGTCGAGACTGAGAATGCCTGAACTCTGGTCCAGCAGCCGCATCACCACCGCCTCGCCGTTCTGCACCGGCATGGTGGAGAGTCGAACGTCGATCGAGTGGTTCTTTACAGAGATCTGGAAACGGCCATCCTGGGGCAGACGTTTCTCGGAGATGTCCAGGCTGGCAAGCAGTTTCAGGCGCTGCACCAGGGCCGGGGCGATACGCCGCTCGTTCATGATCTGCTCATGCAGGACCCCGTCGATACGCTGGCGAATCCGCAACACCTCCTCGTCCGGCTCGATGTGAATATCCGAAGCCTTGGCCTGCAGGGCGTCCTCGAACAGGGTCTGCAGCAGGCGGATCACCGGCGCATCCCCCGCCTCGGCGGTCTGCATCAGCTTGCCGAGATCCAGATCGCCCTGCTTCAGGTCCTCGTGCAGTTCACCGGCCAGCGAGGTCAACTCCTCGGAGCGGCGATACATGCGGTCAAGCGCTTCCAGCAGGTCGCTCTCCCGCACCACCGCCTGCCGTACCCGTTTCTTCAGGGCATGGCCCAGCTCGTCGTAGGCAAACAGGTCGGTGGGATCGGCCATGCCCACCAGCACATCCTTCTCCCGCACCTCCAGCACGATCACCCGGTAGCGACGGGCGATGCTCTCGGAAAGACTCTTCACCTGGTCCGGCTTCAACGGGTAGGAGGTAAGATCGATAAACGGTATCTGCAGCTGCTGGGAGAGGAAATCGAGCAACCGCTGCTCGTCGATAAAGCCCAGCTCGATCAGGGTGTAGCCCAGCTTGTGCCCGGATTTTTTCTGCTCCGCCAGGGCCGCCTGCAGCTGGCCCTCCGAGATCACCCGGTTCTCGACCAGGAGGTCACCGATACGAATCTTTTTTCGACTGCGCAGGCCCTCGCCAGGACCACCTGTGGATTCATCCGCCATATTCTTCAATGCTCCGATGTGAGTGCAGCAACCCGTTGCCTGGCGTACTCGCCCACTGCCGCGGGCAGTTCACCGGCACCCAGGGCGGCACGGTAGCGGTCAAGGGCCTCTTTATGCTCGCCCCGGGCGTCCAGGGCAATGGCCAGGCCGGCCAGGACCCGGGCATCAGCCGGCCGCTCCATCAACAGGCGACGATAGATGGCAGCGGCCCGCTCGAACTGTCCCCCCTGCTGGTAGACAGATCCCAGCAACGACAGCAGGTCCGGGTTGTCGCCGGTGATTTTCAGATTCTGTTCCAGCAGCCGTCTCGCCTCGTCCGTAGCACCGGACTCGATCAGCATGCGCCCGAGCAATACCACGAAAGGGGCGTAGACAGGAGTAATCCGTATACCCTCGCGCAACAGCGCCTCCGCCTCCTGCCGGTCACCCTGCCGGTATCGCAACATGCTCAACAGGTGTCGTGCCGGGTGTTGTGCCGAATCCAGCGTCAGGGCGTGTCGCAAGCCGCGCTCCGCCTCGTCGGGGTAACCGTCCTCGAACTGCTCCCGAGCCGCCCGGTAGGCGCCTTCCGCAGACTCACGCGTCTCCTGCGAGCTGACCCGGGTGACGCGGATCGCAGGCGGCGTGACCACCTCGGATTCCGCTCCCGGCGTCCCGGTCTGCCGGGGCTGGGACACCCGCTCAACCCGCCCGGTTTCCACTACCGGCTCACCTGGAAGCACCTCATCCGCAACAGCCACCGGCGGCTCCTCTGCCTCTTCGGCGGGCGGCGCCGGAACTTCCACCCGGGACTCGGCGGTCCTTTCCCCCGAGCTGGCCATGGTG
Source organism: Sedimenticola sp. (assembly GCA_026196475.1). GTDB lineage: Bacteria > Pseudomonadota > Gammaproteobacteria > Chromatiales > Chromatiaceae > Sedimenticola. Next base: position 15,146 of record JAPHTA010000087.1, read on the forward strand.
CTGCCTGGGGACTCCATCCGGGCCGTATCCCCCTCTATCCCTGGCAATGCCTCTTTCGGTGCGGTTTCCACTGGCAGTGATACTTCTGTCGGCGCTTCGGACACGATAGTCGTCGACTCTTCAGTGAGCAGCGTTGGCTGGCTTTCGGGTGCTGCAGACAATACCCGCACAACCTGGCCGGATGGGGCACCGCCCGGGTCCGGGGCCGGCGTCGGCCCGGGTGTTGCCAGCCAGCCGACCAGGCGCGACCTGGTGGCATCACCGGCCGGCGAGAACCAGAACAGCAGCGACAACGACACTGCAATCAGCAACAGCACTATCGCCTTGCGGCCTGTGCCGGCAGAGGCGGACGTTTTACCTGGCACTGCTGGCGGCATACTCGCCGCGCCCCTACGCCCGGCCTCCCGGCTGTCCAGGTCCCGCAGCATCTGGTTGATCAGGCTCATGAGCCACCCCGCAGGGTCGCTGAGCCGGGTCTTCCGGAGAGGACTCGCCACAGCCGGAGCATCGGGCCGGGAGCAACCCAGGCCTCTTCCGTATCCTCGATCGCACGGCTGACATGAAGTCTGCCGACACGTTCCCGCCCTTGGCCATATGCCGCCATCAGGGATTTATGCGCCAGTATATTTATCAACCGGGGGATACCGCGACTCCCCCGATAGAGCCGCTGCAGCGCTTTCTCCCCAATCAGGCCGGGTGCGCCACCGGCGACCCCGATGCGATGCTCAAGGTAACCCTGGCACCCCTCCAGGCTCATTGGTCGAAGGGTGTGCGAAAAGGTGATGCGCTGGCGCAACTGGCGGATCGAGCGCTGGGATAACACAAGGTCAAGCTCCGGCTGGCCGAACAGCACCACCTGCAGCAGCTTGCTCTTCTCGGTCTCCAGGTTGGTCAACAGGCGGATCGCCTCCAGGGTCTCCAGGGGCAGGGCCTGGGCCTCGTCCAGCAGCAGTACCACCTGGTGCCCGGATGACTTCAGTTCGATCAGACGGTGATTGATCAGCTGCAGCGCCCGGTGTCCCCCGATATTGCGCGGGCAGTCTACGCCCAATTCCTCGGCCAGGGAGTGGCGCAGCGCCGGCGGGGTCAGAAAGGGATTCGGAATGTAGGCAGTAACCATGCCCTCGTCCGCCAGCACATTCAATAGCTTGCGACAAATAAGGGTCTTCCCGGTGCCTACCTCTCCGGTAATCTTGAGGAAGCCCTCCCCCATGCGCAGTGCCACCAGCAGCACATTCAGCGCCTCCTGGTGATCTGCATAGGAGAAGTAGAAATCTGTATCGGGGGTCAGATTAAACGGAAGTTCTTTGAGTCCAAAGTGCTTCTCGTACATGCGTCACTCGGTCTTCTCACCCTGGTTGCCAAAAATCTCCCCCCGGCTTCCATAGTGAAAGCCCCGGTCCAGATTCCGCAGGCGGTTGGCGGTATCGGAAACACGCGCACGCCAGGTTTCCGCACTCTCCACCACGGTGGGCCTTAACACGATAACCAGTTCGCTCTTCTTGGCTGCCTGCCGGGTATGACGGAACAGCTGCCCCACCAGTGGCAGATCTCCCAGAACCGGGGTCGAGGCGACCTCCTCTCCGCGACTGTCCTGCATCAGTCCGCCTATCACCACCAGTTGTCCGCTATGGGCATAGACCAGGCTGTCGGACTCACGCACCGTGCTCTTTGCCAGCGGCAGGTTCTGGCTCTCGTTCCCCACCTGGATCACTTTCTGCTGGTCCGTCACCTGGCTCACCGAGGGATGGATATGCAGGGTGATGCGGCCGTGCCGGTCGATCTGGGGAGTGACATCCAGGGCGATTCCGGAGAAGAACGGCGTAAGGGTGATATCGGGGGTGGTGGTGGTGGCGGTTCCCGTGGTGGTGGTACTGGAGACATCGGTAACAAAGAACTCGTCACTGCCGACCTTGATCACCGCCTTCTGGTTGTTCAGGGTGGAGATACGGGGACTGGAGAGTACCTGCACGTTACCCTGCGACTCCAGCAGCTCGATAAACGCCATGAAGCTGCCGGTATTGAGCGCCGCACCAAACAGACCGCCAAAGGCCGAGAAGTTGGTAAAGCTGACCGGTGAGGCTTCAGTTGGCGAGGTGATGCCGCCACCCGGCAGCTCGACCCCGGCATCCCCGGGATTTGTGAAGAGGGATGAGCCGCCGGTCTGCCCCAGACTCAGGGTATTGCCGTCCACCGACATCATCTTGGCCCAGTTGATGCCCGACTGGAAACCATCGTTGAGTTCCACTTCGATCACCTTGGCTTCGAGTATCACCTGCCGGTGCATCGCCTCCTGGGTAGTCTCCAGGAACATCTCCACCTCGCGCAGCTCGTGTGGCATGGCACGTACCACCACGATGCCGGACTGGGGAGAGACCACGACCGAGCGACCATCATCGCTGCCGACGATCGAACCCAGGGCGGTGCTCAGCTCGCTCCAGAAATCGGTCTCCGACGAGGTATTGATTTCGGTACCGGAGATCGCGCCACTGCCGCCGCTTTCAGACTCTCCACCGCTGTCATCGCTGCTCTCGGCAGACGAGACCTGGCCCGAGCTGACCCGGGTCTGGGAGCTGCCATTGCGTTTCATGTTCAGGTAGTTGACCTGGAAAATGCGCGACTGCAGCCTCGCCGGCAACACGTGAAAGCCGCTGCGGACACGCTGGTACTCGTATCCGTATACATCCCGCAACACCTCCATCACCTCGGGAATGGTGACCTGCTTGAGACTGAGCGAGAGGGTACCACTGACCTTCGGATGCACCACCATGTTGTAGTGCGTGCCCTCCACCAGGCCCATCAGGAATGTGGCAACCGGCACTTCGTTGACATTGACATCGAACCTCGCCTCCGAGGGGCCCTTCGATACACTGGCTGGAGGTAGCCCAACCGGTGGCATCAGGGCTGCCGCTACGGCGGGTGGCGGCACTGCGGGTGCGGACTTCGGTGGCTCCGGAACCTGAAGGTCTTCCTGTATCGCCGACATGGTGCCACCATCCTTTGGCGCCATGCTCTGACAGCCCGCCAGCAGCAGCGTCAGCACCAGCAGCGCTGGCCGGGTCATAGTACGAAACAGGCTCATTTTCCCCCTCCGGATAAACCCTTTGACGGGGTTTTGACAGTTATCGGTAACAGTTCGAGTTTGATTTTTTTCCCCTGCATCTCCAGCTCCACGGAATAGCTGTCGATGTTCAGCAGGCTTGCTCCATCGATCTCGTCGCCCTCTTCGAGGTGTCGGTCGTTGATCACGGCCCGTTTTCCCCGTGGTCCGCAGAAGATGGCTGAGAGCCGGAACATATCCGGCTGCAGGGCCTGGCTCTGGGCATCCGGCGCACTCATCTGTTCTCCCGGTCGGTACCCGAACGGCTGCATCGGATCCCGGAATGCTGCCGATACCGGGCCGCCCATGATCAGCAGGGTCAGGACAAAGACAAACAGTCTAGACACCAATCCATCCCTCCGAGAGACTCAGGGTATGCAGTCTCAATTTAACCCTGATCAGCGGGTAGTCGCTGACCCCCAACTCCACGCCGTCCCAGAAGAAACTGGAGGGTAGGTCTTCCAGGGTTTTCAGGTAGTCGAGCACGGAATTGAACTCACCCTCGAACTCGATCAGGAAGCCGTGACGATAGATACTCTTGCTGGCTGCCTCCTTCACTGCACCGGTGACACCCTCCTCCACGGCGCCGGCTTCCGACGTGGTAACCAGGGGCTCGCTCCTGAGCGTATTGAGTCGAATCATCTCGATCCCGTTCTGACGCAGCAGCATCTGCTCCAGCAACCGTGACATCTCGCCCGGCGCCAACAGGCTGTCCGTGGTCCCCTTGATCTCCCCCTCCATTCGAGCAACCTGCTCACGGATACGCTCGAGCTCCAGCCGGATTTTGCGATTCGGGTCGTCCGTGGCCTGAACCACCATGCCCCTGAGCCGCACGTCCAGCAGCTGAATCTGCTCCCGGATCTGGTCGTTGCCCTCCAGCAGCTGTTTCTGATGCTGGGTGGCCGGATACCAGACCAGGTTGAGCCAGGCCCCACCCAGGGTCGCCAGTAACAGGAGTAGCAGCATCACCCGCTCGCGCAGGGTGAGGCTGTCAAACCGTTCCGAGAGGCCCTTGAATACCGTTGCGACGCTCACTCCTGCTCCTCCACGGCCATTGTCTGCAGCTTGAACTCCAGTGCCGGGTCGAACTCGTCAAGACGCACCAGCTCCATCACCTGGAAACTCTTGCCGGCAAACGCCGCCTCCGATTGCAGCTGTTGAAGCAGCCTGGGTACCGCCTCCGGTTGCAGTGTCTTGCCGGCCAGCAACAGCGTCGCGCCGGCGTCGGCAACCTGGATTCGGGTCAGCCAGACTTCCGGACCCGACTGTCTTGCCAGCCCCTCGACGTAACCGGAGAATCCCTCAGGATTGCTCTCGATCCGGGTCTGCAGCATGTTGAGCAGATCGGCACCGGCCCTGCGACGATCGACAAGCTGCTGCAACTCCCGTTCCAGTAGCTTGTTGACTGTCGGTTTCGGGAGCTTCTGTGCCATCTCCGCCACCCGTTGCTCCAGTTCCTGGTGACGGGCCTCCAGCTCGGCCCGCTGCTGCTGCAGGTTCCCGGACTGCCACTGGGCAAAGCCGTAAAGTGCGCCCATCAGCAGCAGGGAAAGGAGCGACAACCCCAGTACCACATTCAGGGAAAAAGTGACCGCCTGTCGGCGAAACACCGGCTGGTAGAGATTGATCTGCTGTCGGCGCATGCTCAATCGTCCCTCAGGGCGGCGCCAATGGCGGGAAGAGAGCGGTAGAGCGTGGCCGGGTCAAGATCCCCGATGCCGCCCAGACATGGCGACAGGTCCAGTAGTTGAACCGGCGCTGCCAGTCCCTGGTCGGCCAGTGCCTGCAGTTGGGTCTTGCGGGATTCGGGGGCGATAATGGAGATACCGGAGACCGGCCCCAATCCGAAATGGCTCTCGTGGTAGTCGAGCGAGCGCTGAAGCTCCAGAACCAGGGTTTCAAGCTGCTCCTCGAGACCGAAACCTCCCTGCTCTTCCAGGTCGTTGCCGCTGATCTCGATTCGCCTGCTCAGGAAGATGGCGTCTCCCTGCACGATCTGGATCATGCCGTAGTGCGGCGGCAGATAGAGCAGGGCGTGAAACCCCTCCCCGGGGAGATTCGTGGCCATTACGTTTCGCAACGCCAGCTCTGTAATGTCGATAGCGCCTATATCCAGCCCCAGCGACTCCATCTGGTCGACGCAGCGCTGTATAAAAGCACGCCTGGATACCACCACGTAGATCATTCGTGGACCGCTGCGTCGCTCCGAGGTGGGCATGTCGAACAGGTCGATCACCGCATCGTCAATATGGAAGTCGAGCAGATCCTTGACCCGCCAGCGAATAGCACTGGCCAGCTCCTCCTGCTCAACCTCCGGCGCCTCGACCTGGAACAGCGAGTAGGCGCTGGGGCCCAGAACCGCGGTTACCCGTGCCCCCTTCAGTCCATGCCGGCGTACCGCCTGGACCAGTGACTCCGCGGGTTCGTCAGCGGGATCCTGGGAAGAGAAAACGCATTGCAGGATACGCGGCTCGCTACCACTCCGGTCCATAGCAACCAGGGAGAGGCCATCGACATGAAATCCCAACCCAACGCTGTTTTTGTTCTGTTTACGCTTTTTCAGCAACCCCATTTATCCCGAGCCCCAGTTCGGCATCTCCCGTCAAACCCATTTCGCGCGCGTATACGATCCAATATAACGACTGAAAAATCAATGGGTTTTATTTTTTTTTTACAAAACAGGATCAACTTTTTCAGGTACCATTCCGCGGCATCCAGAGTACGATCCGCGCGCCGCCCGATTCACTCCTGCCCAACTCCAGCTCGCCCCCGTTCAGGTGCAGAACCTCGTTGGCGACGGCCAAGCCGATACCCTGCCCCGGATATCGCTGGTCTGCCCGTTCCCCCCGCCTGACCACGCGCCTGCCCACCGCCTCGGGGATACCCGGGCCATCATCCTCCACACAGAGTCCGATTGCCCCCTCGCCGGCCGTTCTATCGCCCCTTTCAGTCATCGATACCACGATCCGGCTGCGAGCGTACTTGAAGCCATTCTCCAGTATATTCCCCAGTACTTCCAGCAGATCTCCCTGCTCCAGCGGAAAGCCTTGCTGCGCGGACACTTTGCAATCACAACGGACACCCCGCTCCCTGTATACCATTTGCAGGGTGTCTACCAGACGATCGGCCAGGGGACGCAGGCGGGTAGCCCGGGGAAGCCCTGCACGTCCCGCGACAGCAGCCGATTTCAACTGGTACTGCACAATCTCGTTCATCCTCGGCACCTGTTCCATCACCACCTTCTGCAGGCGCCCCGCTTCACCATCCTCGGCCGCTCCCTGAAGCACCGCCAACGGGGTCTTGAGACTATGTGCCAGGTCACCTAGGCTGTTCCGGTAGCGATCACGGCTCGCCGTGCTGTGCCTGATCATGGAGTTGATCGCCAGTGTCAGCTTGCGCAGCTCTTTCGGATAGGTTCCCTGAAGCTGTTCCTGCTCTCCGCGTTCGATCATCTGCAGGTCGGTCGCAACCGTGCGCAGGGGTTTAAGCCCCCAGCGCAGAACCACGCCCTGCATCAGTAGAAGCAGCAGCGCGGCACCGCCAAGCCATAGCATGATGGTCTTGCGAAAAACTCCCAATTGCGCTTTCAACGCCGCATCACTTTCGGCCAGCACGAACTGGTAGGCGATTTCACGGCCGCTGTCGTCTTCCCACAAAAGCGCATACCTGAGCAGGTAGAGCGACTCGTTCTCCGACAGGTGGCTGAAGCGCGGCTCGCCGGGAGGCAGTTCTCCCTGCAGCGGCAGGGAGCGGCCCACGGTCGACGGAGACTGCCAGAGATACCCCCCCTCCTCCCCTGTCACCTGGGCATAGAGCCCGGAATCGGGATTGGAAAAGCGTGGGTCGGGAAGATTTTCCGGCAACCGCATTTTGCCCACGGGGTCGGTATCAGCGGCGGACAGAAGAGCGTACACCTGGCTCATCATCTGGGTCTGCAATGCGCGTTCGGCACTCTCCCGGTAGGCGCCATCGATTGCCAGCGCCCCCAGCCCGAGAAAAGCAGCCAGTACCAGGGATGCCGCCAGCAAAAGCCTGCCGTGAATTGATCGCATCAGACGGGTGGCCGCTTCTGGCTGAAACGGTACCCCCGGCCACGCAGGGTCTCGATCGGCTGCAGCGCACCATCCGGATCGAACTTGCGCCGCAGGCGACGTATGAATACCTCCAGCACGTTCGAGTCGCGGTCAAAGTCCTGCTCGTAAATGTGCTCTGTCAGCTCGCTCTTTGAGATCACCTTGCCGGCATGCAGCATGAGGTACTCGAGAACCCGGTACTCGTAGGCGGTAAGCGACACCTCCTCGCCTGCCAGCGTTGCCGACTGGCGCGCGGTATCTATCTCGATCGGTCCCCAGCTGATTACCGGTGAAGCATGCCCGGCGGAGCGCCGCAACAGGGCATTCAGACGTGCCAGCAACTCCTGCATGTTGAACGGCTTTACCAGGTAGTCGTCCGCTCCCGCCTCCAGTCCCTCCACCTTGTCCTGCCAGTTGTCCCGGGCGGTCAGGATCAGTATCGGTAGCCGTATCCCCTCCGCGCGCAACCGCTTGATCAGCTCGATACCGGAGATACCGGGCAGCCCCAGATCGATAATTGCGAGGTCGAACGGATACTCTCTGCCATAGTAAAGGCCCTCTTCTCCGTCCGCGGCCATATCCACCGAGTACCCCTCCCGGCCCAAACGCCGTTTAAGGCGCTCTCTCAGATCCACGTCATCTTCCACTACCAGGGTTCGCATGCAACCACCTCAGCGTCGATTGCCACCACGGGGCAGTTTTTCACCGGACCCCGCGTCCACCCGATAGCGCTTCACCTTGCCCCTGTCGGTGATAATCCGGACGTGATGCTCCCGCTGACCGTTCCTATCCCGGGTTTCCGCCTGCAGTACACGTCCGCCGGTCTCCCTGCGGATTTGCCGTACGGTGCTGTCCAGGTCGACACCACCTCCCCGGGAACCGCGATCCCTGGCGGACTGCTGTGCCGCCAGCGGCAGGGCCACGAGCAAACTGCAGCAGATGACACCTGCCGTCACCCAGCGTTGCAGCCTCACAACCATCTATTCCTCCTTACCGGGCGCAGTCCGGTCAGATAATCAGTCGTACTCCCGAAAGTCATAGCCATCACCACTTGGCGCGACCGACACCCTGACATTCAGATAGCGGCCAGGATCGTGCCGGGTACGGGTATGAAAGAGCTTTCCGTTGTAGCGGTATTTTACACGATAGCCGACCAGCTCTTCATGCTCACTGAAATTATCCACCAATTCGCAGCGTCGCTCCGAGGTCACATAACCTCGCTCCGGTCGCTTTCCGAGATCATTACCGACTGATGCGCCGAGCAAGGCCCCGGCGACGGTCATGGCATCTTTTCCACTGCCCTTGCCAAACTGGTTGCCCACCACGCCGCCGACAATGGCACCGGCAATTGTCGGTGTGTAGGAGCTGCTCCCCGGACGGCCACGGTGGCGAACCCGTTCATTCCAGCATTGCTCCACCGGTTGATTGACCCGAACCGTCTCATACAGGGGTTCGCTACTGATTACCCGCGCCTGGTCGCTGAAACTGTTGTCCGCCAGCGCCGTGGACGTTACGCTGATCAGACCGAGGGCCAGAATGAGTGTTGATTTCTTCATGATCACTTCCTCCGTATCGCTGTACCGTGAGGGGTTCTCCCCTCACCTTCAGCTTCAGGTTAAGCGGCCTTCGCTGAACCCCGGCTGAACAGGCGCCCGGATGCCGGGCACTTGTCCGAAGTGTGGTACTGCCCCGCCCCCGGAATCCCGTCCGTGGCCCGGCACACTCAGGTACCAGCGGTGACAGCTATACTGTGCGCAGGGATCCAATCCGGTCCGGTCTTGCGAAGCCACTCGATACGGGTAAAGATGGACCGGATATTGAGCTAAAGCGCCACCACGGGTGGCCGATAAACAGTCTGCACCCGGTGCAACGATAAAGACTCAAGGAAGTAGCGTATGGAAGAGGTATCCAGCGACGCCCGGCCCGTCCCGGGAGGCAAAAGCCACCAGCAACTGATCAACGAGTGTCGTGACCAGGTGATGGTCTACCTGACTACCCAGCTGACCGAATTATTTGGGCAGGTAGAGCCGGCATTCATCGACTTCGCCAGAAAAGCCGAAAGCGATGTCATGCAGAACCGTTTCTTCGACTCAATCAACCAGATTCTCGACCAGAGGGAACAGATCGAGCAGGCATTCAAGGCATCGATCAACGACGGTTTTGTCGAGTTCACCCGGGGCGGACATATTCGCTACCCGGACTCCCCGATCGAGGCCAGGGATGAATCGGAGCTGGGGATGGTGGACGACGATATTCTGGAACAGCACCTGGCGATACAGAGCCTGATTTCCAAGACACAGAACAGCTGTTACCAGGAGCTGTATGCCCTGGGCAAGCGCCTGGCCATCGTACGCGGGGGTAAAAAATTATCGGACGATGACATCCCGGCCTGCCCGGCACATGTAGCCACCGCTTTCCAGGAAGCGGCCAGGTCGCTGGAGCTGGACAAACAGATCATGCTGATCATCTATTTCCTGTTCGGCAAGTATGTGCTGAACGATGTCCGCTCCATCTACCAGAGCCTGAATGACGAGCTGATCCAGGCCGGCATACTGCCGAACCTCAAGCTCAGCGGCCTGGTACCGCCGTCCGACAGGTCCGGGAGCGCCGGGCAGCAGGAGCCCGACGCAACACAGTTGCCCGGTGAGGATGTCGGGGGTAATGAGCCGAGTGGCGGCTCACCGGGCCCGGCGGCCGGCCTGGGAGAGGAGCTGTTCAAGTCCATTCATGACCTGCTGACGGCCAGGCGAGCAGCAGACCCTGCGTACCGCAACCATCCCGAGTTTTCCGGTCAGGATGGCGGGAGGGGACTGCTGAGCGCACCAAGCATTGCCCAGGCGATTCACTCGCTGCAACCCTCGAAACAGGCCGACTACCTGCCCGACCCCGACAGCGAGGACGGCATACCCCAGAGCATCGAACTGGACACCCAGCTGATCCAGAATGTGCGCCAGACGCTGGAGCGGGAGCAGCAGAAACTGCTAGATGAGCTGGACCGGGAGAAACTCCCGGCTGCCGACCTGGACACCATCGAGCTTGTCGGCATGCTGTTTGAACAGGTTCTGGACGAAGAGGGCCTGGCAAACATCGCCAAGGCCCTTATCAGCCACCTGCACACACCCTATCTCAAGGTAGCCATTCTGGATCGGCAGTTTCTCAAGGACGAAACCCATATTGCCCGCCGGCTGCTCAACCTGATGGTGGACGGCGGAAAGCGGTGGATCGACGAAGAGGACCTGAGACGCGGCGTCTATTACCCGATGCAGGAGATCGTCAAGACCATTCTCTCCGAGTTCAAAAGCGAGCTTTCCCTGTTCGACGAGATGCTTTACAAGCTGGACAAACAGCTGAATGAACTGGAGCAGAGAGCGAGGGTTCTGGAAGAACGCAACCAGGAGGCGGCCAAGGGCCGTGAACGGTTGGAAACTGCCCGCACCCGGGCCCGTGAAATTATCCAGAAGCGCATTGCGGGACGTAAACTGCACCCGGTACTGGAGCGTTTTCTCAACCACGCCTGGCAGGATCGTCTGATTCTGATGCTGCTACGCAACCCGGAGATCGAAAAGAACAAGGAGTGGACCTCCGCCCTGGCGGTTATCGACAGCCTGGCCCGGGTGATGGAGGCGCGACACAACAGCAAGGTGAAGGAGTGGCTGGCGAAGAACCACGACAACCTGGTCCGGCATATCAAGGCCGGGCTCAACTCTCTTGGCAACTACCACCACCCGGATAGCAATGCCCTGTTCAAGCTGATCGAAAGCGTATTGCAGGAGCCGGTCACACCAGAACCGATGGAGGATCCCGGCGCGGAGGCCATGGAGGTCGCGGAACCTGTAATCAGGAACCTGTCAAAGGAGCAGCCGGCACCCAGGGAGGAGGAGACTCCGGCACTATCCGCGGAAGAAGACCAGATACTGCAGGAGCTGCGCAAGATGAAGTTTGGCACCTGGTTCGAACTGCTTGACGACAACCAGGTTCCGCGCCGGCTCAAGCTATCCTGGTTCAGCCCGATAACCCGCAAGTACATGTTCGTGGACCGTTTCGGAATGCAGGCCTATATTACACCTGCGGAGACACTGGCGACCCAGCTCTGTTCGGGCAAGGCAAGGATCATCAAGAGCAACGGCATGCCTTTTGTCAGCCGGGCATTGAAAACCATTCACACAATCCTGAAAAAAACCATTGGCATACAGTCGGCCTGAACAGGCTCCGTAAGGAATACCCAAATGAGTGAAAAACGAACTCAACCCAGAAAAATCTGTGATAACCGGATTGATATTCTCGACGCCGAGTCAAACCAGGTGGTTGGTAACCTGGTCAATATCTCGCTCAGCGGGTTCATGATGATTACCAACAAAGCCCTTCCCGAAAACTACGTATTCCAGTTCGTAATCGTGTTCTCACCGGGCAGCACCGACAGTACCAGCATCCGGGTTGGCGCCGAGAGCCTGTGGCTGCAGGAGATCGAGGGTTCCAGCCAGTGCTGGATCGGCTTTCACATCATTGACATATCTGAGCAGGACCAGGCGCGGATCGGGGAACTGATTGGTAACTGGAGGGAGTAGAACCGGGCAACATCAAAGTGCGGCAAAACGACCGGAAGTGCGGTTCTCCCGATAGTAGTCGAGTACTCGCGTCACATAGGCCCGGGTCTCCGGGTAGGGCGGAATCCGGTTCCCGTACTTCCTGACCGCATTTTCTCCGGCATTGTAGGCCGCCAGAGCCAGCCGCAGGTCCTGGTCAAACATGACCAGCAGGTCCCTCAGGTAGGCGGCACCTCCGGTCAGATTGGAACGCGGGTCCCAGCTGTCCCGAACCCCGTAACGCCTGGCGGTACCCGGCATCAACTGCATCAGTCCCTGGGCCCCGGTACGGGACAAGGCCCGTGGATCATAGGCTGACTCGGCCCTGATCACGGCATGCAGCAACTCAGGCCGCAACCGAACCTTCTGTGCAATCTCGTCGATAAGCGGCGTAAAACGGTTACGGTTTTTTTCGCTGGATGCGATATCGATACGTGACCTGGAAGCGCGCTTGCTGTCGTTTCCCGAGCGCCATAGCAGGCGATAACCGCTGCCCTTCATCGGTCTGTCGGTAAAGTGCAACCGCCCCTGCCGATCCGTGTACTTGTAGATTTCGGCACTAACCGCGTTGCTGCCCAGCAGCATTACGAGGGTGGTTATGACAATCCGTATAGCCAATCCGCGACCCCACTTCGATAACAATCCCGACCAACCCATGATAGCGCGGATACCCGGTTGGGGACAGGCCACCGCCCGAAACGCCCCCCGGATGTCGCCCCGGTCCCGTTTTGGAGGTGCATGGCGCACACTTCTCGACAGGCGATGCAGGCCGCCATGCTCCTGCGCAGATTTTGTGAACCCCGGCACAACCCGTCCTCCCTTTCTGCCCCTAACATCAGTGTTGAAGGTTGATGGCAACGGCCTCCCTCCCGCGAACGAACCCGGGCCGTTGTCATTAATCCTCACCCGCCAATACCGGTCACTTCCTGAAGACCATCGGCCGCAACAAGAGCAACTTGAGCGGCCCGGGCCGATTCAGGTTTGCGGCGCTCTCATCTATACTCTGGTTAACCTCTACATTCAGAACCAATACGAGCCGTCCTTGCCGATGTCAGAACTGGAGTTTAACGTTTCCCAGGTGCAGTGGGCGCAGTACAGGCCGCAACTGCGGGAGATTCGGCGCCAGGTTTTTATCATGGAGCAGAATGTGCCCCGGGAGCTGGAGTGGGATGACAAGGATGAGACGGCACTGCACGTGATCGCTGTCGATTCCGAGGGAAATGGTATCGGCACGGGGAGGATCAGCAACCAGGGGCAGATCGGAAGAATGGCCGTGCTTCGTGAATGGCGGAACCGTGGCGTGGGCGGCACAATGTTGAGGAAATTACTGTGGATGGCCAGTCAGGCAGAGCTTCCGACGCTGTACCTGAACGCACAACAGAGTGCCATCCCTTTCTACCGGCGGCACGGTTTTGTCCCGGTAGGTGACACTTTCATCGAGGCCGGCATTCCCCATCAACGCATGCAGCTGAGGCCGAATTCCACAACCGCGGCCCCGTCAACCTGAATGGAGCAGACATGCCAGCGATCGAACAACAGAGACTTGGGGAAAGCAGGGAACGCCTGATTCTGCATCAGCGCAGTGAATTCCGCCAGGCCATCGAGCTGATGGCGCAACAGGCCAGCCGCAGTATCGATATCCTGACCTACGATCTGGACAAACCGGTCTACGATCAGGCCGGTTTTCTGGAAGCGGTCAAACAGCTGGCCCTGCGTACCCCGGGGCTCTCCATCCGGATTCTCCTGCAACAGAGCGAAAAGGTTCAGAAAGAGGGCCACCGTCTGATCGACCTGGCCAGGCGTGTGACCAGCAGGATAGAGATCAGGCGTCCACACGCGGACTATATCGACCACCCGGAAAACTTCATCGTAGTGGACCGGACAGGCTATGTCCGCCGCTCCCAGCCGGATCGCTACGAAGGCGAGGCGAACTTCTGTCACCCCCTCGAATCGAAACTGCTGAGCGAGTTTTTTACCGAGGTCTGGGACAAGAGCGAAGTGGAAAGCACCCTGCGAAGGCTCTACCTGTGACCGGTGAGAGAAAATTGAAAAGACTGTTCCTGATACTTGCCGTGTTGCTGTGCACACCCGCTCAGCTGCTTGCCGACTATCCACTGGAAATCATTGAACTGAAGAGTCGGCAGGTATCCGAAATGATCCCCCTTCTGCGGCCGTTCGTGGACGCGGATGGCTCGATTGCGGGCATGAACAATCAACTGATCATTCGCACCTCGCCAGAGAACCTGCGGGAGATACAGAAGATCCTGCAGCGACTCGACCAGCCACCGCGGCACCTGATGATTTCCGTGAGGCAGGTGAGCGCAGCCAGTGTATCCCGCGATCGATCACAGGCCGACATCAATGCCATGATCGGTAACGGCAAGGTGATCGTGGGACGACAGGGCACCCACCCGGGCGTGCGTTACAGACTCAAGGAGTCTTCCACCCGCAGCGACCGGGATATTACCCATCGCCTGCGGGTGACCGAGGGTTACCCGGCGTTTATCACCACCGGGCAGGCAATTCCGGTACCCGAGCAGACCACGGTTATCGATGGCCGTACCGTCTACCAGCAGCGAACGACCCGCTATCGCCAGGTCAGCAGCGGCTTCTACGTCACCCCCCGGCTCAACGGCGACCGGGTGATGCTGGATATTGGCCCCCGATTGGAGCGCCCCAGCGGGGAGCAGGACGTCTTTACTAACCAGCAGGCCCACACCCGGCTCTCCGGGCCACTCGGTGAATGGATCACCATTGGCGGGGTTTCCCAACAGGCAGGGTCCAGTCAAGACGGGGTGTTGAATCACGCGAGAACAGCGAATGGAGACGACCGGCTGATCCAGGTACTGGTGCAGGAACTGACACAATAATTGACATTCAATCCGCTGACATGAATCAGGTATTCTGATTCACTGGACGCCTTGATCAAAAATAAACAACAGGAGCTGGAAATGCCTGAATTAACGGACCTCAACGCACTTATTTCGAACTTTGCCATTCCCTGGGGTATCAATATCTTACTGGCCCTGGCCACCTTTATCGTAGGCCGCTGGGTTGCCAGTATTCTGCTCAAGGTGGTTAAGAAGCTCCTCAACAAGAGTAAGATGGATCAGATCCTGGTCAATTTCATCACCGCCATCATCAACGCCGCCCTGCTGCTCTTCATCGTCATCGCAGCCATGGATCAACTGGGTGTCGATACGACCTCCCTGATCGCCCTGCTCGGTGCCGCCGGCCTCGCTGTCGGCCTGGCGATGCAGAACTCGCTGCAAAACTTTGCCGCCGGTGTGATGCTGATCGTGTTCCGCCCCTTCAAGGCGGGAGACTACGTGGAGGCGGGCGGCACATCAGGAACCGTCGAGAACATCAGCATCTTCAGCACCATCATGCGGACCCCGGACAACCGTGAAGTGATCGTTCCAAACGGCTCCATCTACAACGGCACCATCACCAACTATTCGGCACGGGAGACCCGGCGTGTGGATATGGTTTTCGGTATTGGCTATGGAGATGACATCCGCAAGGCGAAACAGATCCTGACCGATATCCTGGAGGCAGACGAGCGGATACTTGCGGACCCGGAACCACTCATTGCCGTGGGTGAACTGGCCAACAGCAGCGTCAATTTTAATGTCCGCCCGTGGGTCAAGAGTGCGGATTACTGGGCTGTCAAATTCGACCTGACCGAGAGAATCAAGCTCGCCTTTGATGAAAACGGCATCTCCATCCCCTTCCCGCAGATGGACGTGCACCTCAACAAGAGTGAATAGCCTTTCTGCCCACCCCGCAGGGGGTGGGCAGCACTGCCGGCCAGCCGTAACCGCAGACAGATAGAAAAAACGCACCCGACCTGGCCCCTTTAGCGCCTCCCTTTGGACAAATCATTACCCCGGTATCCATTTAAATTTTTTTGGTTGCATATAATTTATTATATATTATAATTTCATAATATTTTGATTTTCAGGTTATCTCCATTGTGAAGCTGTTCGCACATACCCTGCTGCTGCTCCTTTCAACGCTCCCCGCACTCTCCACCGCCGCCCCGGCATTGGTACAGGACTGGTCCATGGAGGCGTCTCAGGCGCAGAGAAAGCACCAGCCCATAATGCTTCTGTTCACATCCCGGGACTGCCATTATTGCGACCGGCTTGAGCAGGAGGTTCTCCTGCCGTTGCGTAACGAAGGTACACTCCCTGCCCGTGTACACCTGCGTCAGTTCAACATTGACCGGGGTGGCAAACTGGTCGATTTTGACGGAGAAAAGATCCGTGCCAGGCTGTTTCTCAGTCGCTACCATGTATACGCCACCCCGACCGTCGTCCTGCTCGACCACCAGGGCCGGCCTCTTGCCGAGCCAATCGTCGGCTACAACGGCGTGGCGCGCTACCTGCCGATTCTGCAACAGGCGATAGACCGAGCCACGGCCTACCCTCACCTTGAGGCCAGTGTCCGGCCACCCGCACACCGATAAGCTTTTCGTCGCGGACAATCAGGACACCTCCGCTGCCTTCAAACCGCCTACTGTTTGGAATAGAATAGCGGCCTAGTCATACAGCAGGTTGAGACCATGAAATTGCACCCCAAATACCTCCCGTTCGTCGTTCTCCTGGCGCTCTTTTCCATCCCCCTTTACGCCGATCTGGATGCCGGCCTTAAGGCTTACGAACAGGGCGATCACGCCCTGGCGTTCAAGCACTACCGGGAGGCAGCGGAAAACGGCAATCCGGATGCCTTTGGCAAGCTGGCCGGGATGTACCTGTACGGACTTGGTACCGAAACGGATTACAGCAATGCCTACGTCTGGTTCGGTCTGGCGGAGTACAGCGGCGACAAGTTTGCGGAAAAATTCAAGCGGACAGCCGCCTCCGTAATGACCCTCGAGCAGGTCAGGCAGGCGGAAGAAATTCTGGCGGAGAAGAAGGCCCGCCTGGAAGAGTAGTCTCCCCGGCGGGCGGGGATTACGGAAGGGGGCGGTTTTGACCGCCCCTTTCCTTTTCCACTAACCGGCCGCGTTCAGTGCCTGGTCAAGATCGGCAATAATATCATCGACATGTTCGATTCCGATCGAGAGCCGAACCAGATCCTCGCTCACTCCCGCCCTGGCCAGTTCCTCCGGGTTGAGCTGGCGATGAGTGGTAGTGGCGGGGTGACAGGCCAGGGTTTTGGCATCACCAATATTCACCAGCCGCACCGCAAGCTGGAGTGCGTCGATAAACCGGGCACCCGCCTCCTTTCCACCCTTGATACCGAACGACATGATACTGGAGGCCCTGCCGCCCATGTACTTGTCGACCAGCGGCTTGTCCGGGCTGTCATCCAGACCGGCAAAGCGGACCCACTCCACCTTCGGGTGTGACTGAAGGTAGGTAGCAACTTTCAGAGCATTCTCGCAGTGTCGATCCATTCTTACCGGCAATGTCTCCAGCCCCTGCAGTACCAGGAAGCTGTTGAACGGGGAGATCGCGGCGCCCATGTTCCTCAGCGGCACAACCCGCGCACGACCGATGAATGCGGCTGGACCCAGGGCTTCGGTGTAGACCACGCCGTGGTAGGAGACATCCGGCTCATTGAGACGACGGAAGCGCTCCGCGTGCTCGGCCCAGGGGAACTTGCCCGAATCCACGATTATGCCGCCAATAGTAGTTCCGTGCCCTCCCATGTACTTGGTCAGGGCATGCACCACGATATCGGCACCGTGTTCAAACGGACGGCAGAGATAGGGCGAAGGAACCGTGTTGTCCACTACCAGCGGTACGCCGTGGCTGTGGGCCATATCCGCCATGGCAGCAAGATCAACGACATTTCCCGCCGGGTTACCGATCGACTCGCAGAAGACCACCTTGGTCCGTTCGTCCACCAGATCACCCATGCCCTGCACGTCCTTTGGATCGGCAAAACGCGCCTCGATACCAAGTTGCGGCAGCGTATGCGCAAACAGGTTGTAGGTTCCGCCGTACAGGGTCGTGGTGGTGACGATATTGTCACCCGCCTCGCACAGTGTGAAGATGGTATTGGTGATCGCCGCCATGCCGGATGCGAGTGCCAGGGCACCCACACCCCCCTCCATCGCCGCCACCCGCTTCTCCAGTACATCGGTGGTGGGATTCATGATGCGGGTATAGATATTACCCTCCACCTTGAGATCGAACAGGTCCGCCCCGTGCTGGGTATCGTCAAAGGCATAGGACGTGGTCTGGTAAATGGGAACGGCTACCGCCTTGGTTGTGGGGTCCGGCTCGAAGCCGCCGTGTATCGCCACTGTTTCGATCTTCATCAATAAACTCCTCTGGTTGTTTTTCCGGTTTCGCGGGGAAACCGTCGTTGCGCATATTACTGGCTGCAGTCTGGCCGTGTCGAATAACTGAAAGTTGGTTCAGTTATATTAGGGTCTGTTAACACTAATTTGATTGCCGGCATTACGGCTAAATATGTGCCAATCAGGGTGCGCCAAGCGTGCTTTGTTGGCTCCAAAGGAGCGCGGCGCAAAGCTTACCGCTCCCTGCTCACGCACCTGACCTACATCCCTGTAGGCCACACAGAGTGGCGCTTTTTTAGCCGCAA
>JAPHTA010000337.1 GCA_026196475.1 Sedimenticola sp.
CCAGAAACAGCGATTCCGCCAGGATCGCCAGCTGGGTACCGGGTTGTTCTTCTGTTTCGTTCATGGGTAGACCGTTTTTTTCATTCTGTTTCCCTACAGTGTAGCTGTTGCCATGATACGAACAACGGAGCGGTATGTCTGCCTTTCCGAACCCGGATGAAAGGCCTACTATCTATATGGATGTTGTAAAGAAGTAACCGCAAGGGGAAGCTGTATGCCACAACTGTTATCACTGTCCCGGGCCGCCCGTCTCGCCGATGTCACCCGGGGCGAGCTGCAGAAGCGTATCCGCAGGGAGCGGGTCAAGACCTTCGAGGGTGAAATCGCGGTGGAAGATCTGCTCACCCTCTATCCGCATATCGACATGGAGGAGGACCCGGTACTGGAGCGGGTGCAGCGGATCAAGAGCGAGGCCCGTCCCAAGACCCACTACAGCGACGGCTGGATGCCGGATCCCCAGGTGCTGATGAAGCGCCTGCATGAATTCCAGCACACCCTGGTGCAGACGAAATCCGCCCTGAATACCTCCGAAACCCTGCTCGAGGAGGCGGTGGCCGAACTCCGTTCCGTGGTGGAGATGCCGGAAGCAGAGCTGCGCAAGGCGGTTAGGCAGTGCGTGAATCGGCTGGAGGGGGCGCTCGGACGTCTCGACCGGGCCGAGGATGCCAAGGCCCGGCTCTTCGCCAAGGATGCCCTGCTGAAGATTGTCACCGCCAGCGTGCGCCTGCTGCCGAGCGGCCACGAGTTCTTTATCGAGGGCAACGACTCGATCCTGGAGGCGGGGCTCAAGGCCGGGCTCTATCTCGACTACGGCTGCACCAGCGGCAACTGCGGCTCCTGCAAGTGCAAGGTGGTCTCCGGTGCGGTTCGCAAGCTGCGCGAGCATGATTATGTTCTGAGCGCCAAAGAACAGGCGGAAGGCTATATCCTGGCCTGTTCCAACACCGCCATCTCGGACCTGGTGGTGGAGGCCAACGAGGCGACGGTGAACGATCGGTTGCCACGCCAGAGCATCCGCGCAGTGGTGCGCAAGGTGGAGCAGGAGAGTCCGGAACTGGCCGTCATGCACGTGCAGACACCCCGCACCCGGTCGCTGCGATTCAAGGCCGGTCAGCGGGTCAGGGTAACCACCGAGGGTGGACTCAGCGACACCCTCTACATCGCCAGCTGTCCCTGCGACGGTCGCAACCTGGTGTTCCTGGTCTTCTCAGGAATCGGTTCACCGCTTGAGTCCGCGGTGTTCGGCGGCGAACTGAGCGAACAGATGGTAATGATAGAAGGACCCGAGGGCGGGTTTCTGCTGCACGAGGACTCCCGGCGTCCGGTTCTCTTCGTGGCCAAGGCGGGTGGCCTGGCACCGGTAAAGAGCCTGGTGGAGCAGGCCATCACCATCGATGATGCGGAGGAGATCTCCCTGGTGCTGGTGGGCGGCAATCCCCCCGACTCCTCACTGGAGCGACTCTGCCGGTCCTGGCAGGACGCCCTGGACAACTTCAGCTACCGCAGTACCGGTGCGGATATTCCTGCGGACCGCCTGGCGGAGGAGCTGGCAAAAGCCATCGGCAAAAGCAGTCGCACCGAGGTCTATGTAGCGGGACCCCGATCCTGGCTGGACGAGGTACAGCAGGCTGTCAAAGCCCGTGGAGTGGATACCGGTCAGTGGACAGTCGAGGCCGTGGGCGGTTGAGGGACATCGGTGCAGAGCAGGGGCGGCTCCGCGGCTATACTCCAACCGGAGGATTGAAGGGTGAGAAGTCGGCCGGTCCGTAGCTGAAGGGCAGACCATTGCGAACCACCCGGCCCCGTTGCAATCTGAAGCGCAGCATTCGCTGTACGTTGTCAAAGGGTATCGCTTCATCTTCACGCCAGACAACCTCGCACTCTCCGCTCAGATGTACCAGGTGTCCGCGGGAGAAGTTGAAGAAGAGCAGGGCGGCCCGGGGATCCCGCATCAGGTTGCCGACCGTGTTGAAGTAGTTGTTTCCCGCGTAGTCCGGTATCAGCAGGGTCTGCTCATCGGCCACGACCACGAAGCCGGGACGGCCACCGCGGTGGGATATGTCGACGCCCCGGTTTGCCTTCCGGTCGTTGTCGCGGAACAGGCTGGCGATAAAGCAGGTGTCACTGCGCTGGAGGAATCCTGCCAGGGCAGTGTCGATGCCGGAGAAATGGGTGGCGGCGGATACTCCCGGGTTCGGATGCTGTTTTCGTTGGCGAATCTGAATGTACTTGGGACAGTTGCCAAACGCCTGTTTTATGGATAACTCCAGGTGCTGGTGCGTGGCGGCGGTAATCGTCGCATTGACCCGGTTTCGGCGCCGGTTACTGAAATCGATACCCAGCAGAGCGATCTCCGAGCCGGGAACAAGGGCGTCGGCCAGGGGGTCCAGGGGGATGGGGCCACTGTTCACAATCAGGGTAGTGGGGTCGGGGGCATGAATAAAACCCGGCCTGCCGGAGAGGGCCGTGGCCCAGAGCCGGCCGCTGGTGTCCTCGGCAGCGGCCATCACCAGGGGCAGCTGGGAGAAGAAGTGGCACTGCTGGTCTGATAGTGTCGGATGTATGGCACGGGAGCCGATCGCCTGCATCCGGTCGTGGGAGCCGGCGCGCATCTGGGCCTCGATCTCCCCCGGATGCCAAGTGGATGAGGTTGACATCAGGCGGCCTCCGGGAGTGCCACAAACTCAACCCGAAGACCTCCCGGGATGTGACACATCATGTGATGGATTGCCGTTCCGCTGAGAGGCTCCGGCGCGAATTCGATCTCCACCGCCTCCACTCCTGCCAGGCGATGGTGGAGCTGCTTAAGGGCAGCACGATTCTCCAGCTGCAGGGCGAAGTGGTGTAGCCCGATGGTACCGTGCCGGTCAAAGGGATGGAGCGGTTCGGTGGTGACCTGCCACAGGGTCAGCATGGTCCTGCCATCGCTGACAAAGATTGCCGGGTAGTCCGGTTTCTCTCCCACCTTCCTGAAGTTAAGCTGCTGGATCAGGAAGGACGCGGTTTGCTCTACGTCCGGCACCGTCAGCCCCAGGTGGTGCAGGCCCCGGGTTATCGGGGTGGTGTCTGCCGTTGTTTCTCGGTTCATGGGAGCGGATCTCCTTGCCATCGGCGATGAGTCGGTCGGGGAGGCGGGTCTGGCTGGAAGATTAGTGAACAGATCTGTTCATGTCAAGAAAAATGAACAGATCTGTTCACTACTGGCCGATGCCGCTATACTCGGCGGAATCCGGATAGTGGAGCCACCGATGAGCAGACAGAATCGAAAACAGCTATTAATCGATACCGCCTACCGGCTGTTCAATCGTGATGGATACCATGCTACGGGTATCGACCGGATC
>JAPHTA010000127.1 GCA_026196475.1 Sedimenticola sp.
ACACTATTCAGATTGCTGAAATTTTGGAAAAAGACTATTTGTAAGCTATAGTTAGCCGACAATTATTAAGTCCATTCTATGTTTTGGGTTTATGCCGGAATTTCCTGTCTTGTGGATCCAGGGAAGCGGGCGTGGAAGGGGAGAGAGATGGTGAGAAAATTATCCTTGGCCGTTGCCTTGGTATTGGGCATTACCCCGCTTGGCAGTTATGCCGTCGGGCTGGGTAATATTCACCTAAATTCAGCACTCAACCAGTACTTCGATGCGGATATCGAACTGCTCTCGGTGGAGCAGGAGGAGGTCGTCGACATCAAGGTCGAGTTGGCGTCTCCCGAGGCGTTCCGCCGCTCCGGCCTCGATCGTCCCTTCATTCTCAGCAAGCTGCGTTTCCGGGCCGAGCAGACCGATGATGGAAAAGCGGTGATCCGGGTCTCCAGCCGGGACCCGATTCGCGAACCGTTCCTCAACTTCCTGATCGAGGTGAACTGGCCAAAGGGCAGGATGCTTCGTGAATACACCGTGTTGCTCGATCCTCCGGTGACGCTGGCCAGAAAGCCGGCACCGGTAGAGCAGGCGCCGATGCAGCCGCGTACCAGTCAGCGCCCGGAGTCTGCCCCGGCCCCCCGTCAGGCGCAGACCGATATGTCTCCCGGGCAGACCGGAGGGGAGTACGGCCCCACCCGGCGTAATGACACCCTGTGGGGTATCGCCAGCCGCTACCGTACTGAAGGCGCCACCATGGTGCAGATGATGATCGCGCTGCAGCGGGCCAATCCCCAGGCCTTTATCGACCAGAATATCAACAAGCTCAAGACCGGCCAGGTCCTGCGCATTCCCCGGGCTGACGAGGTACTGGAGTTGAGTCGGCGTGACGCCTCCGATGCCTATCGTGAACAGCTTGACGAATGGCAGGCCGACACGGCCCCGGCTGAGCAGATGGCTGACACTGGCGAGGCCTCCATGGAGAGCCCCATGGCTCCGATGGAGACCATGCCGGAAGCCGAGGCAGAGCTGAAGATCGCCTCCGCGCGTCCTGCCGGGGAGGGTACGGCAGGACCCAGCGAAGGCGCGGATGACGGCCAGGTGCTGGAGCAGCTGAAACAGGAGCTGATCGCCTCCGAGGAGGCCAAGCAGGCGGCCCTGCAGGAGGCCGAGGTGACCCGTTCCCGGGTCGAGGACCTGGAGGCCCAGCTTGAAGATCTGCAGCGACTCTTGAGCCTGAAGAGCGACCAGCTGGCGCAGCTGCAGGCGGCCGGCGACGAGGCTGGCCAGCCAGCGCTTGAGATGCCGGAAATGGCGGAAGAGCCTGCTGTAAGTGAGGATGCCCCGACCATCGAGCCCGCCGGGGAGATGGCGGAAGCCGAATCACCGGTCATGGCGATGCCGGACGATGCAGCTTCCGGGGAAGTTCAGGCGGAGGCCGCGTCACCGCTGGTGGAGGAGTCCGTCTCTCCAATCATGGAGGAGACCGTCTCTCCGGTAATGGAGGAGTCCGCTCCGCCGGTTATGGAGTCGCCGGCCGAAGCAGCCCCCGAGCCCGCCGTCGTGGCAGAGGAGCCGCCGGCCAAGCCGGCCAGCCAGACTCCTCCCGCCAAGGAGCAGGGTGTACTGGACATGATCGCCGGTGATACCACCCTGCTGGGAGCTGCTGTCGGAGGCATCGTGGTTCTGCTGGGACTGCTCTGGATGGCCATCAGCCGCCGTCGCTCCAGCAGTGCCGATTTCCAGGAGAGTATCCTGATCAGCACGGTGGATGACACCGACTCCGAGCAGTTGACCGAAACCACGCCGGATGAGCCGGTTACCCATCCCACCGAGGAGACCTCCTTCCTGAGCGACTTCTCGCCCAGCGACATCGATGCCCTGCAGGATGAAACCGGCGAGGTCGATCCCCTGGCCGAGGCCGATGTCTATATCGCATATGGCCGCTACCAGCAGGCGGAGGAGCTGATCCGGCAGGCCATCGAAAAGGCCCCGGAGCGGCACGAATTGAAGCACAAGCTGTTCGAGATTCTCTACGCCACCAAGGACAAGGATGCGTTCGTTTCCCTGGCGGAGAGTGCTTCCAGTGAAGGGCTGGACCAGAAAGAGCCGGAGGCCTGGGCCCGGGTTGTCAGCATGGGAACCAAGCTGGCGGCCGATCACGCCCTGTTTTCGGGTGCCGCAACCGGGGAGTCCCTGCTGGATGACGATGACCTGGCCTCCCTGGAGGATGAACTCAGCCTGGACGACGAACTGGGACTCGATGAGTCCTCCACCACGGTGGACCTGATCGACGAGGACGAAAGCGGTGATCGCAAGGCGGACCAGCAGGAGGAGCCTGCGGCGGCCGGCATAGACGAGGATTCCGGCTTCTCCGGCCTGGATGACCTTGACGACCTGACCCTGGATAGCGACCTTGCCTCGGCGGCGGGATCCGACGAGATCGATCTCGGGGATCTGGAAGAGAGTGCCGATGAGAAGGAGCGAAAGGAACAGGCAGAGGAGGACAGTTTCTCCCTGGATGACCTGGATAGCCTGGATGCGGATACCGACATCAGCCTGGTGAAGCCGGAAGCAGGCGAGGAGGAGAGCGATTCATTCGATCTGACCCTGGACAGCCTGGATGCGGATGACAGCCTGGACGAGGAGAGTCTCTCCATCGAGGATCCCCTGGAGAGCGCGGAACTGGATGAGCTGAAGTCGGATACCGAGTCAGAAGCGGAAAACCTGGAAGAGGGCGTGATCGACTTCAGTGACTCGATTCAGCTGGAGGAGGGTGATTCGCAGATATTTGACTCCCTGGAACTGGAGCAGGTCGAGGATGTGGCCGATGAAGAGAAGTCGGAGCCGGACTCCTTCTCGCTTGATGATCTGGAGCAGGACGAGGAAGAGGATAGCCTGTTTCACTCCGGGGATGAGGCGACTGACGAGGCGGACGAGGTCAATACCAAGCTCGACCTGGCCCGTGCCTACGTCGACATGGAGGACGCCGAAGGTGCCAGGAGTATCCTTGAAGAGGTACTGAAAGAGGGTAACGAGGGGCAACAGAAGTTGGCCCGGGAGATGCTGGACAAGCTCGCCTGACAGCTTTTCCCCGCTCTGGCAAACCGCAAGGCGCACCCCGGTGCGCCTTGCGCGTTTTTGCACCGCCCGCGCCGGGTGACAACGGCCGGGCCGCAAGCGGCCATTTCGAGTAAGATACCGGTCCAGATAGCCCTTCCACCAACAACTACCGTAGACGAGGCAGAGAACCCATGCGCCTGGCAATGGGAATCGAATACGACGGCTCTTCATTTCATGGCTGGCAACTCCAGCAGTCCGGCGTGCGTACCGTGCAGCAGGCGCTGGAGCTGGCGCTTTCAAAAGTGGCCAATCACCCGGTGCGCGTATTTTGCGCGGGCCGCACCGATACCGGGGTTCACGGTGAGGGCCAGGTAATCCATTTCGACACCGCCGCCTCGCGACCGATGCGCGGCTGGCTGCTCGGCACCAACGTCAACCTCCCGGATGATGTCAATGTAAACTGGGTATGCCCGGTTCCGGAGCGCTTTCACGCCCGTTTTTCCGCCACCAGTCGCAGTTACCGCTACCAGATCCTGAACCGTCCGACCCGCTCCGCCATCTGGAGAGACCGGGCGGTCTGGATCCATCATCCGCTGGATGCCGGGGCGATGCGGCAAGCGGCCTCCCACCTGCTGGGTACTCACGACTTCTCCTCCTACCGGGCGGTTGGTTGCCAGGCCAAGAGCCCGGTGCGCACAGTGACCGCCCTGAGTGTCCAACGGATAGACGAGCGGGTAGTGATCGAGATCACCGCCAACGCCTTTCTGCACCACATGGTGCGCAACATCGCCGGGGTTCTGATCGCCGTCGGCAAGGGGGAGCAACCGACCGGGTGGAGCCGGCAGGTGCTGGGATTCAGGGACCGGACTCTGGGTGGAGTGACCGCACCGCCGCAGGGGCTCTACCTGACCGCTGTCGGCTACCCGGAGGCGTTCCGCCTGCCGAACGCAGGTGAGGAGGAGGGCGGGTTTACCGGGGCCGGGTAGGGGAACCACCTGAAGCAGTCGGAAAGCTGTTTTTGGCGCTTAATTCCGTTCCGGAAACGGGTACAATCTTCCGCAATCACGCACTATCCTGTATCGTTATCCGCCTGTATGAGAACCCGGGTCAAAATTTGCGGTATCACCCGTCCCGAGGACGCCCTTGCGGCGGCCAGGGCGGGCGCCGACGCGATCGGCCTGGTGTTCTATCCGCCCAGTCCGCGTGCCGTAAGTACCAGCCAGGCGGCGGCCATTGTCCGCTGTCTGCCGCCCTTTGTCAGCACCGTCGGCCTGTTTGTGGATGCCCTCCCCGAGGCCGTAAAGGAGGTGCTGCAGGAGGTGCCACTGGACCTGCTGCAGTTCCACGGCAAGGAGACAGCAAAGGAGTGCGAGCGCTACGGACGACCCTATATCAAGGCGCTGCGGATGCGCCCTGACCTGGACCTGTGGACCATGGAGCAAACCTATCACTCTGCGGCCGGCCTGTTGCTGGACAGCTACCGGCCGGACCTGCCCGGTGGTACCGGCGAAGTGTTCGACTGGGAACGGATACCGGATTCGATGCGCCAGCGCATCATACTGGCGGGCGGCCTGTCACCCGACAACGTGGCTTCAGCCATCACCCGGATTCACCCCTACGCGGTGGATGTGAGCGGTGGCGTGGAGCGGGAGAAGGGGATCAAGGACGAGGCCAGGATTAGTGCGTTCATGCGAGGAGTAGAGAGTGCCAAGCGACAAGACGATTGATTTTACCGGTATGCCCGATGTGCGTGGGCACTTCGGCCCCTATGGTGGCCTGTTCGTCTCCGAGACCCTGATGCAGCCGCTGGAGGAGTTGCGCGAGGCCTACGAGCATTTCATGCAGGATGCCGATTTTCTGGCCGAGCTGGACGCTGACCTGGCCCACTACGTCGGCCGCCCGTCACCGGTCTACCACGCCGAACGTCTGAGCCGGGAGAATGGCGGAGCCCGGATCTACCTGAAACGGGAGGATCTGAACCATACCGGTGCACACAAGGTGAACAACACCATAGGTCAGGCCCTGCTGGCCAGGCGCATGGGCAAGCGCCGCATCATCGCCGAGACCGGCGCCGGCCAGCATGGTGTCGCCACCGCCACCGTTGCCGCCCGTCTCGGCCTGGAGTGCGTGGTCTACATGGGGGAGGTGGATATCGCCCGCCAGGAGGCCAATGTCTACCGCATGAAGCTGTTGGGGGCGCGGGTTGAGTCGGTGAAATCAGGATCCCGCACACTCAAGGATGCTCTCAACGAGGCCATGCGTGACTGGGTCACCAACATCGACAACACCTTCTATATCATCGGCACCGTGGCCGGTCCTCACCCCTACCCGGCCATGGTGAGGGATTTCCAGGCTGTGATCGGACGCGAGGCGCGGCAGCAGATGCTGCAGCAGGCCGGTGCGTTGCCGGATGCCCTGGTGGCCTGCGTCGGCGGAGGCTCCAACGCCATCGGATTGTTTCACCCCTTCCTGAACGATGCCTCGGTGGCGATCTACGGCGTCGAGGCGGCCGGGGCCGGGCTGGATACCGGTCGCCATGCGGCGCCCCTGTGTGCAGGAACCCCTGGCGTGCTGCACGGCAACCGGACCTACCTGATGGAAGATCCGAACGGCCAGATTATCGAAACCCACTCGATCTCGGCCGGCCTGGACTATCCTGGCGTGGGGCCGGAGCACGCCTGGCTGAAGGATACCGGACGCGCCCGCTACGTGGCGGCGACCGATGACGAGGCGCTGGATGCGTTTCATACACTGACCCGGGTCGAGGGGATCATTCCCGCCCTGGAGTCGAGCCACGCTATCGCCTACGCCCTGAAGCTGGCCCGGGAGATGGATCCGAAGCAGTCGGTACTGGTTAACCTGTCGGGGCGCGGGGACAAGGACATGCATACGGTCGCGGCACTGGACGGAATTAACATATGAGCAGAATCAGTCATCGTTTCAAGCAACTGGAAGAGCGGGGCCGGGTTGCCCTGATCCCGTTTGTCACCGCCGGTGATCCGGGACCGGATGTTACGGTGCCGCTGATGCACGCAATGGTGGAGGCGGGGGCCGACATTATCGAGCTGGGGGTGCCGTTTTCTGACCCGATGGCGGACGGGCCGGTGATCCAGCGGGCCAGTGAGCGGGCCCTGGAACACGGTATCAGCCTGCGGGACGTGCTGGGCATGGTGCGCCACTTCCGGGAACAGGACAACGAGACGCCGGTGGTGCTGATGGGCTACCTGAACCCGATCGAGGTGATGGGCTATGATGCCTTCGCCCTGGCCGCCAGCGAGGCCGGCGTGGACGGGGTGCTGACGGTGGATCTGCCACCGGAAGAGGCGGATGAACTGCTTGCGGTGCTGCGGCCGAGGGAGATCGATCCGATCTTCCTGCTTGCCCCCACCAGCAGCGAAGCGCGTTTTCAGCGGATCTGTGATGCGGCCAGTGGATTCGTCTACTATGTCTCGGTAAAAGGGATCACCGGGTCGAGCAACCTGCTGGTGAGCGAGGTTGCGGCCAAGACAGCCCAGATCAGGAAACACACCAGCCTGCCGGTCGGGGTCGGATTCGGGATCAAGGATGCGCAGACGGCACAGGCGGTGGCCCAGGTGGCGGACGCGGTGATTGTGGGCAGTGTCCTGGTCAACCAGATTGAGGAGCTGTGTGATTCACCGCAGGAGATTGCACCGGCTATCGCACGCACGCTCTCGTCCATGCGCCACGCGATCGATCTGATCTAGCCATTGCAGCGTGTTCCGGGTCGTTGCCGGGACGCGAACAACGAATAGAAGAAACGGGATGACAGCATGAGTTGGTTTGAAAAATTGATGCCCAGCCGGATTCGCACCGAGGGTGGCAACAAGCGCGGGGTACCGGAGGGGCTGTGGGCCAAGTGCCCCGGCTGCGACGCGGTGCTCTACCGCGCCGAGATGGAGCGTAACCTGGATGTCTGCCCCAAGTGTGGCCACCACAACCGTATCGGCGCCCGCAAGCGGCTTGCGGCGTTCCTGGATCCGGAGTCGGGACAGGAGATTGCTGCGGACCTGGCTCCTACCGATCCGCTCAAGTTCAAGGACAGCAAGAAGTACAGGGACAGGATCAGCCAGGCCCAGAAGAGCTCGGGTGAGAAGGACGCGCTGATCGTGATGCAGGGTACTCTCAAGGGACTGGATCTGGTGGCCGCGGCGTTCGAGTTCAGTTTCATGGGCGGATCGATGGGCTCGGTGGTGGGGGAGAAGTTCGTTCGAGGGGTCGATGTCTGCCTGGAAAAGGGGATCCCCTTTGTCTGTTTCTCCGCCAGTGGCGGCGCCCGGATGCAGGAGTCCCTCTTCTCCCTGATGCAGATGGCCAAGACCAGTGCTGCCCTGAACCGGATGCGCCAGCGCGGTATCCCCTATATATCGGTGCTCACCGACCCCACCACAGGCGGGGTCTCCGCCAGTTTCGCCATGCTGGGGGATCTGAATATCGCCGAGCCAAATGCACTGATCGGTTTTGCCGGTCCCCGGGTGATCGAGCAGACCGTGCGCGAGACCCTGCCGGAGGGTTTCCAGCGCAGCGAGTTCCTGCTCCAGCACGGTACCCTGGACATGATTGTCGATCGGCGCCAGATGCGCGATGAACTGGCCGACCTGTTATGCATTCTGACCCACAAGCCGAAACCCGAGCAGGTTCCAGAGACGGAAGCATCTGCCTGAGGCTTTGCATATCCGATCCGGCGCTTTTAGGGCAATCGCCGCATAGAGGGCAGCATGCGTTTCGACAACCTGGATGAGTGGCTGGCCTGGCAGGCCACCCTGCACCCCAAGGAGATCGACCTGGGTCTGGACCGGATCACCACGGTCTGGCAGCGACTTTCGTCAGCCTCTCTCTCCGGCCACGTGATCAGCGTGGCCGGCACCAACGGCAAGGGCTCCTGTGTCGCCTACCTGGAGGCGATACTGCGCGCCGCAAGTTACCGTGTCGGTTGTTACACCTCTCCCCACCTGGTGCGCTACAACGAACGTATCGTGATCGATGGCCGGCAGGCAAGCGACCAGCAGATCTGCCAGGTATTCGAACGTATCGACCAGGCACGGGGTGATATCGAGCTGACCTACTTCGAATTCGGCACCCTGGCCGCACTGGAGTTGTTTCGGGAGGCGGAACTGGACGTGGTGGTGCTGGAGGTGGGGCTGGGCGGGCGTCTGGATGCGGTGAACATTGTTGATTCCGACGTGGCACTGATCACCACGGTGGATATCGATCATACCGACTGGCTGGGTGATACACGGGAGCAGATCGGTTACGAGAAGGCGGGCATCATGCGCCAGGGGCGGCCCGTGGTATTTGGCGGCCGTGACATCCCGCGCAGCGTGCGCGAACACGCGGATGCCCTGGGTGCCCGACTCCTGGTGGCCGGAGAGGATTACAGTTGGCGGCGACAGGA
Organism: Sedimenticola sp.; assembly: GCA_026196475.1. GTDB lineage: Bacteria > Pseudomonadota > Gammaproteobacteria > Chromatiales > Chromatiaceae > Sedimenticola. Next base: position 8,459 of record JAPHTA010000127.1, read on the forward strand.
GACCGGCTGGGAGTGGTTGCATCCGGCCCATTCGCGACACTCGTTGCCGCTACCGGCAATGCGCGGAGAGGTCCAGTTGCGGAATGCCGCCGCTGCATTGATGGTACTGGATTGCCTGCGCAATGAACTGCCTCTGGATCAGCGGGCGGTCCGCTTCGGTCTGCAGGAGGCGGCACTGGCGGGTCGCTTCCAGGTGGCTGGCCAGGACCCGTTGCTGATTTTCGATGTTGCCCACAACGCGGAGGCGGCTGCCACCCTTGCCTCCAACCTGGGAGATATCTTCAGCCATGGGAAATCCCGGGCCGTCTTCTCGATGCTGGACGACAAGGAGATCGGCGAGGTGGTGCGCACCATGCGCAAGCGGGTTGACGAGTGGTACCTGTTCCCGCTGCGAGCGAGTCGTGCCGCCTCGGTTGAGCGGCTGCAGGCGTCGCTGCTTGCGGAAGGTGTCGAGGCCGGGCAGGTTCACTGTCATGACGATGCAGAGGGTGCCTACCAAGCGGCCTTGCAGGCCTCGACAGCAGAGGACAGGGTGGTGGTTTTCGGATCATTTTACAGCGTCGGGGATCTGCTGCGCCTGGTCTGAATGGCTCAACGCAACGGGCAAATGCTGAACATGTTTTTCCGCGGCAGCGCTGGCACGCTGGACGGGTCCGTCCCTATAATGGGCAGAACTTCCCAATCAGCAAAGGATATTCAACGTGGATGAGGGATTGAAGAGACGACTGGTGGGTGCCACCGTACTGGTGTCGCTGGTAGTGATATTTGTTCCCATGCTGCTGGAAGATGAGCCGGTGATCGAAACCGGTATCTATAAAACCAACATTCCCCCCCGGCCGGAGCAGTCGTTCCCGGAGGGTGTGCTGCCGGCGGATGACCAGGAGCTTGCGACTCCACCCGTTGAACAGCGGCCGCGGATCGTACCCCTTGCACCACCCCCCCCGGTGCAGGTGGCGGAACCGGCGGAGACAACGGCCCCGGCCACGCCGGGAGATGGGGAACAGCAGGCGCAGAAAGCCGTGCCTGCGGCCGAACCCGCACCGGTACAGCCGCGCGAGGGGCTCTCCGCCTGGGTGGTACAGGTGGGCAGCTTCTCCAAGCGGGAGAATGCGGAGAAGCTGGTCCAGCAGATACGCGACATGAAGTACGAGGCGTTCATGGAGCAGGCCAGCGTCAACGAGCAGACAGTGTTCCGGGTCAAGGTGGGGCCGGAGATCGACCACCAGTTGGCGGAGAAGATGCTTCAGGCGTTGAACAAGGATCTGGAGCCTCTGAATCTCAAGGGGACGTTAAAAAGTTATCCCTGACTGCCGGATCCATATTGGCCGAATGACAATCCCTGGCGCGGACAGGGTGGTGGCTGATATACCGATTTCACTGCCCCGGATGTGATTAATCGCTTCTTATGCGGTATCGCCTCTGTTAAAATCCGCCGCCTATGACGACACAGATTCCTGTACGAATTTATGGTCTACCGCCCTCACAACCCTGCCCCGTGATGAATGATCTGGATTGATTACGTCATTCTCGGCATTATCGGCCTCTCTGCCCTGATCAGCCTGGTCCGGGGCTTCATGCGCGAGGCGCTGTCGCTGGCTGTCTGGGTACTCGCCTTCTGGGTTGCCTGGACCTTCTTTCGGCAACTGGCCCTGCAGCTGGACTGGTTTACCGTACCCTCGGTTCGTCTCGGCGCGGCTTTCCTGATTCTTTTTCTGACCACCCTCATGCTCGGGGCGCTGGTCAACTACCTTGTCGGCCAGCTGGTCGACAAGACCGGCCTCAGCGGCACCGACAGGATGATCGGCATACTGTTTGGCGCTGCCCGAGGCGCTATACTGGTAGCAATA
>JAPHTA010000274.1 GCA_026196475.1 Sedimenticola sp.
CCGCACTCCGGGCAGGCGTCGAAACGCTGGCTGACCGGCACGGTTTTCGAACACTGCAGACACCAGGCCTGGCCCGGCATCTCGATAATCTCCAGTTTCGCCCCCTCGGCGAGGCTGTTGCGGGTCACCACCTCGAAGCCGAAACGCAGGGCATCCAGCTCGACCCCGGCCAGCGGTCCGATCTCCACCCAGACCGACTTGACCCGTTCGAACTGCTGGGTTGCGGCCTGTTCCTCCATGACTTGTAGTATTCCTTCACAAATCGACATCTCATGCATTCAGCAAATCCGCCACTCCGATACATCCCTGTGATTCATTCCGGCCCGGCCCTCCATGGCCGCGAATAAACGACAATAAACGCGAATATAAACATGCCTCTGCGGTTGCTTAAACTCCCTCTCCCTGAGGGAGACGACTACATGGATGTAGTCGGTTGGCCGCGTCGGGAACATGCGGCCCAGGGTTGGGGTGAGGGGATCGAGTGAGAACACCGCTGTCTTATACTCCCTCTTCCTGTCCTTCTCCCTGAGGGAGAAGGAACCGCTGTTTGACAATGTTCCTATCCATAAAATACAGATTGCTGTTTCACGGACAGCCCCCGCCTGACTTCGATGGGTTGCGCTTCGCTCCACCCATCCTACCGGGCCGTGGCTCCGTAGGGTGGGCACGTTTTTGGTGCCCACGCGAATCCTCACCCGTTTTCAATCTGCAGATCGTAACCCACGCAGGGATCGATGGCATTGATCAGCAGCACCGCCTGTTGCCTTAGTTCCGCTTCCGATTTTACCGCCAGCCCCTGCAGCCCTCGCGCCAAGGCTCCCCGGGGGTGGAAGTTCCACTCGGTGGGGGCCACGATCTGGTAGGCTGCCACTCTTTCGTCCTCCAGCACCACCCGGTGTACCAGTCGGCCCCGGGCCGCTTCCACCTGGGCAATGCCGGTTCCTGCCGGCAATCCAGCCACCTGATCCGCTTCCGGCGTCTCCGCCAGGCCAAGTTGCCGGGGGAGCATTGCCAGCTCCAGCAGCCGGGCGACGAAGCGGGTCAAAAGGCCGTTGCCCTGCTCGGCCCGCAGCGACGACAGCAGGGGCGTCGGCGCAACCCGGGTCAGGGGCGAGGTCTCGTAACAGGCCCCTTCCAACTCCGGCGAGGCGATAAAGCGCTCCTCGTCGGGACTCGTCAGCCGCGCCTGCAGCACCCTGCCGTCAAGTGCCGGCAGACCGGTCACGTCACTGGACCCCAGCCCACTCCAACCCTGCCGCTGCAGGTGCTCCAGCATGGCGGCGGCCGGGGTCTCTCCACGCGCGGCCCAATCCGCCAGTGCAGATTCGTTCTCCAGCTCGCACCACTTCTCCGGCGGCATGGCGAATACCCGCATCTCCAACAGTCGCGACAACTGCTTCACCATGCCTGCCGTATCCACCTCCGCGGCCGGCCGACTGCCGGGCAGGAAGGGGCGGCCATTGGGATAGCTGGCGTCCCGGTAGCCCTTTACCAGTTGCAGCAGCTCACCCACCCCGGCTGAATCCTGCGACTGCCCGAGCAGATCCGGCCAGTCCAGCAGAATGCGCCACAGGTGCTCCTTGGCCGTCTCCAGCCCGACCAGTCGTTGCCGGGCGGTTGCGGCAACCGGATCCGGGGCTTGCCCCAGGGCCTGTTCACAGGCGTTGACCGCGGCGCAGGCCTGGGCGGTGCCACAGACGCTGTAGAGCAGTGGCAGGGTGGTCAGCAACTCGGTTACCGTCTTGCCGTGAAAGATCCGCGGCGTCTGCAACGGCCGGGACGAGCTGATCTCCACCCACCGCACGGCCCCATCGGCCACGGCCAGGCGGATTGCGAGTCGTCCCTCGATATTGGTCGCCGCCTTGCCCATCAGACCCACCAAGCCTCCGGATGCCTCTCTTCTCAAAACCTGATCCCTGGCGGGAGCAAATAACAGGCCAGTTGATCTACCCACCTGCCCTGCACACCGGCTTGTAGCGTTCGCCCTAGGTGCCGACAACCGCCGCACCGGAACCGTCCAGCCATAGACTCCTCCTTGGATATCAGCAGGATAGGCCGACTCTCACTGCCTGCCCGGCCGGCCGAAGAGCGGAGGAGCCGGCCCCGCCAGGAGTATGCTGGCCGCGCCCTTGCAGCGAAATACCTCTATTGCTCAGCCCCGGGAAACCGGTTAACTACTAACCAGTGTACACAATGAAGTGGAAAGTTTATTTGCTTCAGGACAAATTGATCGTTACAAATTCCGGGCCGGGCGAAAGGTGAGTGACCGCCGGACGTCACCTGATATAAAGCAGATTGTCAGCTCAGCGGCCACCGACCAGCATGAGGGAGCCGAAGCCGACGAACAGCCCGCCGGTGAACCGGCTGAAACGACGCCCGCCCACAATCCCGTTGGCCCAGTCCCGACTGCGACAGGCCAGCACCGCGTAGGCGCCGAGGAAGGTGAACGAAAGCAGGCCAAAACTGAACGCCAGCAGAACGAACTGATGCCACATCCCCGGCCCGGGTTCCACGAACTGGGGGAACAGGGCAGTGCAGAATGCGATCGCCTTGGGGTTGCTCACCGCCACCATGAAGGCCTGCAGAAAAAGCCTCAGGGGGTGGCGACGCCAGCGCCCCACCGGCACTCCGTCGGCCGGTATCGTCAAACCTCCCGAGCGCCAGAGCCGGATCCCCAGGTAGACGAGATAGAGGCCCCCGACCCAGCGCACCAGCAGGAAGAGCGACTCCGAGGTCTGCAGCAGGGCCCCCAGACCGATTGAGGAGAGCACTGCCAGCAACAGGATGCCGGTGACATTGCCCAGGATAGCCACCAGGGTAAGGCGCAGTCCCAGGGTGACCGCGTTGGTCATCGCCAGCAGCACCGCCGGCCCCGGCGAAGCGGTGGCCACCAGGGCGATGGTTAGGAAGGTCAGGTATTCGGCAACGCTCATTTCACCTCTCCACGCCGGCCCTCAAACAGCGGCCCCCGGGGCGTCATAAAGACCGGTTTAATCGGCTTCACCATAGCCCCCGCCGCCCGGGGTTTCAATCACGAACAGGTCCCCGGGGGCCATCTCCACCCGGCCCTGGTGACCCAGTTGGGTGACCCGCCCGTCGCTATGCTCGACCCAGTTGCGTCCCACCTGGCCTGGCTCGCCACCGGCCATGCCGTAGGGCGGTACCCGGCGATGGCCGGCCAGGATGTTGGCGCTCATCGGCTCCAGGAAGCGGACCCTGCGCAGGGTGCCGTCGCCGCCCCGGTGCTTTCCCCGGCCGCCGGAGCCTTCACGGATCTCGAACGACTCCAGGCGCACCGGGAAGCGCCACTCCAGCACCTCCGGATCGGTCAGGCGGGAGTTGGTCATGTGGGTGTGCACCGCCGAGGTGCCGTCGGCCCGGGCGGTGGCACCGGCGCCACCACAAAGGGTCTCGTAGTACTGGTACTGGCGGTTGCCCCAGGTGAAGTTGTTCATGCTGCCCTGGGAGGCGGCCGCCACCCCCAGGGCGCCGAGCAGGGTATCGACAATCACCTGGGAGGTCTCCACGTTGCCCGCCACCACCGCCGCCGGGTAGTCCGGGTTGATCATGGAGCCCTCCGGGATGATCACCTGCAGTGGCTTCAGGCAGCCCTCGTTGAGCGGGATCATGTCATCCACCAGGCAGCGGAAGACGTACAGCACCGCGGCCCGGCACACCGCCGCCGGGGCGTTATAGTTGCCCGGATGCTGCCCGCTGGTGCCGCTGAAGTCGATGGTCGCCCGGCGCTCGTTGCGGTGCAGGGTGATCTTGACGCAGACCCGGGAGCCGTCATCCATTTCGTAACAGAACTCCCCGTCGTCAAGTACATCCAGCACCCGCCGCACCGACTCCTCGGCGTTATCCTGCACGTGTTTCATGTAGGCGTGCACCACCTCCAGGCCGAAGTGATCCACCATCCGCATCAGCTCCTGCACCCCCTTTTCGCAGGCCGCCAGCTGGGCCTGGAAGTCGGCCAGGTTGGTATCGATGTTGCGAGCCGGCCAGGGGCCGGCAGCCAGCAGCTCGCGCAGCTCGGCCTCCCGGAAGTGGCCCCGCTCCACCAGCTTGAAGTTGTCGATCAGGATCCCCTCCTGCTGCACCGAGGTGGAGTCCGGTGGCATGGAGCCGGGGGTGGTGCCGCCGATGTCGGCGTGGTGGCCGCGGGAGGCAACGTAGAAGATCACCCGCTCCTCCCGGGAATCGAACACCGGCTTGATCAGGGTGACATCCGGCAGGTGGGTGCCGCCGTTGTAGGGGTCGTTCAGCAGGTAGGCATCACCCGGCGCCATCCGCCCGGCCCGCTCCCGGATCACGGTCTTGATGCTCTCGCTCATGGAGCCCAGGTGCACCGGCATGTGCGGCGCATTGGCGATCAGGTCTCCCTGCTGGTCGAACACGGCGCAGGAGAAGTCGAGCCGCTCCTTGATATTGACCGAGGCGGCGGTGTTCTCCAGCACCATGCCCATCTGCTCGGCGATGGACATGAACAGGTTATTGAAGATCTCCAGCATCACCGGGTCCACCTCGGTGCCGATGGCGACCCGTGCCGGCAGCGGCTGGTAGCGCTCCAGGATGATGTTGTCGTCCCGGGTCAGCACGGCCCGCCAGCCCGGCTCGATGACGATGGTGCCGGTGGGCTCCACGATCACCGCCGGACCCGGCACCGGCTGCTGCAGCGGCAGCCGCTCCCGGTCATAGAACGGGGTCGGGCGGGAGCGGCCGTTCATCACCGTCGGGTGGGTCGCATCCGGTATCAGCCCGGCCGCCCGGTCGTCCTGTGGTGTGGAGAGAGAGGGGTGATCACCGGCGCCGATCACCTCCACCTGGATCGCCTCCACGATCAGGGGCTTCTCCGCCGAGATGAAACCGAAGCGCTGCCGGTGGGCCTGTTCGAAATCCGCCTGGATTGCCTGCCGGTCGCCGAACGGCACCAGCAGGGCGGTATCGGAGCCGAGGTAACGCAGGTGCAGCTTGTGCTCGCAGCGGATCGCCTCCAGCGCCACGCCCTGCACATGCATCTCGGCCACCCCCTCCTCCTGCAACTGTGCCAGTCCCTGCTCCAGTTGCGGCATCAGGGCCTGAGAGAGCTCTGCCTCCACCGCCTGGTCCCGCATCAACCGGCGGTCCGCCAGCCCCATGCCGAAGGCGGAGAGCACCCCCGAGTGGGGGTGCAGGTAGACCCGCTTCATGCCCAGGGCGTCGGCCACCAGGCAGGCGTGCTGCCCGCCGGCGCCGCCGAAGCAGCAGAGGGTGTAGTCGGAGACGTCGTAGCCGCGCTGCACCGAGATCCGCTTGATGGCGTTGGCCATGTTCTCCACCGCGATCGCCAGGAAGCCCTCGGCCACCTCCTCCGCTGTGCGGGTATCACCCGCCTCCCGCTGGATCCGCTGTGCCAGCTCCCGGAACCGCTCCCGCACCACGGCGGCATCCAGGGGCTGGTCCGCGTCGGGGCCGAACACCCGGGGAAAGTGGTCCGGCTGCAGCTTTCCCAGCATCACGTTGCAGTCGGTTACGGTCAACGGACCGCCGTTTCGGTAGCAGGCGGGCCCGGGATCGGCCCCGGCCGACTCCGGGCCGACCCGGTAGCGGGCGCCGTCGAACTGCAGCACGGAGCCGCCGCCGGCGGCCACGGTGTGGATCAGCATCATGGGTGCCCGCAGGCGCACCCCGGCCACCTGGGTCTCGAAGGCGCGCTCGTATTCACCGGCGTAGTGGCTCACGTCGGTGGAGGTGCCGCCCATGTCGAAGCCGATCAGCCGGTCGAAGCCGGCCGCCCCGGCGGTGCGCACCATGCCCACCACCCCGCCGGCGGGGCCGGAGAGGATCGCGTCCTTGCCCTGGAAGCTCCAGGCATCGGTCAGGCCGCCGTTGGACTGCATGAAGAGCAGGCG
>JAPHTA010000327.1 GCA_026196475.1 Sedimenticola sp.
CCAGGGTCTCATCCTTCTCTTCCGGCAGCAGGGAGCAGGCGGAAAGCAGGAGCAGCGCGAGGAGGGGGAGGATGATGCGTCTTATGGCCATTTCTCAATACAAGCTGGGTTATGATGTAAACCAAAAAGTATACCCGAAAGCCCGGTTTGTCGCGATGCTCGACCACATGCCGGAGGTGCTGCAGCTCTGCGGAAGGTTATTCCTGCCGGGAATGGGTTAAACTTGCTCTTTCGTGGGTATCTATCGAGGGCTCCGGGTCCGGGGTAGCTTCATTGTCAGATCAGATTGAACATCTCAGCGCCCGTGTCGGCGATGAACTGGCCGGGAAACGGCTGGACCAGGCGTTGGCCCAGCTGTTTCCCGATTACTCCAGAAGCCGCCTGCAACAGTGGGTGAAGGAGGGGCGGGTGACCGTTGATGGTGCCTCCTGTCGGCCGAGGGACAAGGTGCTGGGCGGTGAGCGGGTGAGCCTGGAGGCGCATCTGGAAGAGCAGGTGGAGTGCCGGCCGCAGCCGATCGAACTCTCCATCGTCTACGAGGACGAGGCGGTGATCGTGATAGACAAGCCGGCCGGACTGGTGGTACATCCGGCCGCCGGCAATCCCGACGGCACCCTGCAGAACGCCCTGCTGCACCACGATCCCGGGCTTATCCAGCTGCCTCGGGCCGGGATCATCCATCGACTGGACAAGGAGACCACCGGCCTGTTGGTGATTGCACGCTCCCCGGTTGCCCATAAACGACTGGTGGAGCAGCTGCAGGCGCGGGCCTTCGAGCGGGAGTACCTTGCGCTAGTCTGGGGTGTAATGACCGCGGGTGGTTCGGTGGATGAGCCGATCGGACGCCATCCCACCCAGCGCACCCGGATGGCGGTCAACTATTCGGGCAAGGAGGCGGTGACCCACTACCGGGTACTGGAGCGGTTCCGCGCCCACACCTCTCTTCGGGTCAAGCTGGAGACCGGTCGCACCCACCAGATCCGGGTGCACATGGCGCATATCCGGCATCCGTTGGTGGGGGACCCGGTTTACGGCGGCCGGCTGCGCCAGCCGGCAGGGGCCTCGGAGGCATTGCGGGAGCAGTTGCGCAGTTTTCGGCGGCAGGCCCTGCACGCCCGTCGTCTCGGGCTCAGCCACCCGCTGAGCGACGAGTGGATGGAGTGGGAGAGTCCGCTGCCGGACGATATTCAGACCCTGCTGCAGGTACTGCGGGAGGATATGGCAAGTGCCTGACAATGCCGATCTGCTGCTCTCTCCTGGATGGCCGGCTCCGGAATCGGTCCGGTCGGTGATCACCACCCGGCTCGGCGGTGTCGGCGAGGCACCTTTTGACAGTCTCAACCTGGCCCTCCATGTGGGAGACGATCCGGCTACGGTGGCCGAAAACAGGCGGCGCCTGCGCGCCCTGGCCCAACTGCCCGCGGAGCCAGAGTGGCTGGACCAGGTACACGGTAAGCGGGTGCTGGATTGCCCCGCCGAGGGGGGAGACCGGCAGGCGGACGCTGCCACCACCACCCGCCCCGGCCAGGTTCTCGTGGTGATGACCGCGGACTGCCTGCCGCTGCTGCTGTGTGATCGACAGGGCAGCCGGGTGGCTGCGGTGCATGCCGGGTGGCGGGGGCTGGCGGCCGGGGTGATCGAGCAGGCAGTGGCCAAATTCAACCAACCTGGTGATCAACTGCTGGCCTGGCTGGGACCGGCGATCGGCCCCCTTGCGTTCGAGGTGGGTGACGAGGTGCGGGAGCAGTTCGTAAGTATCGATCCGGGCGCGGCAAGCGCCTTTCGCTCTGCCCGCCCCGGTCACTGGATGGCCAATATCTACCAACTGGCCAGGCTGCGTCTGCAGAGACTGGGGGTCGGTTTTGTCGGCGGAGACGATTACTGTACAGTGAACGACAGCCGGCGCTTCTTCTCCTACCGGAGGGATGGCGTCACGGGACGCATGGCGTCCCTGATCTGGATAAAGTGACAAACAACTGCTGAATTGCATTGGCAGGCCAGGGCCTGTCGAAGAACAGTATGGAGATGGAGGCCGTCAAACGACGGAGGAAAGAACAGATGAGTGACTGGAAAATGCTGACCCTGGTGGGTCAGGATCAGCCCGGTATCGTGGGCAAGGTGACCCAGGCCCTGTATGACGCTGGCTGGAACCTGGGCGAGGCGTCCATGATTCGGCTGGGTGGCAACTTCACCGTGATGATGATGGTCAGCGGTGCGGGCGAGGTCGAACCGGTTCTTCAGCCGGTGGCTGAAGAGCTGGGGCTGCATATGCATGTTGACCCGATTGCCGGCTCCCTGCATCAGCACGTGGTGCCGAATATCCAGCTGCGGGTGGCGGGCGCCGACCGGGCCGGCATCGTGGCCCAGGTGACCGGGGTGCTGGCGGAACTGGGCTGCAACATCCTGGAGCTGGAGTCCGACGTGGCAGGATCCAGTGAACGGCCGGTCTACATCATGCACATCCAGGGCTACAGTGAGCAGCCCCTGGAGTCGTTGGAGGCGGCGCTCGAAAACCTGGGGGATATCGATGTCAGCGTATCCTCCATAGAGACACTGATTGGTTGACAATGGCAGTACTGGATATCCTGAAAATCCCCGACCAGCGCCTGAAACAGGCCTCGGATCCGGTTGAGCGGTTTGACGATGAGTTGCGATCCTTTATCGATGACCTGGAGGAGACCCGGCGCAATGGTCCGGGGGCAGTCGGCATCGCCGCGCCCCAGGTGGGACGGTTCCAGCGCATCGTGATTGTGGATGTCTCGAATACCCGCAAGCCGGTGCCCAATCACGGCTACATGATCCTGGTGAATCCGGAGATCACCCACTGGGAGGGGTTCGAGATGGGGCGGGAGGGCTGTCTCTCGGTGCCGGACTATACCGGCAACGTGATCCGCGCCACCCAGATCCGCATCCGCGCCCAGGACCCCTGGGGCGAGCCCCTGGAGTACGAGATGGAGGGATTCGAGGCGCGGGCGATCCAGCACGAACTGGATCACCTGGACGGGATGCTGTTCATCGACCGCGTGGTGAGCCGCCGAACCGACCTGTTCCAGCGCAAGGTATACAAGAAGGGTGGCAAGTCCAGTAAATAGCCTGGTTCACACTTTTGTTACGTGCCAAGGACCTGGGACAGACGGTACCCTCTCCCCCAAGGAGACGACTACAGGGATGTAGTCGGTTGGCCACGTCGGGAACAGGTGGCCCGGGGGCAGGGAGAGGGGGTAAGCGGGTGGTTTGCCTGTTCGGATCACCTCACCCCAAGCCTCTCCTTGAAGGAGAGGGAACGTTCGTGCCAAAGGCCCGGGACTCAGGTATGGGCCTGAAACCAACCCTGGACCGCCTGTTCCCCAGGTGACCAACCGCCTGCATCTTTTTATAGCCGTCTCCCTGATGGAGAGAGAACTGCTGAGGCAGCTGTAAGCCTGGTCGATTCTTTTACAGTGGGTGAACATGGAAGCCGGGTTAAACAATCACTGCTTAAATGGGACTGAACAACCGGAGGGCGCGTGCCGTCCATAGCCGTCGTGATAACGCTCCTGCTGGTTCTCCTGCTGCTATGGTCGCTGCGTCGACTGTACCGGGCCTGCCGCCGTGCCAACCGGGTGGACTGGGGGCGCGGCTGGATGAACACCCTGGATGGCCTGAACCGCCTCTTCTGTTACCGCTATCACCGTCTCAACGCACTCGGCCTGCGCCTGCCCCGGCAGGGGCCTGCGATCGTGGTCGCCAACCACGTGTCAGGCCTGGACCCGATGCTGCTGTTCGCCTCGGCACGACGGCCATTGCGCTTCCTGATCGCCCGGGAGGAGTACCGCCGATTCGGCCTCACCTGGCTGTTCCGGGCCATCGGCTGCATCCCGGTGGACCGGGAGAAACGGCCGGAACAGGCCCTGCGCGAGGCGCTCCGTTGCCTGCGCGAGGGCGAGGTGCTGGCCCTCTTCCCCCATGGCAGGATCCATCTTGACAGTGACCCGCCACGCCCGATCAAGGGTGGTGCCATCCGCCTCTCCCAGCTGACCGGGGCGCCCATCCTGCCCCACCGGATCAGCGGCGTGCGCGGCGAGGGGCATGTGATCAGGGGTGTCCTGCTGCGTGGACGCGCGCGTATCCGGGCCGATTCGCCAATCTATCCCGAGGATTACTCCCGGGAGCAGTTGCTGCCCCTGGTCCAGGCCGTCCTGGATGGCAGGGAGTGAGACGGGGCGGGGAACCCCGGTTCAGTTGAATTTCCCTCCCCGGTGCCCCATCTCCTGGGTAACCTTATAAATTATCGGAGTAATTTCCATGCGAATGGACAGACTGACAAGCAAGTTCCAGATGGCGCTGCAAGATGCGC
>JAPHTA010000256.1 GCA_026196475.1 Sedimenticola sp.
CGGGTCCAGTAGCGGCGGCGGGTTGATTCGCTGCGCATGAACTCCTGGTAGAGGATCGGCTTGCTGCGTTTCCAGTCGCCCGCCTGGTCGCGGTAGTCCGGAATCCCGGAATCGGTACTGCAGCCGGCGCCGGTAATCACCAGCAACCGGGGGTAGCGTTCCAGAAACGCCTGCAGAGGTTGCATCATCGGATGTGCCTGCTCATCAGCCGACAGATAGTGTATCGTAGCAGCGGCTTGCCGGAGACTGAAACGTTTTCAAAATGACAGGCTGAACAGCCGTGCGGGGTGTCATGAGTAAAATCGCCATACTTGTCGTGATCGTGCTCATCGTGGCGGTCGGTATCTACACCGAGCTGCAACGGGGCGGTAACCTGTCCGCTACCGCCAGGCGACTGGGGCTCGATTTCAGGTCCGGATTGCAGCCGGTTCCGGGGCCACTGGCCGAAGCCCGGTTTGATCTGCTGCTCCAGGGGAAACCGGAGATCGGCAACCGGATGGGCGGCCGTCGCAAAGACCGCGAGCTGATGATCTTTGATTACAGCTACGACGCTACCGTCGCCGGGGAAGGGTTTGGCGCGCACCCGGTGGCGGATGACCAGACCAACCTGGAGCGCCGCAACCAGACCGTGATTCTGCTTCAGGGTGAACGCAGGTTCCCCGATTTCGATATCAGTCCCTCCGCCTCGCACCAACGACAGGTGGCGCAACGCTTCGGTTTCACCCCGCTACAGGTCAATGACAACCCGGGATTCAACCGCGCCTTCCACCTGCTGGGCGGCAACCCGGAGCGGGTTAGCCGGCTGTTTTCGCCCGCGGTCCAGGACTTTCTCATGCAGCACCCCGGTCTGGTGGTGGAGGGGCGGGGCGACCGGCTGCTCCTGTACCGTTTTCAGAAACGCCTGAAGGCGAAGCAGATCGCCCCCTTCCTGGAAGAGGCGGAGGCGTTGCTGGAGCTGCTGGAGGGCGCGATGGGGAGTCGCGGCGCGTGACCCTGCGGAGCCTGCTCCGTGCTGCCCGACCCCAGTTCCTGCGACAGCTCCTGAAGCAGCAGCTGTAACTGCTCCAGGCGCTCACTTACGCGGACTTTCTCGGCACTGCCCAGGGGCTTGTAGCCGCGTCCGTAGGGCCAGCCGTAACCCCAGCGGAAAGGGGTTGGCCAGTAGGGCGAGCCTCCGACCCGCACTCCTGCCAGCATCAGCTCTGCAAGTGCCGGCTCTCCGACCTGGCTGACGCATCGCCCGAGCGCTCTGTCGGCCTCCAGTCTCTCTTCGACGTCACCCCCCTTCCAGTAGGCCAGATCGTGACGAATGCAGCAGCGTGCCCACAGGGACTGCTGTGCCGGGGTGCCATCCGGAAACGCGCTGCAGCCGTCGCTGGTGAAGGGCTCCAGTTCGCTGCCACGGGCGCCGCTACCGGTTAGCGCAAGCAGTGAGGTCAGCAGGCCGGCAGCGAGAGTTCGGGGGGGCAGGGTCATGTTTTCTCACCCCGGAGTGAGGATTCCATGCTCCGGTATCTCACGTCAGACCTGTTCACGTTGCACCGGCTGGCCGGCGTTACGGTTCCTGTTGCGCAGGGTGACCACGGCCCGGGTTCCGGCCGGCAGATTGGATTCCAGTGACACCTCCCAGCCATAGGCATGGGCCAGCTGGCGGACAATGGCCAGGCCCAGCCCGCTGCCACCGGTACTCTTGTTGCGCGACTGCTCCAGCCGGTGAAAGGGCTGGAATACCCGCTCCCGCTCGCTCTCCGGGATGCCGGGCCCCTGGTCCGAAACCGTGATCACGGTACCCGAACCGATGCAGCGGCAGTCCAGAGCGATCGGAGTGCCCGCGCCGTAACGCAGGGCATTGTCCAGCAGATTGCTGAGTATGCGGTTGAGTGCCATGGCGTTGACCCGCTGGCAGCAGCCAGGGCATGGGCTCCAGCTTACATCCGCACCCCGCTCCCGGTATTGCCCGGCCAGGTCATTGAGCATGGGTTCGATCAGCAGTTGCTGGTCCTCGCCCCCCTCCAGGCCACGACTGATATCCAGAAACAGGCCGATCATGCGGTTGATGCGTTCCAGGTCACGGCGGATGCCGGCCATGAGGTGGGGATCGCCGCCCTCGTCCGGCAGCATCTCCAGGGCCAGCTGGATCTGGGTAATCGGGGTGCGCAGATCGTGCGAGATACCGGCCAGCAGTGTGGTGCGGTTGGCCAGCAGTTCCCTTACCTGGCCGGTCATGCGGTTGAAGCTGCGGGCCAGACTGGCCAGCTCTTCCGGACCCCTCTCCGAGACCGGCTCCGGCCACTCCCCGGTGCCCAGGGTGCGCACCGCCCGGGAGAGCGATTCAAGAGGCGAGGAGAGCCGCCTGACCAGCACGATCACGGTGATCACGGTGACCCATGCGCCGGCCGAGAGTACCAGTACCAGGGCGATAGGCGGGTGCACGCCGATGCGTGAGCGCGGAAAACCGACCCGTACCGAAGCATCCTGTAGTGGGATATCGACCCAGAACCAGTCTCCCCGGTCCGGACCACTCTGTTGAAGCAGCCGGACCGGTTCACCGCTACGGCGGGAGAGGGCGTTCTGCAGGAAGAAACGGTATGGCAGCCAGCTGTTGCTTTCCGGAAACGGGATTCGGTTGCTGCTGGGCAGGATCTGGTACCGGCGCATGTACTCCGACTCCAGCTGCCGTCGCGCCTGCGGCTCCTGTTGTTGCCAGTTCTCGGCCACGGAGACCATCAGGGCCGCCAGGTCATCGGCCGATCGCTGGCCCAGGGGGACCAGCATCAGGGAGCCGATAACCAGCATCATGAAGATCTGGAAGCCGATAGATACGATCGCGATAGTGACCAGGGTGCGGCCGAACAGGGTACGGGGCTTGAGCAGGGACACGGGCGGGTCAGGGCTCCGGGCAGAACAGGTAGCCGGCGCCCCAGACCGTGCGCAGATAGGTCGGCTCGGAGGCGTCCGGTTCGATCTTGCGCCGCAGGCGGTTGACCCGGACGTCGATACTGCGATCGAACGGTGACCGTTCGTACCCCTTGGTCAGATCCAGCAGGCGGTCCCGGCTAAGCACCGAGTTGGGGTGCTGGGCGAAGATCCTTAGCAGCTCGAACTCGCCTGCGGTCAGTGGGATCTCGGCACCGTCACGACTCAGCTTGTGGCTGAACAGGTTCAGTTCGAAAGGTCCGAAACGGAGGGTTTCCGCCTTGCCCTGCGCGTTTCGCTCCCGGCTACGGCGCATCACGGCGCGAACCCGCGCCAGCAGTTCGCGTGGATTGAAGGGTTTGGCCAGGTAGTCGTCGGCACCCATCTCGAGTCCAACGATCCGGTCCACCTCCTCGCCCCGTGCGGAGAGCATGATGATCGCCTGGTCACCCTGCTCGCGCAGGTGGCGGGAGAGAGAGAGGCCATCCTCACCGGGCAGCATCAGGTCGAGGATCACCAGGTCAACCGCATGCCTGTCCAGGTGCTGACGCATGGCAACGCCATCGGCCACCGCCGTCACCTGGTAACCCTGTTCGCTCAGGTAACGTTTGAGCAGTGCTCGCAGCTCCGGCTCATCATCCACCACCAGCAGGCGCCCCGGCTGGTCGTTCATGACCCTGCCGGCGCCTGTATTTGTAACTGTTCTGAAACAACTTGATACAACCTGTCACCCCGCCGTAATCAATTACCGTTAACTCTCCGCCACCCTGATCCCGGTAACAAACCATCTGGTCCCCGGTATTCCCGTACCGTCATAACACAGTAGAAGAGGTTACACGTTATGCATAAACCTGGAAACGAGATCAAGGCGATTGTCAGAAAGGCTCTCGCCCTGACTGCGGCCCTGGGCCTGTCGGCAAGCATCGGTCTTGCCCAGGCGCAGCCTGACAAACCCGATATGCAAAAGCTGCAGCAGATGATGAACCAGCAGATAGGGCTGATGAAACCGGAGCTTCAGCAGAAGGTCAAGGCACTGTCGCCAAAAACCAAGAAGCTGCTGTTGAAGATCTACAGCCAGCACAACCGTCACAGCCAGCAGATAACCCTGCGCCAGGTGATGCACGAGGTTCTGTCCGACTATCACAGTATGGTCACCGGCGTGTTGACCGACAACCCGGAGCAGGCCGCGGACAGCGCCCGCCGGCTGGCCAATCACCGCATTCCGGTGGGTGGCCTGATTCCTTACCTGGACATGAAGTTCATCAACGATGACGGTCTGGCATCCCTGGCCGGATTCAACGACGCGGTCGAGGGCAATGCCAAACGACTGGCTGCCGCGGCGGACGAGGGTGACCTGGTGAAGGCGGCCTCCCTGGTAGGTGAGATCACCACCGGCTGCTTCGGCTGTCACACCATTTTCCGCGGTGTGCCCGGAAAGTCCGACCTGCTGCGCTGAACAACGACATAACAACATTCAGCAGTAAAAAACCAAAAACTGGAGGAGATGAACATGCAGACTCAATACTGCAGATTGACCGCCGCCGTCGCACTGGGCCTGTTCAGCGCCCAGGCCCTGGCCACCAACGGTGACCAGATGCTGGGGGTGAGTGCTACCCAATGGGGCATGGCCGGTGCCCACACCGCGGCACCCCAGGACTCGGCCACCGTGCTGACCAACCCGGCCGGCCTGGCCGATTTGTCGATGCAGGAATTCCGGGCCGATTTTGGCTTTGGCGTTCTCAATCC
>JAPHTA010000376.1 GCA_026196475.1 Sedimenticola sp.
ATCAGCCGATACCTGGAGATATGCATTCGAAGAGGCCCTGACAGAGGTTCAGGGCGTCTACGCAACAAAGTTCAAGGAGCACATCGAAGCCAACTCGGACCATGAAATCCAGCTCTTCCCTTACGGAACCCTGGGCGAGTCGGCTGATATCATGGAGCAGGCACAGGCCGGCATCCTGCAGTTCGTAGACCAGTCGCCCGGCTTTACCGGCTCGCTGATCCCGGAAGCCCAGGTATTCTTCGTACCCTACCTGCTGCCAACAGACCAGGAACACCTGCATCGCTTCTTCTCCGAGAGCAAGGCGATCAACCAGGACTTCAAATCGCTATATTCGGAGCACGGACTGGAACTGCTTAAGATGTTCCCGGAAGGCGAGGTAGCCATGACCACCAAGGAGCCGGTAACCAGCCCGGCGGACCTCAACGAGGTCAAGTTCCGGGTCATGACCAACCCGCTGCTGGTGGAGTCCTACAAGGCTTTTGGCGCCACTCCGACACCGCTACCCTGGGGTGAAGTATACGGTGGCCTGCAGACCAACATCATTCAGGGGCAGGAGAATCCCACCTTCTACCTCTACTCGACCAAGATCTACGAGGTGACGGACCACATCACCTACGCCGGCCACAACAACTTCACCACCGCGGTAATGGCCAACAAGGATTTCTATGACAGCCTCAGCAAGGCGGACAAGGAATTGGTGCAGAACGCCAGCCAGGCGGCCTTCGAGTACATTCTTGGCTACCAGAAAGGCCTGGCCGAGCAGGAGCTGAAAAAGATCAAGGATGCCAAGCCGGAGATGACCATTACCGTGCTCACCGAGGAACAGCGGGCACCGTTCAAGGCGGCCGCCGCCGAAGTGGAAGCAAAGTTTATCGAGATGACCGGTGAAAGCGGAAAGAAAATCCTCAACCAGATGAAGGCTGACCTGGAGGCCACCAAGTAACCGGGTACCCGATGCATCCGGCACTAGACACAAAAGAGGTGACCCGGCGTCACCTCTTTTGTCTTGTTCCGGGCAGGAGCAACAACAACTATAACTGCAGGGACTCTGAACATGCCAGATACCAAGCAAACTGACCTAGGCGACCACCAGTCCAGCCTGCCAGGCATCCTCGGCATCATCGATACGATGATCAGCCGTTTCGAATCGTTCGCGCTGGCGGCCGGTGTACTGCTGATGGCCCTGAACACGGTTTCCAACGTAGTGGGTCGCTACGTCTTCCAATACAGCCTGTTCTTCTCCGAGGAGGTGAACAGGATACTGATCATCTTCATTACCTTTGCCGGTGTCGGCTACGCCGCGCGCCACGGACGCCACATCCGCATGTCGGCAATCTACGATGCACTGCCGGCCCAGGCGCGAAAGGTGTTGATGGTGATCATTGCCCTGTTCACCTCGGTGACCATGTTTGCCCTCTGCTATTTCTCGGTCATCTATATCGGCAAGGTACAGGGCTCGGGACGGATCCTTCCCGCGCTGCAGATTCCGATCTACTGGATCTTTCTCTGGGTGCCGGTCGGCTTCTTTGTCACCGCCATGCAGTACCTGCTGACGGCGATCAAGAATATTACCGACAAGGACATCTACCTCTCGACCAACGTGCTCGAGGGTTACAGCGACGAAGAATCGGAAATCTAGGGGGGATATCGATATGGCAACAGTAATGATGGCAACCATGATCATCCTCCTGCTCCTCGGCTTCCCGATGATGATCCCGCTGTTTATCGCCGCCTTCATCGGCTTTTTCGAGATGTTCAACGGCTTCGGCAAGATGGACTTCATGGTACAGCAGTTCATGGCCGGGATTCGCCCCGCCTCGCTGATTGCAGTGCCGATGTTTATCCTGGCCGCGGACATCATGACGCGGGGACATTCGGCGGACCGCCTGATCAACCTGGTCATGGCCTTTGTCGGTCACGTCAAGGGCGGCCTGGCGGTCAGCACCGCAACCGCATGCACCCTGTTCGGAGCCGTGTCCGGATCCACCCAGGCCACGGTGGTGGCGGTTGGTTCACCACTGCGACCACGCATGCTGAAAGCAGGTTACAAGGACTCGTTCGTTCTCGCCCTGATCGTCAACTCGAGTGATATCGCGTTCCTGATCCCGCCCAGTATCGGCATGATCATTTACGGTGTCATCTCCAACACCTCGATTTCCGAGTTGTTCATCGCCGGGGTCGGACCGGGTCTTCTGATCCTGTTCATGTTCTCGGTCTACAGCATGATCTATGCAACCGTGATGCATGTCCCCACCGAACCGAAGTCGAACTGGTCAGAGCGACTGGCCGCGCTGAAAGAGGCGGTCTGGCCGATGGGATTCCCGGTGATTATCGTCGGTGGCATCTACGGCGGCATCTTCAGCCCCACCGAGGCCGCCGCAGTCTGCGTGCTCTACGCCATCATCCTCGAGTTCCTGGTCTTCCGCTCGCTTAAGGCGAATGAGATCGTCGCCATTGCCAAGTCAACCGGCCTGATCACCGCCGTGGTATTCATCCTGGTCGCGGCTGGTGCCGCTTTCTCCTGGATTATCTCATTCGCACAGATACCACAGGCCATGCTGGGCGCGGTCGGAATCGACCAGATGGGTCCGACCGGCGTGCTGGTGGTTATCTCCATCGCCTTCTTCGTCGGCTGCATGTTCGTGGATCCGATCGTGGTTATCCTGGTAATGGTGCCGATCTTCGCCCCCGTGGTGGATTCGGTCGGGCTCGACCCTGTACTGGTGGGTGTAATCATCACGCTGCAGGTAGCGATAGGCTCCGCAACACCACCTTTCGGTTGCGACATCTTTACCGCCATCGCGGTATTCAAGCGACCCTACTGGGAGGTGATCAAGGGCACCCCGCCCTTCGTCTTTATGCTGATCATGTCGGCGGTACTGCTGATCATGTTCCCGCAGATAGCCCTGTTCCTTAGGGACCTGGCCTTCAACTAGCATCAACACCGGGCGTGGCGCAGGGAGGCGCCACGGGCTCGCCCGAGACCAACAAACAATAAACGGAGTAAACACCATGTTTGCAAAAATACTTGTTCCCGTGGATGGATC
>JAPHTA010000304.1 GCA_026196475.1 Sedimenticola sp.
ACGTGGGGTTTTGTACGCTCGAATTTTTCCTTGGACACGGTTCTACCCCTTCCAGATTACTGTTTCTTCACAGCCTCAGCGATATTCGCCGGGACTTCACTGTATTTAGCAAACTCCATGCTATACGTCGCACGACCTTGCGTGGCCGAACGGAGATCCGTTGCATACCCGAACATCTCGGATAGTGGAACCTCCGCCTTGATCTGCCGACCCGCCGGACAATCGTCCATACCCTGGACAACACCCCGACGTCGGTTGAGATCACCCATCACGTCACCCATATACTCTTCGGGTGTAATGACCTCGATCTTCATGACCGGCTCCAGCAGCACGGGATTGGCCCGGGCCGCACCTTCTCTGAAGCACATCGAGCCGGCAATCTTGAACGCCATTTCGCTGGAATCGACATCATGGTACGAACCATCGAAAAGCGTCACCTTGACGTCAATCATGGGGTAGCCGGCGATCACCCCATTCTGTAACTGCTCCTGAACACCCTTGTCGACCGCCGGTATGTACTCTCTCGGTACAACACCACCAACGATCTCGTTGACAAACTCGTAGCCCGTACCGGGCTCTTTCGGCTCGATCCTCAGGTACACATGACCGTACTGGCCACGCCCACCTGACTGGCGCACGAACTTGCCTTCCTGCTCTATCGAACCGCGGACCGTCTCGCGATAGGCCACCTGCGGCGCCCCGACATTGGCTTCGACATTAAATTCTCGACGCATCCGGTCAACAATAATATCGAGATGCAGCTCACCCATGCCGGCGATAATGGTCTGCCCCGACTCTTCGTCCGTATGGACATGGAACGAAGGATCTTCGTGAGCCAGCTTGGACAAGGCGATCGACATCTTTTCCTGGTCCGCCTTGGTCTTCGGCTCGACAGCGACCGCGATCACCGGTTCCGGGAACTCCATCCGTTCCAGGGTGATCCGGGATTCCAGCGCGCAGAGCGTGTCACCCGTGGTAACGTCCTTGAGTCCGACGGCCGCCGCGATATCACCCGCCCGCACCTCCTTGATCTCTTCGCGAGAGTTGGAGTGCATCTGCAGGATCCGGCCAATACGGTCTTTCTTGCCCTTGACCGGATTGAACACACTGTCGCCCGACTTCAGCACCCCCGAGTAGACCCGGATAAACGCTAGATTTCCAACGAAAGGATCGGTCGCAATCTTGAATGCCAATGCCGCGAAAGGCGCCTCGTCGTTAGCCGGGCGCGTCTCGACGACCTCGCCCTCCTCGTCGACGATACCCTGGATCGCCGCCACGTCTGCTGGCGAGGGCATATATTCGATCACCGCATCGAGCAGGGCCTGCACACCTTTGTTCTTGAAGGCGGAGCCACACATCATCGGGGTGATTTCACTGGCCAGCGTTCTGGCACGCAATCCGGCCTTGATCTCTTCGTCGGCAAGCTCCCCGCCGTTCAGATACTTCTCCATCAGCTCTTCCGTGGCTTCGGCGGCAGCCTCCACCATCTTCTCCCGCCACTCCTGTGCCAGCGGAAAGAGCTCCTCCGGAACCGGCTTTGCCTCGTAGTTCATCCCACGAGACGCCTCATCCCAGTAGATAGCCTTCATACGGATGAGATCAACAACCCCCTGAAAACCCTCTTCCGCACCGATCGCGATCTGAAGCGGAACCGGCGTAGCCCCGAGCCGGGTACGAACCTGCTCGACCACTCGCAAGAAGTTCGCTCCCATGCGATCCATTTTGTTGACGAAGGCAATTCTGGGTACGCCGTACTTGTCAGCCTGGCGCCAGACCGTCTCTGACTGGGGCTCGACTCCCCCGACCGCGCAGAACACCGCGCAGGCGCCGTCCAGCACGCGCAGGGAACGCTCGACTTCGATTGTGAAATCGACGTGCCCCGGGGTGTCGATAATATTTATGCGATGCTCCGGAAATTGCTGATCCATTCCTTTCCAGAAGCAGGTGGTCGCAGCCGAGGTGATGGTGATGCCACGCTCCTGCTCCTGCTCCATCCAGTCCATGGTCGCGGCGCCATCATGCACTTCACCGATCTTGTGAGAGACACCGGTGTAGAACAAAATGCGCTCGGTCGTAGTGGTCTTACCCGCATCAATATGCGCCATAATCCCTACGTTCCGATACCTATTTATAGGTGTGCTTCGCGCCACGATTCGATCCGATCAACAATGTAAAAGAGCAAAAAGTAAAAGCAGGCGGCCCCGTGGCCCCCTGCCGTGAAACAACTACCAGCGGTAGTGGGAGAACGCCTTGTTGGCCTCTGCCATACGGTGGGTATCCTCGCGCTTCTTTACAGCCGAACCACGCTGCTCCGCGGCGTCTGAAAGCTCACCAGCCAGGCGATGCGCCATCGATTTCTCGCTACGCTTGCGCGAGGCGTCAATCAGCCAGCGCATGGCCAGGGTGTTGCGACGACTCGCACGCACCTCAACCGGCACCTGGTAAGTTGCACCACCAACACGACGGGATTTGACCTCAACCATCGGACGCACGTTCTCCAATGCCTTCTCGAGAACGTCCATCGGCTCGTCCTTGCCGCGCTCACTGACACGATCCAGCGCGTCGTAAATAATCTTCTCCGCGACCGATTTCTTGCCATCAACCATAATCATGTTGATGAACTTGGCAAGCAGCTGACTCCCGAATTTGGGATCAGGCAGGATCTCGCGTTTTGCTGCTACTCTTCTTCTTGGCATGACTTGTTTAACTCAGTCCTGTTAGTGAATCCAATCAGCTCTTCGGCCGCTTGGCACCGTACTTGGAACGACCCTGGCGCCG
>JAPHTA010000089.1 GCA_026196475.1 Sedimenticola sp.
GGGGACGCGGAGGCGATGCACTTTGACGCCGACTACGTGCGGGCCCTGGAGCACGGGCTGCCGCCTACCGCCGGTGAGGGGATCGGTATCGATCGCCTGGTGATGCTGTTCACCGACTCCCCCTCGATCCGGGATGTGCTGCTGTTTCCGCATATGCGGGCGGAGTGATGCGGTTGGTTCGGACGGCGAGGCTGGCCACTTCGGTGATGCAGCCTTTTATTGTGTCGCTTCGCGACGTTTGATTTAAGCGGGGGTCCCGCCCCCCTGCGGCGGGCTACTTTTAGGGGTAAAAGTAGCCAAAACCCTCACTCCACCACGCCACCCCTTCGGGGTTCCCTGCGTTTCTCGCCGGCTGCGGGGCGCGTAGAACTCGCCGCTACGCGTCTCAGACAACTACGCGCCTTAATCCGCAGCCGGCTGCGATACTCGGTGGCGCGGAAGTCGGAAGGGGGGGGCACAGAGACCACGGGTAGATTCGATTGATCGGTTGCAAAGTGACTCTTCAAGCTATTTGAACTCGAGAGTCGCTTATAGGCAGGTAAGGGTGATAGCGAAACAGACCATCGTTGGCTGCGTATCCGACAGCCACGTCTGCTCCCGAACCACTATCGATCTGGCGCTAGAGAAAGGTCTCCTGCACCGACTCGATATCCTCCGCCACGCCCTCGATCTCGATCAGCTCCACCTCCGGATCCAGGCCTACCTTGAGGAAGGCGGGGACGTTGATCCAGTCCGCCGGGGAGGTGATCTGGTCGGTGTGGGAGGACTGCAGGCGGGCCACGATCACGATGTCCGCGTAGTCGGCCTGCGGGCCACTGCTGTACTGCAGGTTGAACGCCTCCTCGGCCACCTTGATCAGGCTCTCGGGGAATTCCCACAAGGTGAGAATCTGCTTGCCGATGGGCGGGGTCAGCTCTGTCACCAGCTGGTCCAGTGCCTCCTCATCCTCCATCAGGTCGGTGTGCGAATCGGCCCAGGTGAGGATCGGCAGCGAGCCGATGTTGTGGATCAGGCCGGCCAGCATCGCCTGATCCTTCTCCAGGTGCGGGATGTTCTGGCTCAGTACCCGGGAGATGGCTGCTACCTCCACGCTCTGCTCCCACAGGTTGCGCAGGCGGCTGTCCAGGGTGTCCGAGGTGGCCTGGAAAATCTGTTTCATGGCCAGGCTCACCACCAGGCTGCGTACCAGCTTGTAGCCGAGGCGGGTGATCGCCATCTGGATGCTCTCGATCGGCACCCGGCCACGGTACAGCGGGCTGTTGGCGACCTGCAGCAGGCGCGCGGAGAGGGCTGCATCGGTGGCTACCATGTCGGCAATCTGGTGCGCGGTGACATCCTCCTGCTCCACCGCGTCGCGCACCTTCAGCGCCACCTCGGGCAGGGTGGGGAGGGTGATCTTGTTCTCTTTGATGGCGGTCTGGAGTGATTCGAAGAATTCGTCTTTGCCAATCATGTCTGCCGTCGTATTCCTGGTTGCTGGGGAGCGCAGGCCGTACCCGGCACTGCTGTTACTCCTGTATCGGTTGACGCTCGCGGAACTTGAGGCGATTAGGCTCAGGCTTCCTCAAGAGCATAGGGTAGGGACTCCGCGCTCAGTTTGGGGCCGCCCACGCCGAGCAGATGCAGGTCACCCTCCTCGAAGCTGCGGATCTCGGTCACCGCCAGCAGTTCGTAGCCACCGGCCGGTGAGGGACTGGCGTCCACCACCTTGCCGGCACCCTGCCCCGACTTGCTGTCCGGCGCAAACAGTTCATCGCCTGGTTGCGGTCGCCGCTCGCTGTTGACCGAGGCGCGGTACATGCGGCGCTTCAGCTTACCCAGGTATTTCATCCGCGCCACAACCTCCTGGCCGGTGTAGCACCCCTTGGTAAAGCTGACCCCGTCGATCTGCTGCATGTTGGTCATCTGTGGTACGAAAGCGTCGGTCGTGGCCTGGTATATTGTCGGTATGCCGGCCCGGATATCCAGCAGGCGCCAGTAGTCCCTGTTTGCGGGGGTCGCTTCGGTCGCCAGCTGTTGCCACAATGCGATCATCGGCCCGGGTTGGCCGGTCACCTGGTAACGGATCGGTTCCCCGGCAAGGCGAATCAGGCTGTTGCCGTTCTCTTCCACCGCCTCTCCGGTCTTGCCCGGCAGCGTGGAGAAGCTCTTCTGCAGCAGGGAGGGTGCGCACTCACCCGCAATACCGATGCTGACCAGCTCGTCGCTGGCATCACTGACTGTGGCCTTGGACATCAGGACAAACATCGGCAGCCGTTTGAGTACCGTGGCGTGCGTCTCCAGGGGCATCTGCAGCAGGTAGTCCCCGCTATTCATGAACAGGCGGAAATTTGCCATCATCCGCCCCTTCGGCGAGCAGTAGGCGCTCAACTGGCTCCGGGTGCTGCTCACCTCACGGGTATCGTTGGTGAACTGGCCCTGTAGGAAGCTCTGGGCATCTTCGCCGGCTACGCGGATAACTCCCAGGTGCGAGAGGTCGAACAGGGCACAGTCGGGAAACGCCTCCTGGCCGTTGAAGGATACCCCGGTCTCCGGAGAGATGGTTGCCTCCTGTGATTCGAGAAACTGCTTCCACTGGTCGTTCATGTTGCTGGGTCCTCTGCTGCAGCCGTGGCCCGCGGGCGTCGGGCAGCCGTGTCGTGATACGGAATTGTCGGGCAATGGTCCTATGCGCCTGGCAGGGCATCGGCATTGATGCGGTTGCGGACGCGTATTTTCAATAGCCAAAGGTTAACACACCACCGATAGCGGGTCGCCACCCCGGTATTATGGATTTATACTCACACGCCGGTTCATGCAGAAGGATTACGATGTCACTCTACAAGCCCGCCACAGGCAGTCTGGCGCTGTATAAGATTCGTCCCGCCCGGGTGACCGGGGTGGGCGAAAAGATAGAGATCGATCTGGGGGCCGGCAAGGTCAAGCGGGTACGGCCCAAGGATATCGCGATCCTGCATCCCGGACCCCTCGAACGGCTGGATGAACTGGAACCGGTGCAAGGAGACCTGGACGAGGCGTGGGAGCTGTTGGCGGGTGAGACCACCCATCTGGAGGAGCTGGCGTCGCTGATCTACGGTGATTTTACCCCGGCCACCGCCTGGGCTGCCTGGGAGCGGGTCGCCGAGGGACTCTATTTTGAGGGCTCTCCGCAACAGATCACGGTTCGCTCGGCGCAACAGGTCGCGGCGGATCTTCGTGAGCGGGAGCGCAAGGCGGTGGAGGAGCAGGTATGGGAGGCGTTTATACAACGCCTGCGGCAGGGGCGCATCGAAGCGGAGGACAGGCAGCGGTTGCAGGAGGTGGAGCAGCTGGCACTGGAGCGCAGCGAGTCGAGCCGGATCCTGCAGCAGCTGGGTCACAAGGAGACGCCGGTCAATGCCCACCGCATGCTGGTCAGGGTCGGCTACTGGAGTGATCGCCACAATCCCTATCCGACTCGCCAGGCGGTCAGCTGCGAGGATCCCGAGCTGATCCTACCGGAGCTGGAAGCGGAGGAACGGGTCGACCTGACCCATCTGCCGGCCTACGCCATTGATGACGAGGGGAGCGATGACCCGGACGATGCACTGTCCCTGGACGGGGAGCGACTCTGGGTGCACGTGGCGGACGTGGCGGCGGTGGTGGCGCCGGATTCGGAACTTGACCTGGAGGCCCGGGCACGTGCCGCCAACCTCTATCTTCCGGAGGGGGTGGTTCACATGTTGCCACCGCGCCTGACCGGGCAACTGGCCCTGGGCCGGCAGCCGGTCTCGCCGGCCCTGTCGATCGGCTTCCGGGTTGACGCCGCCGGTGAACTGGACGACCTGAAACTCTGCCGCAGCCTGGTGAGGGTCTCACGCCATGCCTACGACACGATTGACCGACAGATGGGAGAGGCGCCCTTTGACCGGATCAAGGCAATAACGGATCGCTTCCGGTCACGCCGGCTTGCCGCGGGTGCAAGCCAGATCGACCTGCCGGAGGTGGGGGTCAAGGTGATCAACGGCGAAATCGTGATCCGACCGCTACGTAGACTGGACAGCCGCCAGATGGTGACCGAGGCGATGCTGATGGCGGGGGAGGCGATCGCCCGCTACGCCGGTGAACAGGGGCTGCCCGTGCCCTATGCCACACAGCCTGGTCCGGACAACCCGGCAAAACCCGCTGGCCCGGCCGCCATGTACGCCTACCGGCGTCAAATGAAGCCCTCCCGGTCAACGGTGGATGCGGACGTGCATGCCGGACTGGGGCTGGGCTGCTACAGCCGTACCACCAGCCCTTTGCGGCGCTACCTGGACCTGGTGACCCATCAGCAGCTTCGTGCACTGCTTGCCGGACGGGAGCCGCTCGGCAGCGAACAGGTGAGTGAACGTATCGCCGCGGTCGAGGCCGGTACCCGCAGCATACGTCGTACCGAACGGCTCTCCAACCTGCACTGGAAACTGCTCTACCTGAAGGAGCGCCCGCAGTGGCAGGGTGAGGGCGTCGTGGTGGAGATGAAAGAGAACCGGGCCACCCTGCTGGTTCCGGAATTGGCGATGGAGACCCGGCTTCGCGTGCGCAGCGACTATCCTCTGGACAGCCGTTTGCGGATCGCGCTGCGGGAAGTGGACGTGGAAGACCAGGCGGTCTGGTTCCGCCTGCTGGAGTAGCCGGCGCGGGGCACCGTTCCGTCTCGCAATTTACGGGTCTACTCCCTATACTGGGTGCGGTCCGCAACTGGCCGCTCCAGGTTGCGGAAACGCATAATAATCAGGCTGAAGTCGGAGAAGCCAGCATGTCGGGAGAAGAACAGGTCAACCCGCCCGTCACCTTGACCGTGACGAGTCCCTCGGAGGCATTCGCCAGCTACTGCATGGCGGAATTCGAACGCAGACGTAACAGTGGTGAAGCGTTCGACGAGCCCGCCTACCGGGATGCGATGAACCTCGCCCTGGAGAAGATCCGTGCCCTGGAAGAGGAGGGGTATGCATGATCATTACAGGCATCCGCGCGGAAAACTTCCTCAAGTACCGAACACTCGACCTGGGCGACTTGCCGAGAGACGGTGTTATCACCGTTGCCGGCGCCAACGAATCGGGCAAGAGCTCCATCGGCGAGGCGATCTGCTTTGCCCTGTTCGGAAGGACCTTCTCGCTGAACCCGGACGAGCTGCAGAAACTGATTCGCTGGGGCGAGTCTGCGTGCAGTATCGATCTGTGCTTCATCAGCGGTGACGACGACCACTATCGAATTTCGCGGATGCTGGACAGGGACGGCAATCACGGGGTGCTGCTTTCCCGGGTTGGTGAGGAGGACGCTCCCGTTGCCCGGGGCATTCGGGAGGTGGATGACGCCGTCTACGACCTGCTCGGTTACGGTTACGACGAGTTCATCGAGTCCTTCTACCTGGCGCAGCGGGAGACTATCGCACCCCATCCCCACAGCCAGGCGGTGAAGAGCCTGGCCGGGCTGACCCCGCTGGAGTATGTCGCCTACGAACACGAACAGGAGATTGAACAGGAGCGGGAGGCAATCGGCCGGCTGCGCGGGGAGATCGACGAGCTGGAAGCGGAGCTGAAGGCGCTGGCGCTGGACCCCCGTGTACTTGGCGAGCTGGAGTCGGAGCAGCACGCCCTGCAGGCCAACGAGAACCTGCTGCAGGAGAAGCGTGAAAGCCTGGGTGAGGGGTTTGTCGCCTACCGGGAGATGTTGCCGAAGCGCTATGCCGCGCGCAAGGCGCGGCGTCGGGCCCGGGTGCTGCGTTTTCTGAGCCTGCTGTTGGCGGTATTTGCGGCACTCGCCTGGGGGGCGTTGGCGCGGATGCCGGAGCATGCCGTGAGCCAAAGCCTGCTGCAGTGGCTGGAGGGCAACCTGCCCCAGTGGCAGGGCCAATACCAGGCCGGCCTGCTCTACCTGGTGGCCGGATTCGGTCTGCTCTTCATACTTCTCTGGGTGCGTGTGGTGGTTAAGCAGACCCGGCTGGCGGGTTATGAAGAGACAGGTGACGGTTTTGCCGACCAGTTCGAGAGTGCGCGCATCAGCGCGCTGGCTCCTGCGGACGGAGATGTGGACCAGGAGGGCGGTTCGGATGAGAGCCTGGGCGAGGTCGCGTCGCGGATACGCAGTGAAGAGATTCCGTTCAGCGAGCTTGAACCCCGGGTCGAGCAGCTGATTGAGCAGACGGAGCGGCGCGGAGAGGCCCTGCGGCAGCAGCTGATTCGTCTGCGCATGGCGATAGAGAAGGAGCAGGAACGTTGTCGCCAGGCTGAACAGCTACAGGAGATAGGCCGTGACCTGTTGCAGAATATCGCCGGGCACGAGGGGCGAATCACCCTTCGGGAGAGGGCCCTGGAGCTCTTGAATGGCGCCCTGCGGGAGCTTTCCCAACGCTTCAACCGGGAGCTGGGGGATTCGGTTCGCAAGACCCTGCCGGTGTTTACCGACAACAACTACGAACACCTGCAGATCGATGATGATCTCAGCGTGCGGGTCTTCTCCGGCCAGAAGCGCGACTTCATGGACCTGGACGAGGTCTCCAGCGGTACCCAGAGACAGATCATGCTGGCGATCCGGCTGGCCCTTTCCCAGGCGCTGATCCAGCGCACCGAAAGCGGTGACCAGTTCGTATTCCTGGACGAGCCATTCGCCTTTTTCGACCAGGAGCGGACCCGCAACGCGCTGCACAGCCTGCCGAAACTTGATCCGAGGATCAGCCAGATCTGGATCGTTGCCCAGGACTTTCCGCAGGGGGAGGCGTTCGATCTCTCCCTCTCCTGCAGCAACCGGCAGCAGGAGCTGCTGCACCCGTCGTCCTGACGGGGTGGCTGAAACATGGGGAGTGGACCCCAGTCATGTGCCGTGTGTCGCTTCATGCGCGGCATGGCGTTCAGCGCCATCGGTGGCGGACTGGCCGGCTATGGTGCGCTGGCACTCGGCTTCAGTCGCGACAATGCCATCATCGCCGCCTTCTTCGGCGCTCTCGGCCTGGTACTGCTCTTGAACCGCAAGCAGGGGGGCAAGGGGTAGGCTGTTTTCTGCTCAGGGTATGTCCTGTTGGGCAGCCTGGATCGGAACCGCGTCCAGCAGCGCGGTCAGTACCCCGGGTGACAGGCAGACCAGGTATCCCCGTTTGCCGCCATTGATATAGATCCTTTCCAGCTCGAGTATGCTCGCCTCGCAGTAGACCGGCATGCTTTGGCGGGTTGCGAATGGTGAGGTGCCTCCGACCTGGTAGCCGGAGTGCCGATCCGCCACCGTCGGTGCACAGGGTGAAATGCTCTTTACCCCGAGTGCGCGGGCCAGCGTCTTGGTCGATACCTCCCGGTCACCGTGCATCAGTACGATCAGCGGGTTACGCTCCTCATCCTCCATGATCAGGGTCTTCACCACCTGGTGCGGGTCGACGCCCAGCTCCCGGGCCGAATGACGGGCACCGCCACCCGTCTCGTAGCGGTAGAGATGGTCACTGAAATCGATCCCGTGCTGGCGCAGCATACGGATCGCGGCGGTCATGGGCGGTCTTTTCTTGGCCAAGGGTAGATCCTGTTGTTACTGTCCGGGTAGCCGGTATGATAATGGATCATCCGTCTGCCCTGAAGGCGACGGGAAACCGGATCCGAGCTGACACCCCGATCAAACCCATGCAGGACCTGCCCATCACACCCCTGTTGCCCGAGCTGCGGCACGCCCTGGCCGATGCCGGCCAGGCGATACTGGTTGCACCGCCCGGATCGGGCAAGACCACCCTGGTACCCCTGGCCCTGCTGGATGAACCCTGGCTGCAGGGCAGGAAGATCATCATGCTGGAACCACGGCGCCTTGCCACCCGGGCCGCCGCCCGGCGCATGGCCGCGCTGCTGTCAGAGCGCTGTGGGGAGCGGGTCGGTTA
>JAPHTA010000209.1 GCA_026196475.1 Sedimenticola sp.
TCGCTCATTTAGAGTCACTAAACTTCGCTCCTTTCGCCTTGCTGGACAAAAAAATGACGCCAGCGACGGTAATCAAATTAGTGTTAACAGGCCCTAGAGCGTCCCTATTCTGGAGACGGCGGAAGTATCTCCGAAAAGTCGTGGATCGCCTCGAACCCCCCGGCCTCGCGCAGGGGACCCCGGGTATCCGGGCGCAGCACCCGCAACAGCCACCCCATGCCGTAGTCCCGGGCCGATTCCAGCACCGGCTGGCTGTCGTCCACGAACAGGGTGTGGCGCCGGTCGAACGGCGCCACCTGCTGCAGCCTGTCCCAGAACTGCCGGTCCTCTTTCGGCAACCCCAGGTCGTGGGAGGTGACCACCAAATCGAAATAACCGTGCAGCTTGGTCCGCTCCATCTTCAGGGACAGGGCCTTCTGGTGCGCATTGGTGACCAGCACCACCCGTTTCTCCAGTGCCCGCATCGCGGCCAGAAAGTCGATGACGTGGGGATGCACCGCGATCAGGTGGTCCACCTCCGCCTTGAGCAGGGCGATATCCAGCCCCAGCTCCCGGCTCCAGTAGTCCACGCAGTACCAGTCCAGGGTCCCCTCCACGCTGCGGGTGCGCCCGCCCAGCTCCTCCTTGGCCTGCTCCAGCGAACAGCTGCGGTGTTCCGCGTAACGTCGCGGTACATGCTCCAGCCAGAAGTAGTTGTCGAAGTGCAGGTCCAGCAGCGTGCCGTCCATGTCCAGCAGCACGGTTTCGATTTGGTTCCAGTCGATCATGGGGTAAAGTTACAGGGCAAACACGGATCCTGGCAACAGAAGAGTCACCATGCCCAAACCGCCCCGCATCAATGCCCGCCGCACCCTCAATGAAACAGGCGTATTCCATATCGAGGAGATCGACCTCACCTTCTCCAACGGTGAGGAGCGCACCTACCAGCGCGTTGTCGGCTCCGACGAGGGGGCTGTCCTGGTGGTGCCGATGCTGGATGACGACACCCTGCTGCTGATCCGCGAGTACGCCGCCGGCGTCAACCGTTACGAACTGGCCTTCCCCAAGGGGCATATCGAACCCGGCGAGGACGCGCTGAATGCGGGCCAGCGGGAGCTGCGGGAGGAGACCGGCTACGGGGCCGAGCGGCTGCAACTGCTCAACTCGGTCAGCGTGGCCCCCGGCTACATCTACCACACCACCCACATCGTGCTGGCCCAAGGCCTCTATCCCAGTCCCCTGCCCGGCGACGAGCCGGAGCCGATCGAGGTGATCGAGTGGAAACTGGAGCGCTTCGACGAACTGCTGGAGCGGAACGACTTCAGCGAGGCGCGCTCCCAGCTGGCCCTGTTTCTGGCCCGCCGGCGACTGTCCGCCAGAACCCCGGACTGACCGGGCCGAAGTCCCCGACCCTCAGCGACAGAAGGTTCGCAGGTAATCCTGCTGCTCCCGCCGCTGCCGTCGCAGCCGCTCCCCCTGTGCCGGACTGTAGCCCCTGCGCAGGGTCCCCTCGATCCGCTCGATACGCTGTTCGGCACGCCAGCACGCCTTGTGCTGCCGCTCCTCGGCACGGGCCGCCCGTGACAGCGCCGCCTGTGAACCGCTTTTCCCGGAGTGGCCGGAACGTTTTTCCCGGTTCGATCTCGGCGCGGCCACCCATTCCGTAACCGGGACATCCAAATGCACCTCGCTACCGTCGGCGCAGGGGATCTGCTGGAACATGATCCCGCCCGCCTCATCAGTGCAGCGATAGACCGCTCCACTGCCAACCCGGGGCGAGGTCAGTATCGATAAAAGCGTGATCAGCACCGCAAACCTGAAAACGCCCGCGTGTTCCGTTCGACACTCCTGCCACCACCAATCCTTCATCCTTGAATCTCCTATTTATACTGCTGTAACCATTAACCCCTGTTACAAATTCAATCTCCGGGTAATATGTACAGGGACAAACCCGGCTCCAACCCTGGATGGACACCTGTCGACAACATGTCAAACGATACCGCCAAGCCGACGGACGAGGATCTGGCCTTCATCAACCGCCAGCTGCGCAAACAGCTGCAGCAGCTGACCCGGGAGGCGGCCCACAACGAAACCGTGCTCAAGCGCTTCCACGACCGGGAGCTGCAACTGCTGGCCACCGAATCGTTGCCGGAGCTGCTGGGCTGCCTGGTAGACGGCATGAAGGCCTCCTTCGAGCTGCCCTGCATCCAGCTGGTGCTGGATGATCCGGATCATGAACTGAGGCACCTGCTGCTGCATGCCGGCATCGAACCGACCGGGCTGCCGGACATCCGCTTCGTCGACAGCATCGACACCTTCTCCCCCCGCTTCGCCCGCTACAAGAATCCCTGGCTAGGCGCTTACGACGATCTCGAACACCAGTCCCTGTTCCCGAGAAACCTGGGCCTGCGCAGCGTGGCCGTTCTGCCGATGATCCGTCGCTCACGGCTGGCAGGCTTCATCGGCCTCGGCAGCGAGGACCCGAACCGTTTCACCCGCCAGCACGCCAGCGACTTCCTGAACCGGCTGGCCACCATCAGCGCCATCTGCCTGGAGAACACCGCCAACCGGGAGCACCTGGTGATCTCCGGCCTGACCGA
>JAPHTA010000027.1 GCA_026196475.1 Sedimenticola sp.
ATCTTGCTGACCAGGTTCTGCAGGGAGCGGATCAGGCCGGTGAACTCGTAGAGCACGCTCTCGGTCTGGACCTGGAAGCGAGGAATCAGGTGGGTGGCGGTTACCTGCTCGACGCCGCTTACCAGGTTGGTCTGCACGTCGGTCAGCTTCATGTAGAAGTAACCGAAGAAGAAGTAGCAGACGATGGCGGTGATGGTGGTGGAGAGGGCGGTGGACATGCCGTGGATCACCACCCCCATGCCGTCCACCTTGACCGCCGAGGCGAGCAGGTCCGAGGCGCCGATCAGGGCGATCGAGAGCGACACGATGGTGCCGAAGACGCCGGTCAGGATCAGGATATTGTTGATGAACTTGGGCAGGCTGTTGCGGGTGCTCTCGGCCGCCACCAGGGTGGTGGCGAGGGCGTTGTGGTTGATCTGGGTATTGGACTTGTGCAGCCGGATCAGGGTTCGGTAGCGGTGCGCTATGATACGGTTATCGGCCACCTCGTAGAGGGGGTCCACCTTGTCCTTCAGGTTCTGCAGGAACTGGCGCAGCGCCCGCTCCTCGGCACTGTAGCTGATCAGGATGGTGATGATCCGTAGCAGGCCGAGCACGAACAGCGCCACGATCGAGCCATTGATGATAAAGCCGGTGGCGGTGAGCTGGTCGCGGAAGTAGACGTCGATGATGAAGTCCAGCTTCCAGTAGATGATGCCGCCGGCGGCGACGGCCAGAAGCAGCATGCGAAGGAGGATGTTACGGCTGAAATGGCTACGTATCAGTATACTTTCCAAGATCGTTCCCCAACGGTTCCCCAGGCAGGTTTGGCGATCAGCTTATCATATTCATACAGCAGCGCTAGAATGTCGCCCTGCTTATACTCTTATAGAACCAGCTCATAGAGGTGAACCGTTATGTCCCGTCTGGCACGTGCCCGCAAAGACCTGCTCGAGATCTTCCAGGCAGGCGTGGCGCGAGTGGAGGGGCGGCATGCTGTCCAGGAAGCGTTAGCGCAGATGCCGGACCAGGTCTCCCTGGTTGCCATTGGCAAGGCCGCCGGCTCCATGGCGCAGGGTGCACTGGAGACCCTGGGCGACAGGGTGGTGGACGGCCTGGTGATCTCCAAGCCCGGCCACCTTGATGAGTCTGCCCTGGAGTCTGCCGGACTGCGCTGCCTTTACGGCGGTCATCCCCTGCCTGATCAATCCAGCCTGCTGGCCGGGGAGGCGCTGGTGGATTTCCTGCAGGGCTTGCCGGCTGAACGCCAGCTGCTGTTCCTGATCTCCGGTGGAACCTCCGGGCTGGTGGAGCAGTTGCGTGAGGGGCTTGACCTGTCGTCGCTGCAGCGGATCAACCAGTGGCTGCTGGCCAGCGGGCTGCCGATCGGCGCCATCAACCGGGTGCGCAAGTCTCTCTCCCGGATCAAGGGGGGCGGCCTGGTTCCGCTGCTGCAGGATCGGCCGGCCCGGGTGCTGCTGATCTCCGATGTGCCGGGTGACGACCCCTCGGTGATCGGCTCCGGGCTGCTGGTGGCCGAACCCGATTCACTGGAGACTGTGCACGAACTGGCGTTGCCGGACTGGCTCCGGGCCCTGCTACCTCAGCAGCCGCGACCGCAGTTGCCATCAACGGACAACATCCGGCTGGAGATCGTCGCCTCGCTGGCCGATGCGCGGCAGGCGGCGGCGGAGCGGGCCCGGGAGCTGGGCTACCCGGTGCAGGTCCAGGGTTCCCCGGTGGTGGGTGATGTGGAAGTGGTGGGCCGGCGTCTCGGTTACGAGCTGATCGACAGCTGGCCGGGGGTTTACATCTGGGGCGGTGAGCCGACTGTGCGCCTGCCGCCGGAACCGGGTCGGGGCGGGCGTAACCAGCACCTGGCACTGTGTGTCGCGGAGCAGATTGCCGGTAACCGCTCGGTCTGTTTCCTGGCCGCCGGAACCGATGGCGGTGACGGGCCGGGTGAGGATGCGGGGGCCCTGGTGGATGGTGGCACGGTGAGTCGCGGCAGCCGGGTCGCCGGTGATGTCCGGGCCTGCCTGGCCCGGGCCGACTCCGGCAGCTTTCTGCAGGCCAGTGGCGATCTGCTCCATACCGGCCCTACCGGCACCAACGTGATGGACCTGATGATCGGTATCAAGTGGTGATCGCCGCTTGATGCTATGATCGGGACTCGACCCGAGGAGCCGCCATGTTTGAAATCGCCACCCTGCTGCTGTTTGTCACCTCCGCCATCCTGCTGGCCCTCTCGCCCGGCCCGGACAACGTTTTCGTGCTGACCATCTCCATCGCCCGGGGGCCGCTGGCCGGCCTGGTCACCACCCTCGGCCTGTGCAGCGGCCTGGTGGTGCACACCAGCGCGGTGGCGCTGGGGGTGGCGGTGTTCATCCAGGAGTCGGCCCTGGCCTTCTCCATACTCAAGATCGCCGGCGCCCTCTACCTGGCGTGGCTGGCCTGGAAGGTGTTCCGGACCCCGGCCGAGCAGCTGAACGGCCAGGGCAGCAACGAGCGCTACCGCCGCCTCTACCTGCGGGGGGTGCTGATGAACATCATGAATCCCAAGGTGTCCCTGTTCTTCCTCGCCTTCCTGCCCCAGTTCGTGAACCCGGCCCAGGGCAGCGTCACCCTGCAGATCGCCATCCTCGGCCTGCTGTTCATGCTCAGCGCCCTGCTGGTGTTCGGCCTGATCAGCCTGGCGGCCGGCCGCATCGGTGGCTTTCTGCGTCGCGGGCGTGGCGCCCTGATACTGAACCGGCTCTCCGGGGTGGTGTTCGCCGGGCTGGCGGTCAAGCTGCTGCTGTCACAGCGCTGAGCGGAAGGGGGCGTCAGGCGGCGTCGCCCGGCTGGTGAAAGCGGATCGCGTTGCGTCCCGCCTCCTTGGCCCGGTACATCGCCGCGTCGGCCCACTTGAGGATGTCGTCCTGGCTCGCCTGTTGATCCGGAAACAGGGCCACGCCGATGCTGGTGGTGCAGCGATGCTCGATTTCTCGCTGCGTCCCTTCTTGCAACGGTATGCTCAGTCGATAGGGCTGTGACAGGGTGTCGAGTATCTTCTCCGCTACCGACTGGGCCTGGTCAGCCGAGCGGGCACCATCCTCGTGCAGGTCACCCAGTACCACCACGAATTCGTCGCCGCCGAAGCGGGCCACGGTGTCGCTCTCCCGCACGCACTCTTTCAGCCGCTTGCCCGCCTCGATCAGCAGGGCGTCGCCGGCCACGTGGCCGTGGGTGTCGTTCAGGGGCTTGAAGTTGTCCAGGTCGAGGAACATCAGCGCGCCGTGACGGCCGTTGCGTCTGCTGGCCGCCATCGCCTGTCCCAGCCGGTCGTTGAGCAGGCGGCGGTTGGGCAGGCTGGTCAGGGTGTCGTAGAACGCCAG
>JAPHTA010000271.1 GCA_026196475.1 Sedimenticola sp.
CCGAAGGGCTGGCGTCATTTTTCCGCCCAGCTGCGTTGTCAGTCGCTCATTTAGAGTCACTAAACTTCGCTCCTTTCGCCTTGCTGGACAAAAAAATGATGCCAGCGACGATAATCAAATTAGTGTTAACAGGCCCTAGGTCAGGCGTTATGGCCGGAAACAAAAAAGCCCCGCCTCAACAGAGGCGGGGCTTTTCGTTACAACGTGGAACGAAAACCTACGATTTGAAGTTAAAGCTGGCGTAGGAAGTTTCAGCGGTGCTGAACCAGGGATCAGACTCCGCCTTGAAGGCCCTCCAGCCCTCGTAGATATCCTTGAACTGGGCATTTTCTGCCGACAGCTCGTCGTACAGGGCGTAGGCCTCCTTGCGTGCTGCCTCCAGAATTTCCTGGGAGTATTCACGCATCTTGGTGCCCTTGCCGACCAGGCTCTTCAGCGCGGCCGGGTTCTTGGAGTCGTAGTCGACCATCATGTTCAGATTGGCCTCTGCAGCTGCCGACGCGACAATCTCCTGGTACTCCTTGGGCAGGCTGTCCCACGCCTTCTGGTTGACATACAGGCTGAGGGTCGGGGCCGGCTCCCACCAGCCCGGGTGATAGTAGAAAGGCGCCACTTTGTAGAAGCCGGCCTTCTCGTCATCGTAAGGTCCCACCCACTCGGTAGCGTCGATCACGCCGCGCTCCAGGGCCGGGTAGATCTCGGCACCGGGCAGCACCTGTACCGTGGCGCCGAGGCGACTCATCACCTTGCCGCCCAGACCGGGGATACGCATTTTCAGCCCCTGCAGGTCGGCGACCGTGTTTACCTCTTTGCGGAACCAGCCGCCCATCTGCACGCCGGTGTTGCCGGCAGGGAAGTTGACGATGTTGTGCTCCGCAAACACCTTGCGCAGCTTCTCCAGGCCGCCGCCGTTGTACAGCCAGGCGTTCTGCTGACGGTAGTTGAGGCCGAACGGTACCGCGGTATCGAACGCCAGGGAGGGGTTCTTGCCAATATAGTAGTAGGATGCGGTATGCCCCATCTGCACGGTGCCCTGGGACACGGCATCGAAAACCTCGAGTCCGCCGACCAGTTCTCCACCCGCGTAGGGGATGATTTCAAACTGTCCACCGGTCATTGCCTTGACACGAGCAGCAACGGTTTCAGCTCCGCCATAGATGGTATCAAAGGCCTTGGGCCAGCTGGTTGCCATTCTCCAGCGGATACGCTTGTTGCTCTGGGCCAGAACGGCGGGTGCGGCTCCTGCCGCTACGGCACCGACTGCGGCCTTCTTCAGAAAGTCACGACGCTTCATCTGGATCTCCTCTGGTTTGTATAAAGTTATTATCTGAACAGCTCAGAACTCCACATTTATATGCGATCAAATAGCCTAGTGCAAATATAATTCCGTTTATAAAACAACAGGAATAATGTGGCCTTGGGGCAATCGAGGGATTGAATTGATCGCAGAGTTGATGGTGGGGCATAGTGCGGGTATTGGCAAGTCCGCAAGTTTGTATACCGACTTCCGGAAGCGAAAAGGCGCGGACAGGTGGTTACCCGATCCGCGCCTGTAATTTCGGCTACTGCTCTATTCAGCCTGATGCGTGTGCTGTCTTCCAGTCGATCGCATCCACCACGGCTACCGCGCTCATATTGACGATGCCGCGTACCGTGATCGAGTCGGA
This sequence comes from Sedimenticola sp., assembly GCA_026196475.1. Classification (GTDB taxonomy): domain Bacteria; phylum Pseudomonadota; class Gammaproteobacteria; order Chromatiales; family Chromatiaceae; genus Sedimenticola. The sequence goes on from JAPHTA010000271.1 coordinate 1,668, forward strand.
GACTGCGTGGGCCGGGTATTTCAGCCCGGTGAGCATCGGTCCGACGGGTACCGCCTCGCCCAGCATCTTGACCATGTTGTAGGCGATGTTCGCCGAGTCCAGGTTGGGCATCACCAGAAGGTTGGCCGCCCCCTTGAAACGGGAGTGTGGAAACACCTGGTCCCGGATCTCGTCGGAGAGCGCCGAGTCGGCATGCATCTCACCTTCCACAACGACGCCGGGGTACTGTTCGTGGAGTATCTGCCGGGCCTCTTTCATCTTGCGAGAGAACTCGTTGTTGCGACTACCGAAGTTGGAGTGTGAAAGCAGGGCTGCCTTGGGCGACATGCCGAAGCGCCGGACGATGTCGGCCGCCATGGCGGTCTTCTTGGCAATCTGCTGTGCTGACGGATCCGGTGTGACATGGGTGTCGGTTAGAAAGAACGTGCCCTTGGAAAGAATCAGCATGGTGATAGCCGAGCAATCCGTGGTGTCACGCCGGATGCCGATAACGCTGCGGATATATTTAAGATGCTGGATGTAGGCACCCTCGACACCGCAGATCATCGCATCGGCGTCACCCTGCCGGGTAAGCAGGGCGGCCAGTACCGTTGAACGGGTCCTGACCACGCCCCGGGCGAATGCCGGTGACACCCCGTTGCGCCCCTCTATCTGGTGGTAGTGTTGCCAGTCGCGCTCGAAGTTGGGGTTATCATTCATGTTGACTACCTTGACCTCTTCTCCCAGCTTGAAGCGCAGGCCAAGATTCCTTGCCTTTTCCTGGATGACCTCCGGGCGGCCGATCAGGATCGGGTGGCAGATGCCGTCATCCACCAGCACCTGCACTGCGAGCAGTACACGGGTCGCCTCGCCTTCGGCAAACACCACCCGCTGGGGATTGGCGATAGCCCGCTCGAATACCGGCTTCATCACCAGGCCGGAACGGAATACGAACTCGCGCAGGGTTCGTCGGTACTCGTGGAAGTCGGCGATCGGCCGGGTGGCGACGCCGCTGTCCATGGCCGCCTGGGCGATTCTTGGCGGGAGATCGGTCATCAGCCGCGGATCAAAGGGTTTTGGAATCAGGTACTCACGACCAAACTGCAACGCCTGGCCGCCGTAGGCCGCGCGTACCTGGTCCGAGGCTTCTTTCATGGCCAGGTCGGCGAGCGCCTCGACGCAGGCGATCTTCATATGTTCGTTGATGGTGGTGGCGCCCACGTCCAGTGCGCCACGGAACAGGAACGGAAAACAGAGGACATTGTTTACCTGGTTGGGGTAGTCGGAGCGCCCGGTGGCGATGATGGCATCGGGCGCCACTTCCAGGACATCCTCGGGAAGGATTTCCGGTGTCGGGTTGGCCAGGGCGAGAATGAACGGAGGGCTGGCCATCTTTTTTACCTGCTCTTTCTTCAGCACCCCAGGCCCCGACAGGCCCATGAAGATGTCAGCACCCTCGATCACGTCATCCAGGGTTCGCTCCTCGGTCTCAACCGCATAGGCCTCCTTGTAGGGGTCCATGTCCACCTTGCGCCCCTTGTAGACCACGCCATTGCGGTCAACCACCCGGATGTTCTCTTTCTTCAGGCCCATAGAGACCAGGAGGTTGAGGCAGGCCAGTGCAGCGGCACCGGCGCCGGTGCAGACCAGTTTTACCTCCTCGATCTTCTTGTCAGCGACCCGAAGCCCGTTGCGGACGGCGGATGCCACCACGATGGCAGTGCCATGCTGGTCGTCGTGAAATACCGGGATGTTCATCCTTTCCCGCAGCTGCTTCTCGATCTCGAAGCACTCCGGGGCCTTGATGTCCTCCAGGTTGATGCCGCCGAAGGTGGGCTCCATGGCGGCAACGGTTTCGATGATCTTCTGCGGATCCTTGAGATCCAGCTCGATGTCGAATACGTCGACACCGGCGAATTTCTTGAACAGGACGGCCTTGCCCTCCATGACCGGTTTGGCCGCCAGGGGGCCGATGGAACCGAGTCCAAGTACCGCGGTACCGTTGGTGACCACGGCCACCAGGTTGCCGCGTGAGGTGAGGTTTGCTGCCTCGGACGGGTCCCTTTCGATCTCCTCGCAGGCGGCTGCAACACCCGGCGAGTAGGCGAGTGCAAGATCGCGCTGGTTCACCATCTTCTTGGTGGCAACGATCTCCAGTTTCCCGGGCTTGGGAAAGCGGTGGTAGTCAAGTGACGCCTCGCGCAGCTCGTCTGTCATGGTTTATTCCTTATATATAACGGCTATCGGGTTAGATTTAAAAAACAAATAATGAATATAGAAATATTGAATAGAATATAACAATGAAGAGAAATAGTAACCTGATTTTTAACTAGTTTAGGGCTATTTTGCCGCCTTTCCCAGATTTTTTGGAATAATTAGTATGAATGTCCTAATTATGGTGCGGTTTTTTCCGCGGATAATGGATTCCTGGCCTGAAATGCCGTAATATCTCGTCCGATTTTCAGCTATTCTCAATTA
>JAPHTA010000035.1 GCA_026196475.1 Sedimenticola sp.
CCCAGAGGTGTTCAAGCGTGAAGTGGCCTACGCCCATAGCTGGTTCAACAACATCACCCACGATATCTTTGGCTGATGGAAGCGGTTTTCAGGCGATAAAAAACGGGGCCCTCGGGCCCCGTTTTCTTTTTCCTGCAGAAGCCCGGTTTTCTGGTGTGTCAACCCGGGCCACCCGACTCACCTGATCATCTGCGACGGCTGCAGCGGTGGCCAGGGGTGGCGTGCAAAATCGGGAAAATCGGGATTCTGCCATCCCGGATCGGCCAGCTTCTCCTGCGGTGGACGGATCCGCGACACGTAATCCAGTACGGCAAACTCTTCACGTGGCGTGAAGCGCTGTATCTGCTTGACCATCTTCTGATCGGCATTGCGCCGTTTGCCTGAACGTATCCACTCGAATTGCCGGATCAGGTAGTTGTAGTTCTGCCCCTGGATCAGCGGTATATGATCCTTGCTGTCTCCCTCGCCATTCTCCCCGTGACACTCGGCGCACTCATCCTTGTACAGCTGCCGCCCCAGTTCCAGGTCAAATCCGGGACCGACAACGTTGCTCGGATTCATAGGCAACTGCGAGATGTAGGCCGCCACGTCGGCAATCTCCTGCGCGCCACCGAGTAACCTGGGCGAGGTGAAAGGGCGCATCGTGGGATTGTCCCTGTTGCGGGCCCGGATATCGGCCAGCTGCTTGATCAGTACCGAGGTCTGCTGGCCGGCAATCTGCGGGTACATGCCGTCCGGGCTGGCCCAGCCCTCGGGCCGGTGGCACACCGCACATACCATGAAGACCTTGCGCCCGTTTTCCGGGTCGGGTGTCAGGTGAATCGCCGCCTCCACCTCCCGTGCCGCCTCCTCCCGCCCATCTGCCCAGATGTTGCCACTGCCGGCAAGCAGGGTCAGAACAATTGTTTTAATTGCTGTTTTAGGCGCCATGCCGATCTCCCTGTTGGTGTCGCCCCGGTAAGCGTTCACGGAGGCGTATCTGTGAATGTGTACCCTATAAAAGCTAACACCACAATTGGGTATTTCCCTTAACAAACATATCGATATAATGATTAGCCGGACTTATGCCCCGGTAACCGTCTGATCGAAAGCCGGATGTTGTACACTACGCCATCTGGTAATCGGAACGGCTTGACTGCACGGTATGAACATAAGGTGGAAACTCTTCACTACCATCAGTATGGCACTGGCGATAAACCTCGCCGTCGGCTACTACACCTCGATCACCTATAAACGGGCAACCACCGACGCACGCCGTGTCACCGAACACACCTTTCGCGTCGTCACCGAGAGCCTGAACACCCAGGTCCACTTCAAGAAACAGGTACAGGAGTGGAAAAACATTTTGCTCCGGGGTCACCAGCCGGAGTTCTATGACAGGTACCTGCAGCAGTTCGAATCGGAGGAGCAGCAGACCGGAGAGAGCATCAACAGGCTTTTACGGCTGCTCGAGCCGACGTCCGAATCATGGCAGTCGGCGCGGGATTTCCAGCAGGCCCACCTGACACTTGGCAGGCAGTACCGAAGCGCCCTCCGGCTGTTCAATCGCAACGACCGGGAGAACCATATTGCGATCGACCGCCTGGTGCGGGGAATCGACCGGGAACCAACTCAACTCATGGACCAGGTGGTGGTATCCGCAATCCGCTACAAGCAGGAGCGTCTGACCAGCATTTCAAGGGATCAGGAGGAGATCGAACAGCGCATACTGCTGGCCGCCATCGGCCTGCTGACCCTTACCGTGGCCGGGCTGGTCTGGTTCGCGGATCGAGCTATCGCGCGACCGATAGTCGAGGCCACGGGCGTTGCCCGGCGTATCTCGCGGGGTAACCTTGCCGGCCCCATACCGCAACGGGGTGGTGACGAAGCGGGCGAACTGCTGAAGGCTCTGAAGACCATGCAGGAGAGTCTCGCCGTCTCGCAGGGAAAGCTGCGGCAGGAGCAGTCACTTCTGGCGCAGCGGGTCGAACAGCGAACCCGCGACCTGAACGTGGCCAATGCCGAGCTGGCGCGTGCCGCCAGAACCAAGGACATGTTCCTGGCCACCATGAGCCACGAACTGCGTACCCCACTGACCACGATCATGGGCTTGACAGAGATGCTGCAGGACCAGCTCTACGGCCCCGTCAACAGTGCTCAGGATCGCTCCCTGGGGACCATTCAGGAGAGTTCGCGCCATCTTCTGACCCTGATCAACGATATCCTGGACGTGGCCAAGGTGGAGTCGGGAAAAATGGATCTGAAGTGGGACTACCTGCCGGTGGAACAGCTGGTAGAAGCGAGCCTGCGGCTGGTCCGGCAACCTGCCAACATCAGGAAACACCACCTTGAACACAGTATCGACCCACGGGTCGAGCTGATCCATGGGGACGCCCGGCGCCTCAAGCAGTTGCTGGTCAACCTGCTCGGCAACGCAATCAAGTTCACACCCGAAGGGGGACGAATCGGTCTCGACATCCGGGCTCATGAAAAGAGGCAGCGGGTGGCTATCACGGTCTGGGACAATGGAATCGGCATCGAACCTGAGCAGCAACAACACCTCTTCCAGCCCTTCGTGCAACTGGACAACGAGTCCACGCGCCGCTACAGCGGAACCGGGCTCGGCCTCACCCTGGTCAAGCGCATGGCAGAGTTGCATGGCGGGGAGGTAAGCGTCGAAAGCGAGCCGAAGCGGGGAAGCCGCTTCACCGTCACGCTGCCCTGGTCCGAGGAGGACAACCGGGTGCAGCGACAACGACTGCCGGAACAGGATAGCGGTAAACAGGCGGAAACCCGTCGCTCGATCCAGGGAACAACCATTCTTCTGACCGAGGACAACCTTGCCAACCAGGCCATGGTCAGCGACTTTCTGCGCCTGCAGGGTTTTAGCGTGCTGACCGCAAGCAGGGGCAGCGATGCGTTGAAACTGGCTTATCAGCACCTGCCTTCATTGATCCTGATGGATATCCAACTCCAGGACATGGACGGGCTGGAGGTGACCCGGCAACTGCGTAAACATCCGGTGTTGGCAAAGACACCGATAATCGCACTGACCGCCCTGGCCATGCCGGGAGACCGGGAACGCTGCCTGGATGCCGGCATGGACGACTACATGAGTAAACCGGCCGGCCTCAAGGAGATCTACCAGCGACTGTTGCATCATCTGTGACAGGTCCGGACACACCACTGCTGAAGAGCACCCCGGGCCGGGGCATGGAGGCCACTCCCGACCCGGCTGACCCGGGAAATTTCCAGGCAGATATCCGCAAGACAACGAGATGCGCCGGCACGGCGCCGGCGCATCTCGTTGTAACCGCCCTTTGAATTAGAAACTGAGGTTCAGACCAGCATATATGGAACGTCCCATTCCAGGCACCGGTGTTCCCCAGGGCACGCCGGTACCCGACATGGTCTTGCCCTGTCCGACGTAGGCACCTCCCAAGGGATGGTTGTAGAACTTGTCGAACAGGTTCTCCACCCCAAGATCCAGCCGCAGCCGTTTCCACTCATAGCTGCTGCGCAGGTGCAGCAGCGCATAGCCATCGGTTTCCAACTCGTTTCTGACACTGGAAACCTCGGACTTGTCATCCACCAGCTCAAGTTCCAGGGTGTTGCTCCATCCACCATGCTCCTGTTCAAGTGCCAGCCTGGCGTTCAGCGGCATCATGTTGTAGAGATTGTCCCCGGTGTCGCGGTTTTCACCCTGCACGTAGCTCAACATGCCGCGGGCGGTAAAGCGACCCAGCGGGGTGCCCTTGGCCAGCGGATAGTGCCCGGAAATATCGAATCCGTAGAGGCGCGCCGACTGGTTGACGAACTGCAGGTAGACAAAGGCATCGGTGGCGGTCTGGTTGCCGGCTCCACAGTTGCTGTTGGCGGAGCTGCAGCGGGCGGCATCGATATAGTCATCCACATAGGTGACATAGGGGGTCACCTTGAGCCCCCACTCATCACCCTGCTCCGCATGCCAGTCGAAGGTCGCACTGACGGTATGGGCGGTCTCCGGCTCCAGGTCCAGGTTACCCACGTAACCGTTGCCGTCACCGGCCATGTTGATCATGCGCATCGCCATGCCTCCGGTGGACCAGGCGTAACGCTCGTACAGGTTGGGAGAGCGTGTCTTGCGGGCATATCCGAACTCTATCGAGCGATTCCTGTCCGGGGTGAACCGGGCCAGGGCGGTCAGGTCCAGGTTATGATCGGTCTTCTCCCGGTCTGCCGCGTTGAACGCCGCCGACTCCGCCGCGTACTGGGCCGAGGTGGTGTTGTAGCCCTGCACCCCGCCGGCATCCATACTTACCCGCTCGCCACGCAGTCCGAACTGGGTCAGCCACTGGGGATCCCACTGAGCCTCCCACTCACCGAACAGCGCCAGCCGGTCCCGCTGGCCGTTGTTGATATTCCAGAAGGTATTCGGCCACATTCCCTTGCCGGAAGGATCCCACCAGTCATCCAGCCGGTAGCGCTGGGCCTCGCCGCCAATCCGTAGCAGGTCACGACTGGAGAGTGCGATATCCGCTTTCAGTTGCAGGCCCCGGTTGTCACCCTCGGTATCCATCGGCATACCGGCGGCACACCCGTTCATCCCGGGGCTGGGGGTACAGGGCACCCCATCCGGGTTGGGGGCGCCGGCGTTGGAGCCATACCAGTAGAGCTTGTCCTCACCGAACTGCATCTTGTGCCGGGTATGCTCGCGGTAGGCGCGAGCCTCCAGCACACCCCAGTCATACTCGCCGGTATAGGCCAGGTTGATCTGGGTACTGTCGTTGCCGGTCATGTCCATGCGCTGGTTGGGCCATCCCTGGTAGGGAATGTCCTGCAGGCCAAGCTTCAGCTCAAACAGGTGATTCTCATGCCGGTAGCCCAGGTCCAGGGCGTGGTTGGTGGACTTGTACTGGGTGGAGCCCACCTCGTCACCATCCAGCCAGCCGCGGCCGGCGGCCGCCAGGCCGGCCGGCTTGAAGTCGTCACCGGCCTTGTAGTCATCCGCCCGGGCGGTCGACCCCCGGTAGGTCAGGCTGAGGTTCTCGTTGGCAATCGTGGCGCTGATATTTCCGCCTCGCGCATGGCCATTGCTGCGATAGAAGGCACCCACTTCGCCCTTCTGCAGCAGACCGGCACCCGGTTGTGCAAACTCGGGTTCGGGGGAGTCCACCAGGATGGCACTGCCGATGCTGTCACCGCCGACGCTGACCGGGGTGATACCGGCGAACACCCGGGCCGTCGCAACGCTGGTCGGGTCGATGTAGGAGAGCGGCGGGTTCATGTGGTTGCCACAGGCGGAGATCAGGTCCATGCCATCCACCTTCACCCGCAGGCGGTCATCACCGAGTCCGTGGATCACCGGCAGGCTGGAGACGCCGCCGGCACCGTAGGTCTGGACGCCGGGCACCTGTTTCAGCAGGCTGGCCGTGTCACTGGTGATGGAACGCAGACGGCGGATCGTCTCCCGCTCCACCGCCTGGCGGTCGGGCACCTCGCCGCCCGGGATCGGCTCACCGCTGACCGAAATTTGAGGCAGCGGCGCCTCCTCCGCCAGAAGCGGTCCGTAAATCAGAAACCCGGTCAACACAACCAGTAGACGCCGGGAATGGGGCATCGCCCCTGCTCTCCAGTTTTTATTATCCATAATGCTATTGCTCACTCACTTGGGATACCGACAGCCCTGCCACGGGCCGACGGCCTGCCGTACCAGGGGGTTCGGGGCGACAGTGTAATGAGGTCAACGGGTGGAAGGTTGATGCGGGACAATTCTTCCCCGTGTAGGGGTCACAATAGCGGAGACAGGCAGAATACCTGTGTTATTTGACGCAGCTGAAAGGTTTTTTGCGCGGTTTTTTACCCGGCTTCGCAGGTTGGGGTGAATAAAATGAACCCCAACAAATGGTAGTCGCATTCAACACCGGCATTCAACGCCGGATGTTGGGGTTCGCAAGCTCACCCCAACCTACAGACTATATAGAGGCACTGCTGTCCCCACAAACTCCCTCTCCCTCAGGGAGAGGGCTGGGGTGAGGGGGATAATATGCGCTAGCTCACTGATTGTTAAGATTCCCTCATCCTGTCCTTCTCCCGAAGGGACCTCGGTGCCGCTTGACGGTAGAAGGGACGCACTAACTGGTGTTCGATGTCACACCCCCTGAATGCGGACTATATTTTAACGTTTATCAGTCGGTTACAAACAACCAAAGTAGTTCTTA
>JAPHTA010000115.1 GCA_026196475.1 Sedimenticola sp.
ATCGACACCCTGCGCGCCGCCTTCTGGTCATTCGACAGCTTCGCCCTGGACCACGTCGCCGGGCAGTTGCTGGGCCGGAAAAAACTGATCCAGAAGAGCGGACTGGAGAAGGTGGCGGAGATTCGCCGCCAGTTTCGCGAAGAGCGAACCGCCCTGGCCGCCTACAACCTGGAGGATTGCCGGCTGGTGGAGGCGATCTTCCAGAAGACCGACCTGATCAGTTTTGCAGTCCAGCGCGCCAGCATGACCGGGCTTTCACTCGGCCGCCAGGGTGGCTCGGTGGCTGCCTTCGACAACCTCTACCTGCCGCCCCTGCACCGGGCCGGGGTGGTGGCACACGACATCGGCGCCTTCCGCCACTCCCAGACCAGTCCCGGCGGCTATGTCATGGACTCCCGGCCGGGACTTTACCGCAACGTCCTGGTGCTCGATTTCAAGAGCCTCTATCCCAGCATCATCCGTACCTTCCTGATCGACCCGCTGGGCATGGCCTTTCCCGGAGACGATCCGGTGCCAGGCTTTCTGGAGGCCGGGTTTTCCCGCCAGCAACACCTGCTGCCGGGCATTATCGAAAAACTGTGGCAACTGAGGGACCAGGCCAAGAAGGAGGAGAATGCCCCCCTCTCGCAGGCGATCAAGATCATCATGAACTCCTTCTACGGCGTTCTCGGTTCCAGCGGCTGCCGCTTTTACGATCCGCGACTGGCCAGCAGCATCACCCGGCGCGGGCACCAGATCATCACCCGTAGCCGGGACTGGCTGGAAGCGGAGGGGTTTCCGGTAATTTACGGCGATACCGATTCGGTATTCGTACTGCTCGGTGAAAGCTACGATGAAACCGGGGCCCGCAAGACCGGTACCCGGCTGGCACGGGATCTGAACCGATGGTGGACGCAAACCATCGAACAGGAGTTCCGTCTTCCCTCGGCACTGGAGATCGAATTCGAGACCCACTTCCTGCAGTTCATCATGCCCACCATTCGCGGCACCGAGACCGGCAGCAAGAAACGCTACGCCGGAGTGGTGCGCAAAAAGGGTGAACTTGAGCTGGTATTCAAGGGCCTGGAGAGCGTGCGCAGCGACTGGACACCGCTGGCCCAAAAGTTCCAGCGGGAACTCTATCGCCGGGTGTTTTTCGGTGAACCGTACGAGAACTATATCAGCGACCTGGTGCAACAGCTGAAGCGGGGCGAGCTGGATGACCAGCTGGTCTATCGCAAGCGCCTGAGACGCAAGGTCGACGAGTACCTGCGCAACGTTCCGCCCCACGTGCAGGCCGCCAGAAAGCTGGACAAGCCGGGACGCTGGGTCAGCTACCTGATCACTCTGAACGGCCCGGAACCGGTGCAGAAGACAACCAGCCCGATCGACTACCAGCACTACATCGACCGCCAGATCGAACCCGTGGCGGACGGCATCCTGCACTTCCTGGAGGACAGCTTCAAGCGCATCGCGGCAGACCAGATGGCGCTGTTCTGATCAACCCCTGAAGAGAAATGCCGGCCTTCCACGCGGCACTCCCATGAAGCACCCGGGTACAAGTGGTAAAGTAACGCCATGCATCTACTGCTGATCGAAGATAATCCCGACCTGGTGGAGAACCTGTGCGAATTCCTGGAAGAGCGGAATCACACGGTGGATATCGCCTACAACGGACTGACCGGCCTCGGCTTTGCCATTGAAAAACGCTACGACGTGATCATCCTCGACCTGATGCTACCCGGCATGGACGGGCTGGAGGTCTGTTCCCGGCTGCGCCGCGAGGGGTGTGATACTCCGGTACTGATGCTTACCGCCCGCGACACCCTGGATAACAAGCTGGAGGGCTTCGCCAGCGGTACCGACGACTACCTGGTCAAGCCCTTCGCCCTGCCAGAGCTGGGAGCGCGGCTGAAGGCACTGGCCCAGCGGAGGCGGCGGGAGGTGACGCAGCAGGCCCTGGTGGTGGCGGACCTGCGGTTTGATCCGGACACCCTGCGGGTGGAGCGGAATGGCCGCCGCATCGAACTGGCGCCGATACCGCTGAAGATCCTCGCCCTGTTGATGCGCCGCTCCCCCGGGGTGGTGCCACGCCGCGAGATCGAGCGCGAGGTGTGGGGTGAAGACCCTCCGGACAGCGATACCCTGCGCGCCCACCTGCACGCCCTGAGAACCGCTATCGACCGCGGTTTCAATCAACCGCTCCTGCATACCGTGCGTGGCATGGGCTATCAGATCACTCCCCCCGATGGCCGCTAGCCGCAGCCTGCGCAACCGGGTGGCGGTCACCCTCGCCCTGTTCGGAGCTGTAGCCAGCCTGCTGCTGGCGACCACCATCTACATCGCATCCCACGATCTGGAGGCGCGGCTGATCGACGATACCCTGACCGCCGAACTGGATGATTACGTGGCACGGCGGCAGCGCAACCCGCTCTCCCTGCCGGAGCATACCGCCACCATCCGCGCCTACGTGGTGGCCGAGCAGGGTGGCACCACGCCGATCCCGCCGGAGGTGGAGCAACTTGCCCCGGGGCGTCACCAGCTGAGTATCAACGGCACCCATTACCGGGGCGCCGTGCGCCAGGTGGGCGAACAGCGTTTCGTGGTGCTGTACGACACCAGCGCCCTGCAGCAGCGGGAGACCAGTTTTCTCATCCTGCTGTCAGCCAGCGTCGTGCTGATCACCCTCGCCTCCGCCATGGCCGGACGCTGGCTGGCGGCGCGCACCATCGCACCGGTCACCGAACTGGCTGGGCGGGTGGCCCAGTTGCATCCGGAGGACGAGCCTACCGCCCTGGCGGGAGAGTTTCCCTGGGTCGAGGTTCGCCAACTGGCGGAGGATTTCGACACCTATCTGAAACGGTTGCACGACTTCATCGAAAGGGAGCGCCTGTTCACCGGTGATATCAGCCACGAACTCCGAACCCCCATCGCGGTCATCAACGGTGCCACCGAGCTGATGATGACCGATACCGCCCTGGACGAGAGAAACCGCAAGCGGGTGAGCAGGATCTCGCGCGCGGCCACCGAGATGGGAGAGATTTCAGCCGCTCTGCTGGCACTGGCCCGGGAACGGGGCGAAACCAGCTCCCCGTCACGGGAGTGCAGCAGCCTGACGGTGCTGCAGGAGGTGATCGAGCGCTACCGCGGCCTGTTTCGCTACAAGCCGGTCAACGTCATCCTGGAGGTGGGGGCGGTATCGAAAAGGCCGGTGGATCACGCCATCCTCTCCATCATCGTCGGCAACCTGCTGCGCAACGCCCTCAGCTTTACCGCCAGGGGCGAGATCCGGATCAACCTGGATGGCCCGGTCATCCGCATCGAGGACTCCGGTCCCGGACTGCAGACGGAGCATCCGGGGGAACTGTTCCGCCCCTACGTCCGGGGCGACCAGAGCAGCGGCAGCGGACTGGGACTCTCACTGGTCTGGCGCCTGTGCGAACAGCAGGGGTGGCAGGTAACTCTGGGTGACCTGCCCCTTGGCGGGGCCTTCGCCCAGCTCGATCTAGACCCCCAAAACCCCAGCGATTCAGCAACTGTATAACGCTCTATACACTCCCTTAACATTTCCTATCCATTCCCTATACGTTGCCGCCGCTATAGTGGCTCCCGTGAGTGTAAAGATGTGTGTGCGTCCCCGTCGCCCCCTCTGCTTCAGGAGGGGGCATTTACTCTCCTCCCCCTCCAGGCAGGCGTCTTGACAGACAGGTCAGTTGACTGACCGGGAAAGGCTTCCATTCACCCTGGCAGGGTTTTGGACGGGCCAGGCACACCACCCGGCAGCGCCGGCGCTATCCAACGACTGACCCGGCAGGATGACCCATGCAGCAGTTCCAACTCCATTACGACCCGGCAGCCCGCCTACTCCCCCGTGGGCCACTGTTTTTCTCACTCCTTCTGGCTTCAGCAGCACTGCTGCTCCTGACAGGTCACTGGATGCTGCTTGTCCTGGTCACCTGTCTCGGTCTCGCCCTGTGGCATCGGCTGCAGGTTGTGGAACAGGCGATTCCCCCGCAGCTGCCCGGTGCCAACCGGCTGAAACCGGTCGACGGCGGGATCTCCAGTGGACAGCCGCTAACCGCACACCGATCCACGCGTCGCGCGGTGGTCTCCGACGGAGGCAGTTTTGAACGCGCACTCTGAAACCATGAAGTCCCTTTCCGGTAACGCAAGCCTGTTCAATCATACCGAGCGGCAACCCTCGCTGGCCGATCGCCTGATGGCCCTGCTCCCGTTCCTGCTCTGGCTTCCACGGGTCAGCCGGAAGAGCCTGCAGCAGGACCTGATGGCCGGCCTGACCGGTGCCGTGGTGGTGCTGCCCCAGGGGGTTGCCTTTGCCACCATCGCAGGCATGCCGCCCCAGTACGGCCTTTACACCGCCATGGTGACACCAATCATCGCAGCCCTGTTCGGATCCTCCCGGCACTTGGTCTCGGGACCCACCACAGCGATTTCGATCGTGGTCTTCTCCTCGGTCAGCCAGTACGCCACCCCTGGCACCCCGGAGTTTGTACAGCTGGTACTGACCATGACCTTCCTGGCCGGGATCTACCAGTTCGCCTTCGGCGTGGCGCGCCTCGGCGTACTGGTCAACTTCGTCTCCCACACGGTGGTGGTCGCCTTCACGGCCGCCGCCGCGATCCTGATAGGCACCAGCCAGATGAAACATGTGCTGGGACTCGGCCTGGAGCGGGGTCACTCCTTTGCCGACACCTGGCTTGGGGTATTCCAGAACCTGGGCCAGGTCAATGGCTACGTGCTGTCTATCGCTGCCGCCACCCTCACCGTGGCGCTGTTCAGCCGTACCCTGTCGCGCAGGCTGCCACACCTGTTGCTGGGCCTGGTAACCGGCTCCCTGGTGGCCTTCTTTATCGGTGCCGACAGCCACCAGGTCGCCCTGGTCGGGAGCATCCCGTCACAGCTACCGCCCTTCTCCAGCCCGCAGTTTGGCATGGAGACGATCAGAATGCTGGCACCCCAGGCCTTCGCCGTGGCCCTGCTCGGCCTGATCGAGGCGGTCTCCATCGCCCGTTCGGTAGCCACCCGTTCCGGTCAGCGCATCGACGGCAACCAGGAGTTCATCGGCCAGGGCCTCTCCAACATCGTCGGCAGCTTCTTCTCCAGCTATGCCGGCTCCGGCTCCTTCACCCGCTCCGGAATCAACTACGACTCCGGTGCCAAAACCCCCATATCGGCTATATTTGCCGCCCTGATCCTGATGGTGATCGTGCTCCTGGTAGCACCCCTGACCGCCTATCTCCCGGTTGCAGCAATGGGCGGTGTCATCCTGCTGGTGGCGTACAACCTGGTGGACATGCACCACATCAAGGCGATCTTCCATACCAGCCGCTCGGAATCAGCAATCTTCCTGGTCACCTTCATCTCGACCCTGTTCCTGGAATTGGAGTTTGCCATCTACATTGGTGTGCTGCTGTCCCTGGTGATCTTTCTGGCCAAGACCTCCAAGCCCAGGCTCACCACCCTGGCACCGGACGTGGCCCAGAAACAGCGCACCTTCACCGACATCGAGACCAAGCCACTGCACGAGTGCGGGCAGCTCAAGGTGGTGCGAGTGGATCGCTCCATCTACTTTGGTTCCATCAGTTACCTGCAACTGAAGCTGCAGACGATGACTGCCGGCACCGGGATCAGGCACGTCCTGCTGGTCGCCTCCCGCATCAACTATATCGATATGGCCGGGGCCGAGATGCTGCTGCAGGAAGCGGATCGACTCAAGGCTGCTGGCGGCGGGCTCTACGTCTACGGACTGAAGGACGAGCTGTGGGAGTTCCTGGCCGAGGGTGGTTACCTGAAGCGGATGGGCGCCCGGTACTTCTTCGACAAGAAGTCGGATGCCATCAGCGCCATCTACAACAAACTCGATCACAAGCTATGCCAGCGCTGTCCCAGCCCGGTGTTCGTGGAGTGCAAGAGGGAACAGGAGCAGGCCGCAACGGCCTGACCGGAACGGCTCAGGGGTGGCGACTTGTCACCCCGATCTCTTTGCTCTCGTGACAGCCGTAGTTGCGCCCGTCAGGCAGTTCACACAGTCGGTCGAAAAAGCTCTCCGGCAGGCTGTCGTAGCGCTCGATCAGCCGGGTCTCCTTCAACAGGTCAAGGTAACCGGTGGTACACCCCCTGAAGTAGCCGGTAATCCGCCAATCCGACCGGTACCACTGATCAAAGGCCGCCTTCGCCGCCGCCAGTTCGTCGCCTGACTGTTCCATCACCCGCTGGAACTGGCGGGCTATATCGGCGTAACGCCCGAATCCCAGCAGCGTGAGCCACAACCTTTCGTCGCCCGCGCTACGCAGGCGCCAGGCAAACAGGGCCGAGAAGGCCTGTACCTCCGCCTCCACCGCGAAGGTCATGCGCACCATCTCGTCCCGGGAATACTCCAGCATCAGACGGAAACCTCTCTCCACGTGAAAGAGATGCCGCAACTCATGCAGCACAATCGCCGCCTGCTGCTCCAGGTTCAGAGTCTCCCGGACCGCAACCAGGTTGAAGCGATAGTCGTAGTA